>PXPT01000196.1 GCA_003021505.1 Cyanobacteria bacterium QS_4_48_99 | reverse complement strand
GTCAGACCAGCCAGGGGGCGCAAATCCTCTGTGATGGCAAATGCTGTTGAAGCTGGAAGCCAACACCATAATCAAAGATTATGGTGTTGGTAGTTCACCTATGTAGGCAGAAAGTATCGCATTTTTGGTATTTTGCACGAGAGTAAATCTCCTCAAACTCATACCGTTGCTCTTCTCAGTTCCCCTTGAGTAACTGTCTCACCTACATTAATTTCTCCCCCTGCTTCCCCTGCTCCCCCTGCCTCCCCTGCTTCCTTTGCTTACAGCTAAGGAACCTGCAGCGCCACCAGCTTCTCTTCAGGCAAATAGCTGCGGAAATCGCCATCATCTGCCAAGACAACAACCAGCCGCAAGGAAGAATCCGGTTCCACGTGTAAATCTGCCCAGGGGACTGCTAATTTTAGACATTGATTTAACCCCACTTGGGCACGAGTTGTATAGGAATACCAGCGAAAATCTTCCCCAGCTTCTTCTAACCACATCGAACCAGTTAGCAGGTGAATTCCCAGATGGTAGTGGAACAAATAGTTGAGTGGTGCTTTATCCGGTAAGCTGGCTAGGGGTGCAGGGCTGTTGTGATGGGTTTTACCAGGATAAAACCAAAGTAGGTGCAATTCCTTGGGTAGAGACTCACCCACTTGAATGCCTGCCTTGAAGTCTAGCCGCAGATAGAAGTTCAAATGGTCTAATGCTGTGCCACTAGCTTGCTGTTGGAGAGAACGCGAGATTGCCTCTAAGTGTCCGACTAAATCCGAGGCTGCTTGCTGCGGTTCCATGGAGCTATAAGTGAAACCAATCAAATCCGAGAGCCGATGATCCCGAAAAACAATTGCTAAGTCCCCTTGAGGTATCTCTAGTCGATAAGAACGATAAAGTAACTCCGGTTCCCGAAGATTCCCCACTTATCCCGGTAAAAAATGCGATTCAGGCTCTCTCCCAACACCGCCTCATCCGAACAAATACACTGGAAACCTTGCTTGGCAATATCGGGTAAAATCTCGGGGCTAACGGATTGCTCCGAGGGCCACAAGCCGCGCGGTGTCGTGCCAAATCGTTGTTGATACATTTCCCAAGCCTTGCGTAAGTGCCTGGGGATGTCTTCTGCCCACTGAAACCGCTGCTGCGGCAGACTTACTTCTGGAGACGCTACGCGAGCTGAATTCGTCTCCGCTAGAAGTGGTAATTTAGGATGGGTATAGGGACTAGTAATTACTTCCAACTGACCCGCTGCTTGCATTCTTCGGTAGCTGAGGAATGATGCAGCTCAGGATTTCTTGTTGCTTGGAGCAGATGCGCTGGCGATCGCTCAAGGTAAAATTCTTCCCCTGCTTCAGCCAGGTGGCAATCTCTGGGTGATCCCCAAATAGCGGGTCAATCCAGGCAAGGTTATGCCATGCGAGCAAATCACTGTAATCTTGCGGTGTCCAGTTTTCCAAGCACCACGATTCTCCTTTCTCCTGCCGTTGCTGGTATAGTCTCGCGTAGCGGGGATGGGGGTTAATTAACGTGTGGTGGTGGGCATCAAAAAAATGGTGGATAATGTAGTGCCGCTTATGGTAATCGAGCTGTTCCGCAGGCGTTAGAGTAAGTGCTAGGTAGGGGTTAAAGGCAGTGCCAGCGATATAGTCCTCTAACTGCAACATTAGCTAGGGAACCAAATTAACGGTTTGATGCAACCGGGGATAGCGCTCAAGTAGAAGCACTAAATCGAGATAATCTTTCGTGCCGTGGAGTCGCACCCAAGGCAAAAGATACTGCTGGGAATAGGAAGAGAAAGCATCGCTAGATTTATAGAGCGGTTGGTCCTGATGCCAGATAAAAGCGACCTAGAGCGGATGAGACATTAACTTTCAAACAGCAAAAACGCAAAATAAGGGCAGCACTCCAGCGCTACCCTATACTAAGCGAGAACAGAGGTTGTGTATGCTAATCCCTAAGGGAAGATAAGGGAGACACAGATGAAAATCTCTTCCTCGTGTCTTCTTTTACATGATTGCCTCAACTTCGGCAATTTCAGGAATATATTCGCACAAGCGTCGCTCGATTCCCATTTTCAAGGTCATGGTTGAGCTAGGGCAAGAGCCACAAGCGCCCTGTAGCCTTAACTTGACAATCGGACCGTCGATTTCTGCTAGCTCGACGTTGCCTCCATCAGCCATCAAGTAAGGACGCAATTCATCTAAGACTTTTTCCACGTTTTCGGGCGTTAGTGCGAGTTTTGTATCGGTCATAATTTACCTTTGCAATTCAATGCTTTTTATGTGCTGCTCGGGTCAACAACTTGCCGTCAAGCTACCCTCGTAGAGCGTATCTCTAGCCTATCAAACCTACCTTAAGCACGACAGCAGAATCAATCAATGCAAGCCACTTTTCTACACAGTTGCATGTTCTAATAGCTCAATCTTGTCGAAACTAAACTCCGTCGTAGTTTTCTTTCCACCCTCGTCAATCGAGTAAACAACCTCACGAGTGGGGAGATAATAGCCATCCACATTCTCGTAGGTTTCTTCAAACTCGCTTTTCCCCCTCAGCTCATCCGTGTTCGGATTGCGGAAGACAGCATTGTACTTAGTGGAAATGTAGCCTTCTCCGGTGTCTAGGCTATCCTGGGTATTAATCGTGAATGCGACTGGTCCCATTACCCGGTTAACCTGGCAAATTTGTTGACCTCGGACTTTGTAATTAGACCCCATCGCATCACCTTCGACCCCAATTTCTACTGCGCCTGTGGCATCTTTCTCGCCGAGGTAAAATTCGTTTTTCCCATGCGCCTTTTCAAAGGAAGAACGCTTGCGATGAGTGATGAGATCGCGCATCTGATTGTAGACACTCTCACGGACTTTTTCGTCTTCTATGCCAGTGACTTCTACACTGAGGTCACTATTAATGCGGACTTTGCCCGTATAAACTTCCTCACCCTGCTGGATTTGGATATCTGCAATATAGCCGGGAAAGTTGTCATCCCAAGTATAGCGGTTTTCGTAAGCCGCCCGAAAAATCTCACGCGCGTTGTCTGTCATATGTTAACTTCTAACTCTTTGCATCCTTTGTTACCGACATCTCATAGTGCCGAAGTAAAGGGGAGCCGCCGGCTCGCCCTTACAGGCACCCGTGCCCTTGCCTTAGCGGTTCGTTGACCCCAACTCAGTCATTCCATTCGCCACGTGGGGGAACAGGAGGATTCCGTCTAAAGGTACGGGCAAGCCCTTCTTCCTGCTCTCCGTCGCCTTTCAGCCATTGTTTGATTGCCGTTTCAATCACCCGAGAAGGGTCATTGCTCAGGTGCTGAATTTGTTCGAAAAGCTCGGAATCGAGTTGGATGGAGACTTCTACTTGGTTAGCTGAACGCTGAGAAGATACAGAATTATCGTTCATAAGCTAAATCGATACTTTACTAGCATTTTAGGGTGTAGCTGCGAATAATACTAGAAGCATTACTATCAGGACTGGGTAATACTGATATGCTGGGGTTGAGCTTGGACTAGTTCCAGCCAAGCCTTGATTGCAGGAAATTTGCTCAAATCGTATCCCCCTTTATCCGCTACGTGCGTGTATGCAAACAACCCTATATCAGCAATAGTGTAGCGCTCATCCACGAAAAAGGAGCGATCGCTTAAGTGAGTTTCCATAACCTTTAGCGCCGCATAACCAGCTTCGTGTTTTTGTTCAATTGCATCCCGATATTCCTCTGCCTTGCCTAAAACAGAAATCCAAAATCGAGGGGTGGCAAGATAAGGTTCGTGGCTATACTGCTCGAAAAATAGCCATTGCAGCACTTGCGCCCGCTGCCAAGAATCGTTGGGAAGAAACTGGGTATTTTCGCTGAAATAGAACATAATGGCGTTGGATTCTGCGAGAAATTCACCCGCTTCAGTTTTTAACACAGGAACCCGACCATTAAGATTCTTGCTGGTAAATTCTGGTGTTCGAGTTTCCCCTTGAGTGATGTCTACATCTACCCTCTCAAAAGGGATGCCAACTTGAGTGAGTAGGAGACGAATTTTGTAGCAATTCCCAGAAAGCAAAAAGTCATACAGCCGCAGCATCGTATCTTCCTGTGCTCTCCTAGCTTAGTATACATCGTGAGGAGAGGTTGCAGGTTACAGGTTGCAGGTTAAAGGTTATCTCCCCTGCTCCTCTGCTCCCTGCTTCCCCTGCCGCCCAAAGAAAATGCTCCCAATACAACAAGAACTTCTGGCAGCCCCGACTCCCCGATAGAATAAAGCAAGAATTATCTATTTTTGGTTGCTGCTTGTAAATCGCTATGACTAAGGCTCCCGTATCTCGCATTCGCAACTTTTCGATTATTGCTCACATCGACCACGGAAAATCCACCTTAGCTGACCAACTGCTGCGGCTTACTGAAACAGTGAGCCAGAGGGAAATGAAAGAGCAGTTCCTCGACAACATGGATTTAGAGAGGGAACGGGGAATTACCATTAAGCTGCAAGCAGCCCGCATGAACTACAAAGCCCAAGATGGAGAAAAATACGTTCTCAATCTTCTGGACACTCCGGGTCACGTGGATTTTTCCTACGAAGTGTCGCGATCGCTAGTTGCCTGTGAAGGGGCATTACTAGTCGTAGACGCTTCCCAAGGAGTAGAAGCACAAACCCTTGCTAATATCTATCTTGCCATTGATCAGGGTCTCGAAGTTATCCCGGTCTTAAATAAAATTGACCTCCCTGGCGCCGAACCCGAACGGGTAATTCAGGAAATTGAAGAAGCGGTGGGACTCGACTGTAGTGCCGCAATTATGGCATCGGCGAAGCAAGGCATGGGCATTGAGGAAATCTTGGAATCGATTGTCTACCTCATTCCGCCACCAGCCGATACCATCGAGCAACCCCTACGCGCTTTGATTTTCGATAGCTACTATGACCCCTATCGCGGCGTGATTGTCTATTTCCGAGTGGTGGATGGTAAAGTAAAGCCAGGCGATCGCATTCGCCTCATGGCTTCGGAGAAGGAATACGAAATTGACGAATTAGGCATCCTCTCCCCTACCAAAATCGAAGTCGAGGAACTCCACGCCGGGGAAGTAGGCTATCTTGCTGCCTCCATTAAAGCCGTTGAAGATGCCCGCGTCGGTGACACCATTACCCTTGCCAATGCGCCTGCTGAGGCTCCCTTGCCGGGTTACCAAGAAGCCAAGCCCATGGTGTTTTGTGGCTTATTTCCCACCAATACAGACGACTATAAAGACCTCCGCGACGCTCTCGAAAAGCTCAAACTCAACGATTCTGCCCTCTCCTACGAAGTGGAAACCTCCAGTGCAATGGGGTTTGGTTTCCGCTGCGGCTTCTTGGGGTTGCTGCACCTCGAAATTGTTCAAGAGCGATTGGAGAGAGAGTATGACCTAGATTTAATTACTACTGCCCCTTCGGTGATTTATCGCGTCACCACCACTGACGGTGAAGTAACCGAAATCGACAACCCCAGCCTACTGCCCTCGCCTCAGCAACGGGAAAAGGTGGAAGAACCCTACATTCGAGTGGAAATCCTCACCTCCGAAACTTACGTTGGTCCACTGATGGAGCTGTGTCAGACTCGGCGGGGGGATTTTAAAGATATGCAATACTTTACCCAGGAACGGACGACGCTGATTTATGAACTGCCCCTTGCAGAAGTCGTGACCGACTTTTTCGATCAGCTCAAATCCCGCTCTCGCGGCTATGCCAGCATGGAATATCAGTTCGTAGGCTATCGGGAAAATCCCTTAGTGAAACTGGATATTTTGGTGAATGGGGACCCAGTGGACTCCCTTGCCGCGATTGTTCACAATGACAAAGCTTACGATATTGGTCGCTCTATTGTCGAGAAACTTAGGGAACTGATTCCCCGCCAACAGTTCAAGATTCCTCTCCAGGCAGCGACAGGTTCTCGGATTATTGCCAGCGAACACATCCCCCCGCTTCGTAAAGATGTGCTTGCCAAGTGCTACGGCGGCGACGTTTCTCGGAAAAAGAAACTCCTGCAAAAGCAGGCGAAAGGGAAAAAGCGGATGAAGTCAGTGGGCGCTGTTGATGTGCCCCAAGAAGCCTTTATGGCAGTGTTGCGGCTGGATGAATGAATAAGGAATTTGGGCAGAGGGTAGAAGTGCAAGGGTATAGGAGAGTACCGCTTGCTATGGCGCGATCACTCTGGACATTAGGGGAGTAGAGAGATAGCCTAAAATAGACCCTAAACTGGTCAGATTTTGGCATGAGAATCCTAGTTACTGGTGGTGCAGGCTTTATTGGCTCTCACCTCATTGATCGCTTACTCTCAGAAGGTCATGAAATCATCTGCCTGGATAACTTCTATACAGGTCGCAAGCGCAACGTTCTGCATTGGCTAGACAATCCCAACTTTGAGACCATCCGTCACGATATTACTGACCCGATTCGCTTAGAAGTCGATCAAGTTTACCATCTCGCCTGTCCGGCTTCCCCAATTCACTATCAATATAATCCTGTCAAGACGATTAAAACCAACGTCCTTGGAACGATGAATATGCTTGGGTTAGCCAAACGGGTGAATGCGAAATTTCTCCTAGCTTCCACCTCAGAAGTGTATGGCGATCCCGAAGTACATCCTCAGTCAGAAGACTATCGCGGTAATGTCAGTTGCACTGGCATACGGTCATGCTACGATGCCGCTACCGAAATTCTGACCGAAAACGGCTGGGTGCCTTTCCCAGATTTGCAAGCCGGAGTGCGTGTCGCCACACTCAATCGAGATCGTCAAATTGAGTACCATGTACCGGACGAGCATATCGTACAGCCCTACGTTGGTGAGTTACTGCGGTTTGCCAATTCTAAATTTGATTTATGCGTTACACCCAATCACTGGATGTATGTGCGCAGTAAAAGCGATTCCCTAAAGTTTTTACGTGCCGATGAGAACATACACTGGGATTCTTGGCGTGTACTGACGGGAGGAGAGTTTACTGGTCAAGAGCGAGAATGGTTTGAACTAGGGCAACCTCCTAGAAATGCCAAGATCAATGTTAAGCGCATCCCGATGGATGCCTGGCTGGAATTCCTGGGCTACTACATTTCGGAAGGGTGCGTCCACGTGCGGCAGCGGGCAAGAGTCGTTGGAGGTCGAAATTACGACATTGCTGATTATAATATCCTGATTGCCCAAGAGAACCCAGAAAAACGGGAAAGCATTCAAAAGTGTCTTGATCAACTGGGCTTTAAGTTTTTCCAATCCGATCACCACCAGTTTCGGATTTGTAGTAAACAGTTAGCTGAGATTCTTTTACCACTAGGGAACTCAGGGGAGAAATATATCCCACAGGAGTTTCTGCACCTGTCGCAGCGACAGTCATTGATCTTGTTCAATGCACTGATGGTAGGGGATGGCGTGCAGCGAGGGAACCACTACGCTTACTACACCAAATCCAAACACCTGGCTGACGACGTGCAGGAGTTGGCAATGCGCTGCGGCTATGCAGCCTCGGTGGTTTCCCATGCAGCCCACGGTCGTGACCTCTATTGCGTTAATATTCGACCAGCTCTCGATGCCAGTCTCGTTCCTCCCGAACGCATTCGCTACGCAGGTAATGTCTACTGTGTCAGCGTCCGCAACCACGTCGTTTGCGTACGTCGCAATGGACGGGCTGCTTTTTGCGGCAACTGCTACGACGAAGGGAAGCGGGTAGCAGAAACTTTGGCATTTGACTACCACAGGGATAACGGGGTCGATATTCGCGTGGCGCGAATTTTTAACAGTCTTACTGGAGATCAAAAGGTTATTTATTACAAAGGGAATCAACTTTACTACGAAACCTTTGCCGACTGTTATGAGCACATTAGCGGAGATGTGTCGGATGTTTCAGTCCCTTGTTTTGATCACCACTCTCAAGTAACGATCAAGCCTATTTCGGCAATTTGGAAACATAAGGTAGCTAAAAAAGGCTACGCCATTACCACTACCTGGGGCAAACAAGTCAAAGTCACCGAAGACCATAGTATTTTTACACTCGATAAGCAGGGACAACCCTTGGCTATTTTTGGTAAGGATTTGCAAGTCGGTGATGCAGTAGCTGTGCCTAAAAAATTGAGTTTCCTTGAGCAACCTCTAGAACCTTTTTATATTACAGAAAAACTGGAAAACACTACCGGAGTTTCCATTGTTAGCGAAGATACAGTTGAATATTTAGAGCAATTCCGAGAGGAAATTACTAAATATTTATCAACGCCAGGTGTCAACTCTCGTCAAGTCTTCAGAATTCTCAAGAGATACGAAGCAACTAATAGAATACCGTTGGCGCTCTGGCGGCACTTAGCGCTCCCCCTATCTGCTAAAGACAAAATTGTTAGTGCCCATTCTGTCGAGCCAATTAATAATCGAATTGTAAACGTTACTGACTTCCTGTGGTTTCTAGGGTTCTACCTAGCAGAAGGTTGCTTAGTCAAAAGCGAAAGAGACTACCAGCTTTTGTTTAGTTCCAATGTCAAGTATCTAGAAAAACTTGTCCAAATTACTGAAGAGCTATTTGGCTGTAAGTGTCACATTCTGTTTGACAAGGAAGGCAAGCGGGCAGCCAGCGTCTACATTCGGTCAAAACTAATTGTAAATTTAGTCGTTGATGCTTTTAAAATTGGTAACAAATTAAATCCAGAAAAAAATATTCCCGAATGGATTTTACAACTTCCCAAAGAGCAGCTAGTTTATTTTCTACAGGGATTTTGGGAAGGAGATGGCAACCATGATGTCCAAACACAAGAGTCGTTGTTAGTTTTTAACAGTTCTAGTCAGAAAATTATCGAAAAACTAGTCATGATTCTGGCTAAGTTTGGAATTGTCGGGAGTGTATCTGAATTTTACACAACAGCTAGCCAGGGAGGTAGCAAGCAGTACAAATCCTATCGACTGACTGTGCAGGGATTAGACGATTACCGAATCTTGAATTTAGTCAGCGCTCGACAAAATTTGCAAGCGAAAACCACTGAAGATGTGGCTTGGGGAAGGGTAAAAAGCATAGAAGCGTTTGAAATCAATGACTATGTTTATGACTTCTCTGTCCCCGAACATGAAAATTTCGTGGGGGGAACTTATTGTGTTTTCGCACACAATACGTACGGACCAAGAATGCTAGAAGATGATGGTCGCGTGGTGAGTAATTTTGCAGGGCAGGCTCTACGCAATCAGCCCTTAACAGTCTACGGCAGTGGCTCGCAAACTCGGAGTTTTTGCTACGTTTCCGACTTAGTTGATGGGCTAATTCGGCTGATGAACAGCGATCAAACCGGACCGATTAACCTGGGCAACCCCCACGAGTACACAATTCTACAACTTGCAGAAACGATTCAAAAGATGGCTAATCCCGAGGTAGATATTATTTTTAACCCCCTACCTCAGGATGATCCCAGGCAGCGGCAGCCTGAGATTACTCGGGCGAAGAAACTGCTGGGTTGGGAACCAAGTGTCCCCTTACAAGAGGGCTTGCAGCACTTGATTGAAGATTTTCGCAAGCGCCTGGAGGCAGAGCAGCACGCTATTAAAAGTCGTGAGTAAAGTTAATGCTTTCAACATAGCGCTTAATCGCCTTGGCTCTGTTGCCAAAAATCGAAAAAAACTGACAAACTTGTTTTAATCACTAACTTTGAGGATTAGTTATATGCGCGTTTGTGTTATTGGAACTGGATATGTTGGCTTAGTTACAGGTGTTTGTCTGGCTCGCGTGGGACATCATGTCGTCTGTGTTGACAATAACGAAGAAAAAGTCAAGTCCATGAAAGCTGGGCAAGCGCCCATTTATGAACCTAGCCTCTCAGAGATGATGCAGTCTTCTGCCCAAGCGGGGCGTTTGGAATTTACTTCTGATTTAAAAGCTGGGGTGGAGCATGGTGATGTCTTATTTATTGCGGTGGGCACTCCTGCTTTACCGACTGGAGAAAGTGATACTCGCTACGTCGAAGCAGTGGCTCGTGGTATTGGTTCCCATCTCAACAGCGATTACAAGGTGATTGTGAATAAATCGACAGTTCCCATTGGTTCTGGGGATTGGGTAAGGATGATTGTCCTCGATGGTGTTGCTGAACGCCATAAGTCTCTGGTAACGCCTGGGGGTGGCGCTGCTGAAGCAGCAGAAGAAGCAAATGTGGATTTTGATGTTGTCAGTAATCCTGAGTTTTTGCGGGAAGGATCGGCGGTTTACGATACGTTTAATCCAGATCGGATTGTGCTAGGTAGCAATAGCTCAAAAGCGCTTGCCAGGATGGAAGAACTCTACACTCCTATCGTGGAGCGAGAGATGGCAGCCGATAAGTCACTGCCCCCTGTACCAGTTGTGATGACTGACTTAAGTTCGGCTGAGATGATTAAATATGCTGCCAATTCTTTCTTGGCAACCAAAATTAGCTTTATTAATGAGGTGGCGAATATATGCGATCGCGTTGGTGCTGATGTTACCCAAGTTGCCAAAGGCATGGGGTTTGACTCTCGCATCGGGGACAAGTTTTTGCAAGCTGGCATTGGCTGGGGAGGTTCCTGTTTCCCCAAAGATGTCTCTGCCTTAATCCACACCGCAGATGACTACAAATACAATGCCCAACTACTAAAATCGGCGGTGGATGTCAACAAACGCCAGCGTTTAATTACCGTTGAGAAACTCCAACAGGAACTAAAAATCCTCAAAGGCAAAACCGTGGGCTTGTTGGGGCTTACTTTCAAGCCCGATACAGATGATATGCGCGATGCGCCTGCCCTGAATCTAATTGAAGAACTCAATCGCCTCGGTGCTAAAGTGAAAGCTTATGACCCGATTATTTCCCAAAAAGGGATGCGCCACGGCTTATCCGATGTCGTAGTCGAAACCGACCCCGAGCGATTAGCGGACAACTGCGATGCCTTGGTGTTAGTAACAGACTGGCCCCAATTCCGCGAGCTAGACTACAAGCAAATGACAAAATTGATGAAAAATTGCGCGATCGTCGATGGTCGCAACTTCTTGGATCGAGAAGCGTTAGAAGCCGCAGGTTTCCATTACGTCGGCGTTGGTCGTTAAACACCTCCAGGGTTCAGAAAAGGTTTCTGGCTCCTGAATCCTGCTCGATGATTACATCTTAGCGTCCTAACTACCAGGCGCGATCACCATAACTAAGATATTTTTCCCGTTTAATTGGAAGCCCCGTTTGAGATAGTTAGGCATCGCGGCGGGATGATCGAGGGTACAGGTGTGTACCCAGATGCGATTAGCACCAGTTGCCCAGGCACGCTCTACGGCAGAAGTTAGTAGATGTTTGCCCAAGCCACAACCAATAAAATCCGGCAGTAAACCGAAGTAAGTAGCTCGTATGTATGGGGTGAATTCTGCCGTCTGCCCAAAGCCCTTATTCATAGCTTAAGCTCAATCTCCTTCTGGAAACTGATGCTGTCGCACCTCGCTGGCAAAATCTTGGGCAGCTTCGGTAATAACTTGCCGCAAGTTGGCATAAGACTTGGCAAAGGGGGGCTGCTTTTGAGAAAGTCCCAGTAAGTCGGCAGTAACTAGCACCTGCCCGTCGCAATCTGCTCCTGCACCGATGCCAATGGTGGGAATGGGAAGTTTCGCAGTAATTTGCGCGGCTAATTCTGGGGGAATATGTTCTAAGATGACCGCAAATGCCCCAGCTTCGGAAAGGGTGATCGCTTCTTCCCAAATGCGCTCTGCTGCATCGGTAGTCTTTCCTTGCCGTCGGTAGCCGAGTTGATGCACAGACTGAGGCGTTAAACCAACGTGTCCCATTACAGGAATTCCCACTTGAGTGAGTTGGGCAACCGAGGAAGCGATCGCAGGGTTTCCACCCTCTAACTTTACTGCCTGTACCCCTGCCTCTTTCAGTGCCCGCCCTGCGGAGTGGATCGCTTGGCTGGAACTCTCCTGATAACTCAAAAAGGGCAGATCGCAGACAACCAACGCCTGATTAACACCCCGACGCACGGCTGCGGCGTGATGTAGCATTTCCTCTAAGGTCACTGGCAGCGTTGTCTGGTATCCTAGCGCCACCATTGCCATAGAATCTCCCACCAAAATGACATCCACGCCCGCCTCATCTAATAGCTGGGCAATACCATAGTCCCACGCGGTAAGTACCACGATAGAGCGTCCCTGTTGCTTCCACTTAGTTAGTTGCTGAGTGGTGACTGCCATTTTAATCGTCCGTTTCTGCGGGGGGACAGAAAAAATGAAAGCAGGGGCTTGAATCCGTGCCCCTGCCAAAATGCTCTACTCTAGGTAATTAGAGAAAACTGATTAATCAGGATCACTTTAGTACAGATTTTCTTCTTGATGAGTAATGATTGTGCAATCTGACATAGGATAAGCAATGCAGGTGAGAACGTACCCTTGCTCGATCTGCTCGTCGTCTAGGAAAGACTGGTCAGACTGGTCTATTTCACCATCTTTTAGGAGACCAGCACAGGTGGAGCAAGCACCAGCGCGGCAGGAGTAAGGTAAATCAATTCCCTCTTCTTCAGCAACATCTAGAATGTATTCGTCATCGGGAACTTCGATAGTTTCATTAATTCCTTCATCTTCGTTTTGTAAAGTGACGTTGTAAGTTGCCATAAATTGGTTTTCCTCTTCTAATGCAAAACAGCAGTCCTTACTTGAAGTTTTGCTGGTTTGATCGGCTTCACTTTTGATACTAGAGAAAAATCTCTCTGCTGTGGAGCCGCATTAGCAATAGGATTCTTAATACTAGATTAAATAAAATAAACTTATAATCTAACTTAGGAAGCAGCACTGTTTGGATGGAAAAATCTGTATCGCCGCAGTTGGCTCAACCATGCGAGTTTTTCCTACTTAGTTGAGTAGTCATATAGGGGATAAATTTCTTTTTATTAGTATTAGTTATAGTTATAGCTAAATTGATGATTTGTACTTAGATAGGCAAAGCTGTCTGAGATATTACCCTTTAATGGAAAAGAAAGTGAAATTGCGATTCATCGCCAGTGAGACAGATGCAGACTTCCACCGATTTTTCTGCCAATTCCCCCCTAGGAGTGGGACTCGTGGGGACAGGATTTGCAGCACAGCGACGAGCAGAAGCATTGCAAGCGGATGAGCGATCGCGCCTGGTTGCGGTTACAGGACATACATCCCCAAGCACAGCAAACTTCGCTCAAACTCACCAAGCATCGCCCCGAGACTCGCCCCAGCAACTAGTTAGCGATCCCGAGATCGATTTAATCACAATCTGCACAATTAATCACGATCATGGCGCGATCGCCCATGCTGCCCTCGAAGCTGGCAAACACGTTGTTGTCGAATATCCCCCGGCATTGGATCCCGCCCAGGCACAAGCCCTCATTACGCTCTCCCAAACCCAGGGCAAACTCCTGCATGTGGAACATATCGAGCTATTAGGCGGTTTGCACCAAGCGATTCGCCAATCCTTACCCAAAATTGGCAATGCCTTCTACGCGCGTTACGTCACCATCAACCCCAAGCGCCCAGCGCCTCGCCGCTGGACGTATAGCCGAGCTTTATTTGGGTTTCCCCTTAGTGGGGCACTTTCGCGCATCCATCGACTAACCAATTTATTTGGCACAGTTGCTTCTGTCAGTTGCCAACCCCGCTTTTGGGAAACAACCGAGCCAGACTATTACACTGCCTGTTTGTGCAATGCCCAGTTACGTTTTAGCAATGGTTTAATTGCTGATCTCACTTACGGCAAAGGAGAAACCTTTTGGCAACGAAACCGCACTTTTGAGTTGCATGGAGATGAAGGAACGCTCGTTTTTGACGGTGAGGAAGGGAGTTTAGTGCGGGAAGAGGAAAAGACTCCCATTGAAGTAGGAAGTCGTCGTGGCTTGTTTGCTCAAGATACCAAGATGGTTTTAGACCATTTGACAGAAGGTACGCCTTTATATGTAACCCCAGATGCCAGTTGTTATGCCCTCAAAGTGGCTGATGCTGCCCGTCAGTCAGCCGAGACTGGGGAAACTATATATCTAGTAGGCGTGGGCAAAGATGGGAATAATTAACCGCACTAGAAGCAGAGGTGCGGAGGTAAAGCTGATGATTGTAGCTGAAACACCATCCGTGACATAATCCCACTCTAAGCTTGCGCTATACAGTAGACATCTTGCACAAATCAAGGAAGTAAGCTCAACAAAAGGAATAAAACTAGACCTAGTTGGTTTCCTAAGGCGTTACAAACAAGCTCTTAAATTGTCTTGTTGGGAGTTCAAACGGCTATATGGTGTGTCTAAAGAAAGT
>PXPT01000195.1:3248-5637 GCA_003021505.1 Cyanobacteria bacterium QS_4_48_99 | reverse complement strand
AACATGGGTGGAATTTCTCGGTGCTTGAGTGCTTGCATTCCCATCCTTACAGCTCAAGCCCGCTTTAGTTCTCTAGGGTCGAGGTTACTGGCAAGGAATTTTTCCAGAGTCATGGGCAGGTTACAGAGACTAACCTACTATGATCTCTAAGAATCATCTAGGATTGCTATTGTTATCTTTTAAGTTGCTGGTTTTATGCCCTGCTAATCAAATGACAGCTTCCAAAAACCGCTCTAAATGGTTATATTCGCTTGTCTTGTTGCTGGTAATTGTCGGATTTTTTGCCTGGGGGAGTTGGGCATGGTGGCGGCGAGCGAGTGCGCCTCCCAGTGAAACAGGCAAGACGGTAAAAATTCACATTCCCTCAGGGACAGCAACGCAACAGATTGGTCAAAAACTTGAGGATGCGGGTTTAATCCGTTCTGTTCGGGGTTGGAGAGTGTGGGCGTTTTGGATGGGTTTTAAAGACCAAGAGGGAGGGTTTAAAGCAGGGACATACAAACTTTCCTCTACCCAGCCGCTACCAGCAGTTGCCGAGAAAATCTGGGAAGGTGAAACAGTTGAGGTAAGTTTTACTATCCCCGAAGGCTGGTCAATTGAGCGGATGGCGGCTCACTTCGAGTCTAAGGGGTATTTCCCAGCGCAGGAATTTATCGCTGCTACTAAGGATATTCCGCGAGAGCAATACCCTTGGTTGCCTGCGGATTTGCCTCACCTGGAGGGATTTCTCTATCCCGAGACTTATCAAGTGTCAGGTGATCACCTCACGCCCCAGCGAGTGATTCAAATCATGCTAGAGCGCTTCGAGCAGGTTGCACTACCAACCTATCAACAACATCAAGACCAAACTCAGCTCACTCTGCTCGAATGGGTAACGCTTGCCAGCATTGTGGAAAAAGAGGCAGTAGTTTCTAAAGAACGCCCTCTCATTGCCGGAGTCTTTATGAATCGCTTGGACCAAGGAATGAGACTCCAAGCTGATCCCACTGTTGAGTATGGATTGGGTATCAAACAAACCACGGAGGAAGCTTTAACCCTCGCCGAAGTCAACACGCCTTCTCCCTACAACACCTATCTGAATGCTGGTTTACCACCGACTCCCATTGCCAGCCCAGGCAAGTCGAGCCTAAAAGCTGTAGTCAATCCCGAAAATACAGAGCACCTTTATTTTGTTGCCCGATATGACGGCACTCACGTTTTCAGCAAAACCCTAGAGGCACACAAAGCTGCCAGAAGATCCATTCAACAACAGTAGGTTCCCTAGCGTCGCCAAGTGAGTATATTAAAAAGGGATGGCTTCTGCAAGAGGTGACTAACTTGAGGAGTTTCCCCTGGACTCAAGCATTTCTGAAACTACCTCAGTAAGCGGTTTAGGTGTCGGCTTGGGTGGGGACAAAGGTAAATCCTCAACGTCGCCATAGTAATCGTTGGGCTGAATCTCTCCTATTGCTTTTTTATCTTGATTAATACAGCCTGTTTTTTTGATGTACTGGCAGACACGCACCCACAGCCGGGAGCGACTCCCTGGAGATCCCGCAGAAAATAGTACCTTGTTCTCCCCTTCTATCTTGACTCCACAGATAGGACAAACTTCTATACTTTTTTCAGACATATGATCGGTGATTTGCTCTTCATTTGTTCCACACAGGATAAAATTTTGAGCTTCATCCTTCCTTCAGTCTTAAGATACAAAATAAGGTTAAGAGAATATCTATAATCCGAAACATATTATGAACACTTATTTAGTTAATTATGTAGCCCAGAGGACATAGAGAAGATTGGCAGAGAGATCAACCTTCACTTATTTGCTGGAAACTAAGAGGTCATTTATAAAGTAATTCTTAAGGAGACAATCGATATAGCATAAGCCGCACCATGGAAGCATAAATCATTGACTCACTCACCTCTGGCAGCAGCTCATCATCCTTGCTCAGCCGTCGATAGCGCACTAACCATGCCAATTCCTTTCCACAACCTAGGGTTGGAACAAAACCTCAAACCCGGCGACCCGTCGCTTGACTACCGAGGGCAGTGGCACCGCCAACATCAGCCACGACTTGAGCAAAGCGCTTACCGGTGTAGCCAGAGTCTACCCATAGCCGCTCTAGTGGTTGAGAGTGACAACTCGCTTCCATCAGGACTGCTGCTGCCCATCGGTGTTGACCATTCGCTGGGCGTGACCACTGCTGCTAGCAAAAAACCTTGTGGATCCACCACTAAAGGACGCTTGCGCCCTTTCACTTTCTTCCCACCATCGAAGCCGTAAACTTCCCCCTTTTTTCGGTCCTTTGGACCGATTGGCTATCGGCAGAGGCAGCAGTGGAAACAGCCTTCTTTCCTGATTTGTTGGCGAAGTTGCCCTCGCAGTTGGTTGTTGAGCTCCTGCCAA
>PXPT01000195.1:1006-3094 GCA_003021505.1 Cyanobacteria bacterium QS_4_48_99 | reverse complement strand
TCATCAGTTCTTCTTGGTCTAACCGCTAGAAGCGATGGTAGCGACTCTTGCACCACTTACCCTTTTCTTCCTTAGATTGATTTTATAAATCGGCTCTAATAGTTCTTGTTTATCGTGCTAGAGGCGGAACTGCGTAATGCGCGCGAAAGGGGACGGGCAAGCTAAATAATTCGTAATTACAGTTAGCATTTAAAAGAGTTGCTGAGTGCGATCACATTACTCCTAACCCAGTTGTATTGCTCTCCAGAAACTCTCGCATGTAGCGATTCACTAACTCGGGTTGTTCCTGTTGTACCCAGTGGCTACAGTTGGGAATATATTTGATCTGTAAATCGCTGACGTAGGCTTCGGTTCCATAAGTCAATTCTTTGCCCAAGGCAGCATCATTTTCCCCCCAAATCATCAAGGTAGGGATGTGCAGCACGCCCCACTTCTGCTGAGTTAAATTGTGAATTTCGGAAAAGGCGTTGCGATAATAGTTCAGCATGGCAGTGAGTGCTCCCCGCTTGGCTGCAGCATCTTTATAGGTTTCTAGATCTGCGTAACTAAAGGCAGTTTTGTCAACCGCCATTTCTGTGAAAGCAGAAGCGATCGCCTCATAGTCATTCCACTGCAAAAGTAACTCTGGCAGCCAGGGCAACTGAAAGAAGAAAAAATACCAACTTCGCTGGAGTTGTTGAGGCGTGCTGAATCCTTCTCCAAACTTTGCCGGATGGGGAATATTCATCACGATCAAGCGATCCACCATTTCTGGATGAGTATATGCGAAATTCCAAGCGATCGCTCCTCCCCAATCATGACCTACTAACACGCAGCTTTCATAACCCAGTCCCCTAATAACACCTTCGACATCTTTGAGTAATTCCCCCATCCCATAGGCAGCTACACCTTCTGGCTTCTCGCTGTCGTTGTAACCCCGCAAGTCGAGGGCAACTACCTGATAATCCTTCGCAAACTCTGGAATTTGATGCCGCCAGGAATACCAAAACTCGGGGAAACCGTGCAACATCAACATCAAGGAGCCTTCTCCTTGAGTGACATAATGCAGCTTCACCCCGTTAGCAGTAATCGATGCTCGCCTCACCTCACCCTCTAAGACAGACATGAACTTTCCCCTGCTTTTTGTTATTCTATCAATTTCATTTGAAAAAATAACTAAAATTTGGTCGAAAATAATATGTGAAAATGACCTTCATGTTGGTAAGACGTGTAACGAGACTAGCAATCTGCGCCAGTATACCTAAATCCACGTGCTTTTATTCGGTGGGAGTGACTCGCAGCGGCAATCTCAAAGAGGCTAAAAAATCTACAATGCGAGGCATTTATTGTAGTTGAGGTGTCAAAAAACAGCAACGATTATAGTCTTGACTGTCCTTTTCATTCTCGTTGAAGGGGAAGTTAAAGTTAACTCTTTACTGGGCAGCAGCCAACTGCTGATTGACGTAGTATCCACGAAAGTCTCGGCGTATTTGGCACGCGCATTCTGATAATCAAGATAGTAGGCGTGCTCCCAGACATCCATCGTCAACAAAGGTGTCATTCGCATAGACACCAATTCTTGAAAAGACTGCACTAAATTGGCTAGTAATGGAAGAGTAAGAGATTCAACCAAGGCGAAATAACCACAGTTTTCAACGTTGAGGTCGATGAAAGCGCCTCCCAACTCAGACAGCTCCTGAGTCAACCAGCCCAGGGGCGCTACCGAGCTTATCGGGTGCGGGCACTGTAGTTACTAAAAACGGATCAAGTGAGTAGCCGAAGGGAGTTAGCGGCACTTTTAGGCTGCGGGGAATCCACCCTTTACCGTTGGTTAAAAACCTACTCAAGGCAAGGCTTGAGCGGTTTACTGAAAGTCACTACAAGTCCTAGTCGTCCACCTCAGCTCACCCGGGAGGCACTCTAAGGTTTACGACAACAACTCCAAGACCCAGAAGGATTCAGCAGCTATGGGGAGGTACAAGCCTGGCTCGAGCAGCACTATCACACTCAAGCAGCTTACTCCACCGTGCATGGAATTGTTCGCTAGCAACTACAGGCAAAACTGAAGAGGACACGGGTGGGGAACTCCTTCGCCACCGTGAGCTGTCC
>PXPT01000195.1:0-864 GCA_003021505.1 Cyanobacteria bacterium QS_4_48_99 | reverse complement strand
CTCGGAGCGATCAAACCAGTGATGCCAATACAGTCTCCGATGAAAGTTTTGGACTCCATACACTCCTAGGACAACGAATTACTCGGAGCGATCAAACCAGTGATGCCAATACAGTGGCAGCGCGATACTGGCTTTACGGTGTCGTCGAACCCGCTACCGGGGAAGATTTCTTCTACAGCTTTTCCCACCTCGATGGGGTTGGCTTCGGTCGCTTTCTTGAGCTTTTTAGTGCGGCGTTCCCAGATAGCTTCAATCTGCTACACCTCGACCAAGCTAGCGCTCATGTTGCCACTTCCCTGAAATGGCCTGAGAAGGTCATTGCAATTTTTCAGCCTTCCCACAGTCGAGAGTTAAATCCCCTCGAACGGCTTTGGGAAGAGCTGAAGAGGGCTTTTACAGGTAAAAACTTTGACTCTTTCACAGCTTTGCAAAAGGCAGTTTTTCGGAAAGTTAATTCTTTGACTAAAGCAACCGTTCGCTCTCTAACTGGATGGCCTGATCTTGTTGCTGCTAAACGTCAGCTCCAAAAAGTGCAGAGTTTTTGATAAATAGTATTAGATCGGGATCGGAAATAATTGTTTTGGTCATGCGCCACGGAATTGCCCTTGCGCGTGTCCCCTCGATCTGGCAGTTTGCTTGGCGAAAAAATGAAGGGCAAGTTAGTTACAACTCAAGCCTGCATTGTCTGTAGTATTGTACTGGGTCGGCACAAAGGATAAACTAAACTCCTGAGTACCGCAGGGCAGGATTTGAACTAACTCAGTGGGCGGACTCTCCCGATTGTGGGTAGATGGATCAAACTCAATTACTCCTGTTGCTCCGCTAGCAGCAAAATCAGAAGCTGCCAACCTTTCTTTGAGAAGG
>PXPT01000194.1 GCA_003021505.1 Cyanobacteria bacterium QS_4_48_99 | reverse complement strand
TTCGCTGTGGTTTTGGGCGGCTTCCGATAACTCAGCGTCCCACTCCAGCGGTTCTAGCCCCGCTTCCCTACGCTCGTCGTTAGTAAGTTCGATCACTTCGTTGATGTAATCGGAAGACATATCGCACTCCTGCTTATGGTAGGTAAACTTTTCAGAGATGACGCGCTTGTTTGGAGTTTTTGGTATAAACTGTTACACTCTAGTTTCCGATAGTGGGAATTTCCACAGTAAAATTACTGAAAAATTGCTTGTACTGCCATTTGGGAATTGCAGCATCACACCCTATCAGATTGAGTGAGAGGTAGGGCAATGGGGCAAAAATTCCTTATTCTAGAAAGGGTTTGACTCCTATGCCTTCATGTTCAAGCAAAAGCTGCAAGCCCTGCTACCATCCCTGAGTCGCACCGTTTGGATTCTAGCTGCGGGTCGCTTATTATCCCAGATTGGCACTGGATTTACGCTGTTTTACGCCACCATCTTTTTTGTTAATCAGGTGGGTTTGTCGGCAACTTTGGTGGGGGTGGGACTCGGTAGTGCCCAGGTTTCTGGAGTATTGGGTCGCTTTTTGGGCGGTTCGTTTGCTGACTCACGGTTTTGGGGACGCAAGCGCACGCTGTTACTCTCAGCGGCGGTTTCTTCCGTGGCGGATGTAGTATTGGCGCTGACAAATAATTTTGCGACGCTGCTAGTCGGTAATTTGTTGATGGGGTTAGGGATTGGTCTGTATTGGCCTGCTACAGAAGCTGCCGTAGCCGATGTGACCACGATAGAGCAGCGCAACGAAGCATTTGCAATTACACGATTGGCGGATAATCTCGGTTTGGGAATTGGGGTAGTGCTGGGTGGGGCGTTGATTGCAACATCCGGGAATTACCGCACCCTGTTTATCATTGATGGCATTTCTTTTGTTGTCTTCTTCTTGGTGATTTATTTTGCAGTCCCGGAAACGTACCAATTTCAAGAAGGACAGGAGGAGTCAGGATTTGGTCGAGGTTGGGCAGTGGCGTTGCGTGATCGCCACTTGATGGTATTTCTGCTTGTGAACATTTTCTTTACCATCTATATTTCTCAAATCCAAACCACTATGCCCCTGTATTTCCGAAATTACGTCTCGGCAGGGTCACAAATGGGGTTCTCAGCCACTATTATTAGCGCTTTATTCACTTGGCATATTGCCTTTGCTGCAATTTGTCAGGTTCCTATTGCCCGCTTTCTCAATCGTTTTAGTCGTAGTGGTGCCCTTACCTTATCCCTGATTTTGTGGGCAGGCGGATTTGTTCTGGTTTGGGTGACAGGAGTTGTGCCCACTAATCCTCTCATCCCGGCAATTTTCGCTTTGGGAGTGTTAGCGATCGCCTTGGTGACTTATTTGCCCTCTGCCTCTTCCTACGTTGCCGATTTAGCCCCAGAATCCCTACGGGGGGTATATCTCTCCCTCAACTCCCAATGTTGGGCAATCGGTTACTTTATTGGTCCCCCAATTGGCGGTTGGGCATTAGATCAGTCGGACTACATTACCAATGGCTTTTGGCTCGCTGCCGCTGCTAGCACAATCATTGGTATACTCATTTTGCGCTATCTCAACCGCATCTTGAAGGCTAGATAGACAGATTTAGTAAACCACAAAGACACCAAGGACGCGAAGAAGAGAAGTTGGTTGTACAAAATCGCACCTGCTGGGAAGGCTGGTAAATAATGATTTTTGCCAGGAGTGCTAATGATGGACTCTCAACCCACCTATTGGAAGCAAATTCGTGCTACTTTCCAGCGCATCTGGGGCTATGAGGATTTTCGCTCGCCGCAAGGGGAAATTGTTCGCAGCCTGTTGGAGTTCCAAGACGCGCTGATTGTGCTGCCCACGGGTGGGGGGAAGTCGATTTGTTTTCAATTGCCCGCTTTGTTGCAAACTGGGTTAACTTTGGTGGTTTCGCCTTTGGTGGCGCTAATGGAAAATCAGGTGCAAGAGTTACGCCAGCGTGGTTTACCTGCTGCCCTGTTGCATAGCGAATTGCCTAGATACCAACACCAGCAAACTTTGCAAGCGATAGAGGGGCAGCGGCTACGATTGCTTTACCTTTCGCCGGAAACGCTACTGAGTTCGCCGGTGTGGGAACGCTTGTCTCAGCCGCAGGTGCCAATTAACGGTTTGATTCTCGATGAGGCACACTGTCTCGTGCAGTGGGGGGAAACGTTTCGACCTGCTTATCGGCGTTTGGGGATGGTGCGACCTGCTCTATTGCAGTATAAACCATCGGGAAGCAAAATCGTAATCGCTGCTTTCACTGCTACCGCTAATCCCACTGCCCAGCAGACAATTCGGAAAACGCTACAACTACAACAACCCGCAACCTATCTCACCAGTCCTTACCGGAAAAATCTTCGTCTCAGGGTTCAAGTTGTCTGGACTCCCAGGGCACGTCGCCAGCAGCTATTGAAGTTTATTCAGGCAAAAGCCCAACAAGCGGGCTTGGTTTATGTCCGTTCTCGCAGGGATAGCGAAGCATTAGCGCAATGGCTACGGTCGTTGGGTTATGCAACCGCAGCATACCACGCCGGATTGAGTGCTGAGGAGCGGCGAGAAATTGAAGGGAGTTGGCTGGGGGAAAAGACTCAGTTTGTCGTTTCTACAAATGCGTTTGGCATGGGGATTGATAAACCAGATGTCCGTTGGGTTATTCATTTTCAACCTCCCCAACTATTATCCGAGTATATCCAGGAAATTGGTCGAGGCGGGCGCGATGGCAAGTTCGCAGATGCCCTCACACTAGTTAGCGAACCGACAGGATGGCTAAATCCAGAGGATAAGCAGCGACACCAATTCTTTGCTAATCAATTGCAAAAGCAGTATCGGCACGCCCAACAACTAGCAAAAAAGATTCCCCCTGAAGGAGAGGTAGCAACGGTAGCAAAGCAATTTCCCAACGGAGCGATCGCGCTTGCCCTTCTCCATAGCGTTGGTCAGTTAGAATGGGTTGACCCCTTCCGTTATCGGCGCTGCCCCCAAAAATCCTCTCGAACTTTGGCCCAGCCGAATGCCATCCAGCAGCAATCAGACATGACTCGCTATCTGAGGACGCGAGGTTGCCGTTGGCAGTTTTTGTTAGCTGCCTTTGGCTTTAGCAAAGAAGCTGCCGGATTTCGGTGCGGACACTGCGATAACTGTCGTTAGTCGAAAGGTTACAGGTTTATTCTCCTCCGCTCCTCTGCACCTCTGCAACCCTAACCATTCTATAATTGTGCAACACCCAGCTAGCGTCCGCGTTCATCACGAGAGCGACGACGGCGATCGCGCCATTCTACGGCAGTCAAGTAGATTACCCCACCGCTAACCAAAAGTAGTAGGGAGATCGCACTCAGAAATAGTAAATTTAGAGGAGATGTAACTTCCACCGACAATCTAGAAACCGTTGCGACCCCAAATGACCATCACAATTGACCAACTGAACAAAGCAATAAAAGAAACCCAACCTAGCGTCAAAATGTCCATATCTGTTTCTTCAAATAATCAGCTCAAAGTGACTCTAGTAACTATGATACCAAGTTTTGATGCATAGTCTTAGCTTGGATCGCCAAATACTCTAACGCATACGTCATATCAACTCCGGTTAAACACCCGTAATTAATACAGAAACGGAGACGCCGAGACGCGGGGAAGCGGAGAGGTTTATTGATTCATCAAACTGATTTAAGATCACCCCAAGATTCCATCTACAGCTAGAAGGCAAAATCACCCCAGAAGTTTAGCTTGATACCAAACTCACCACTTACTGGGATATAGTCATGATACATCGTGAAGAGCCAGCAGGACTCACCGTAATTACGCAACCGGCTCATGCTTGGATTTCTGGTTGCCTAGCCCGGGTTTGGGGGAATGAGCAATTCGGCTCTTTTGCACCTACAGAAGAAGTTTGTCTCGGTGCAGAACAACATGACATTGGCTGGCTTTGGTGGGAGGGGGTACCCACTTTGAACGCCAACACGGGCTATCCTTATAACTTTATGGAAGTTCCCACCGAAGAGCATGTCAATATCTGGTCGAACGCGAAACAATTAGCACTCCCTTTTGGCAGGTATGTGGCGTTGCTTGTCTCGCTTCACGGAACCGGGCTATTCGAGCGCTACAGAGGTTGGCAGAACTCAGCTGAATCTTCCCAGATGGTGCGAGAATTTCTAGGGCACGAGTACGCTTTCCAAGAAAAGCTTACTGTCAGCCTTCAAAATGATTCACACTATGCCCAGTATGCAACACAAGAAGTGATCGCGCGTAACCGCTCGCTAGTGGCAACCTGGGATTCTCTTTCACTAGCTTTGTGCATGGGAATGCATCGCCAGCAGCAATTTAGTCGAGTTCCGACAGCATCAGGTGAAACCACACTCACTTTAACCCCTGTGGATAATGATCCCACACAGATCAAGGTTGCTCCTTGGTCATTTCAGCATAAAGAAGTAACTCTCGTGTTTGAGGGAAAAATTCTGCAAGAGACATTTACCAACGAGACAGCCATGCGTGCCGCGCTTGCGAGTGCCGACTGCACCACGATTACCACCGTCCTTAGCCCAGGTTGAACTAATCGGAAATGTTACCCTTTTTTGTTATTTTAGGCAGTCAAGAAATATATCCATAAAAATTGGATTTCTCGGTTACGGAAGTATGGCTGAAGCATTAACTTCAAAGTGGTTACAAAACACTCGCTTTATGTGTGGGCGTAATGTATAAAACCCCGAAAACCTAGCTAAAAAATTGGGGACAGACATTGAATTTGGTTCGGAAGCTGAAGCCGCTTCCTTGGCGAATAGTAGTTTGGGGAACCTCGAAACGAGGCAGTTTTTAACCCATCAATGCTGCTGGTGGTAGCAACACTTTAACAGGCAAAATTTTACTTGATATTAATAATCCAGTAGATACATCTGATTTTTTACCGAAAAGCTACAATGGCATCTCTTTGTCGGAAGAGATCGAGCGTTGTTCCCAATGCCCATGTTGTTAAGGGTTTTAATATGTGCCAAGCAAAAGTATGGCAGATGAATCCTCCCGTGTTTGATAATCGCCCTTTGGTGGTTATGTGTTGCGGAGATAATGATGAAGCCAAGCAGCAAATTGCAGTTTTGATTGAAGATGTTGGTTGCAAAGCCAAAGACATGGGCAATTTAAAATATGCTCGAATGCTTGAAACTGCCGCTGCAGTTGTAATTAAAATGCTTTTTGTTAGGACACGATACCCATACAGTTTTGATTTTAATACACCCAAAAGTAAAGGCGATTTAAACAAAAATCAACATACAATTTATGCAGTTTTTATTCATAGCTAAACTTAAAGAGTAGGGAAGAGGCATCGGAGGCAGTAATACTCATCACTCTTCACTCTTTTTCAAATTTACAACGACAAAGCCTCAAACTCCGGTTCCCCATACATCATTTGCTGGTCAACCGCTGCCAACACTTTTTGGTTAGCAGCCTCAGAAAATAGGCAGCGACACACCAACTGAGCGACATCGGAACGATTGATGCTTCCTGCAACCTGATAGTTTTCTGTCACCACGCCATTGCCAGTTGCCGATTCGGACTTTAAGCCACCTGGTCGAATAATTGTATAAGTCAGACTACTTTCAATCAGATGCTTTTCTGCCTTCTCTTTTTCCGCTAAAACTGGACCGAGAGTTTCTAAAGCTTGCTGTGGCAGGGCAACGGCACTCTCACCACTACCAATCGAAGAAATTAGAATAAACTTTTTTACCCCTGCTTTTACCGCCGCATCAATTAGATTGCGATTGCCCAAATAATCAGCTCGCTGACCCTCTTGAGGCTTTCCTCCCATGGTGCTAATCACCGCCTGAATGGGCTTATCTCCCTGCATGGCACGCTCAACAGAAGCAGCATCGAGGGCATCTCCCATCGCCACCGTGATGCCCATTGCTTCTAATTCTGGGCGAGATTCCTCTGATCGCAGCAGGGCTTTCACCTTTTGGTTTTGCTCTGTTAAGCAGTTAGCAATTTCTCGACCCAAACCCCGACTCGCACCTGCTAGAAAAATATAAGAGTCTTCTGCCATTTTTATTTCCTTAACCCTTCTACTATTGTGAACTCCTCCGGGATGTTCCTATTAAACACCAAAAGCAGTAGCCTTGAAAAAAGGAAGAGAATTTACAAATGTTCACGACATTGGAACTGCGCTGGTTTAAGCGCGGCACTCCCTCGGCAGAAGTCCAAGACTGGTTCTCGCATCGTTGCCTAGGAAAGCTGTTAGGGACAGCAGAAGAGCGAGAGGACTGGTATCTCACCCCTCAGTGCGAATATCTTAACCTAAAGGTACGGGAAGGGCGTTTGGATATCAAGTGGCGCAAAGCTGAACTTGGGATTCACCGTTTTGGTAATGCTTGGGTGGGAAAAATGGAGAAATGGGCAAAGTGGAGCTGCGAATATTCCACAGCAGAAAGCTTCTTCCCCACTATGGCGGAAACAGAACCTTGGATGAGGGTTAAGAAAGTGCGTCAGCAGCGCCGAGTTCCTCTTACCTCCAGTCAAGGCTGTAACGTAGAACTTACTCAACTCACTGTCGAGGGCAACGCCTGGTGGAGTTTAGCGTTTGAGGCAGCAGAAGATAACTTGAACAAATCGAATCTTGCCGATATTGCTAGTCAGGTTAGCCAGACTTACCAGGAACTTGAGTTGCAGGCTGAGGACTCTTATGCTTACCCCTACTGGCTCTCTCTTGTCAACGAATAAGGGCTTTGGGCAGATGTTTTCTTAAACCCACATCTTCTAACTTTTCCCTTCATACTTAATCCTCACGTCACGCCTGCTGCCCTCGTTCTTCTGCCTTATCCTAAAAGCACTGCCTAACTGCTCCAAAACAGTAGCGTGTACCCGCACACATAAATAGTCAGCATCAAAGAACTCTCAAAGCCAATGTTGCCAAATCCATACTTTTCCCGCCGTAGCAACCCTAACAGCAAGATACCAGTCAACAAAATCGTCAAGGCGATCGCAAACACCTGCGTTTCTGAAATGGCAGGATAGATTGAACCCTTAGCATAAGCCAAGTCAGAAAAAGCTAGCAGCAACACATCAAAGCTATTACCTCCAATCACACCGCCCACTGCTAGCATGAGTGCCCCCCGGCGCACTGCTGCTACGGTAGTCACTAATTCTGGCAGGGACGTTACCACCGCTGTAAACAAGCCACCTACCACAGACTGAGAAAGACCAGTTTGAGTTGAGATAGATAGCCCCGTCTGTGCCACCAAAAACCCAGACCCCGCAATTACCACCGCAAGCACTGCGAACCATAACCAGAGTTTCACCAAATTAGAGCGACTAGACTGCCCTTCCTCTGGTTGGTCAAACTGCGTCTTTTCTGTTTCGCGTGGTTTCCACATGGCGGTTTCTTGCACCCGAGACACTAGACGTAACCCGAAAACATAAGACACCACCAGAATCACAGAAGCCGGATGAATCCGCCACAAACTGAATTGGGGGCTAGATGTTCCTAGCAGCGGAACGGCTAACAGCGTCACCAACAGGGTTGCCTGAATCAAATTGGCGATTGAGGCAGCAGCGTGTTCGAGATTAGCTTTGCGGTAAAAGAAATCCGCAATTCCCAGAAATACTGTCTGCACGGCAATCCCACCGAGAGCATTACTAATTGCTAGGTCGGGTTGACCCTCGGCAGCCGCCGTAACCGAAGTGGCAATTCCCGATAGAGACGTGCTGCCACCCAAAAACAAAGCCCCAATTAAGGCTTCGCCAATGCCAGTTTTGTCTGCCAGACGGTCAGCTACCTGGGACATCTGCGTTCCCGCAAGCGCGATCGCTGTAGCCGATAACACAAACAAACCGAGATTAATTGTCAGTGATTCACTCATACCTGTTCAAAAATTTGCTAATTAAAGTGATAGATAGTGGCAAAAAAACGCAAGAGGCAGCGGTTGAGTGAGGAAATTCCCCTCTCACCAGAAACCTAAACTTACAATAGATAGTGTCTGCTCTAGTAGCAATCCACCTTCTGGAAGAAAACTATCTATGCTCAATCAAAAGCGCGTTGAACCTAGCCCTGGTCAAGAATCGGTATGGGATTATCCTCGTCCGCCTCGCCTGGAAAGATCTTCAAGGCGGATTAGGGTAGTGTTTAATGGGATAACAATCGTTGATACTCAGCGTGCCCAACGCATGCTCGAAACCAGTCACCCTCCTGTTTACTATCTTCCTTCGGAAAATGTAAAGATGGAGTATCTGGTGCAGACTAGCCAGAAGTCATTTTGCGAGTGGAAAGGACAGGCACGTTATTACACCATTGTTGTGGGCGATAAACAGGCTCCCAATGCTGCCTGGGATTATCCTAATCCGACACAGAAATATGCTGCCATCGCAGACCACCTTGCCCTTTATCCGCGTCTCATGGATGCTTGCTACGTCGATGATGAGCAAGTGCAGTCCCAGCAAGGGGATTTCTACGGTGGCTGGATTACCAGTGATATCGTTGGTCCCTTTAAAGGAGGAACCGGAACCTGGGGCTGGTAACTCGCTTGTCCTTCTGCCTCCTGCCCTCTGCCCTCTGCCTTCAAAAAAATATGAGTCTCAAAAACAAAACCCTAATCTTAACCGGAGCTTCCCGTGGTATTGGTCGAGCCATCGCTCTAGAACTCGCCCAAGCTGGCGTGAAGCTGGTGCTTTCTGCCCGTTCTCGGGAACCACTAGAAGAGACAACTCAAAAAGTACAAGAGCTGGGAGTAGAAGCTAAAGCAGTAGTGGGAGATGTAGCCGTTGCTGAGACGGCACAGGAGCTAGTCAACGCTTCCCACGAACTCGGTAACTTTCATGGCTTCATTCACGGTGCTGGAGTTTTGAATCCTGGACCACTCCTCTGGGAATTGTCTGAAAAGCAATTCCGCGATGTGATTGACTCTCAGCTTACCGGGGGGTACCAGCTCATTCGCTTTGCCATGCCCCACCTGCTCTCAACAGGCGAAGGAATGACTGTCTTCGTTGGTTCGGGGGCAGCAGAATTTACGATGACTGGAATTGGGGCATATAGCGTCGCCAAAGCTGCCGAGGAACACCTTGCTAAACAAGTTGCTGCTGAAACAAACGAGGTGGTGAGCTTTGTCTATAGACCAGGTATTGTGGAAACGCAAATGCAGGAGCAGGCTCGCGCGGCTGAGGGGGGTGGAGCAGCACAACTCCGTCCCGTTTTCAAAGGCTACCAGCAACAAGGGATACTAATTAGTCCCCAACAAGCAGCCCAGGCACTAGTGCAAATTCTGGCAGGCAATCCTCGCCAGTTTCACGGCAAAGTGGCAACTTGGCAAGATGGCTAAAGTCATTAGTAAAGTTCTAGGAACGTTAGTACGCTCTGACTGCCGAGTGAACTGAAGACTAGGGACTAAGGCTCCTTCTACTTCGCGAGCATTGCAAGGTTAAATTAGGATGAGAAATTCTGATATAATGTAGGAAAATTAGCAGACATGACGCGAAAAAAACTTCTACCTCAAGTCAGAATCAAACCAAATCATTCTCTGTTAAAGAAATTCTCCCTAAACTAACAAAATTAACGAGGCTTTTGCCTCGGAAGGCGTGACGCGCAGGTGGCAGAAGGACGGGTTATAAACGTCCGAGGATACTTCGGGCGAGAGCCCATCCAGAAGAAAATCCTTCGCCCTTCCTCCTTTTTTGGGTACAAATCCCCTGCTTCTGAAAGCAGCCTTGAATTCAGGCGGGGTGAAATCTCCACCTGAACGAGAGAACATCTGCCCTCTGCCGTCTGCCCAAAGCCCTTATTCGTTTAACCTCACACCGTCGCTATTGGGAAAATGCACAATTGCAAGATTAACCTTTTTTCCCGCTGTGCAGCGTCTATACCGCACCGCCGGTTTTTTCGTCCACTGCCATAGAAGCTAGAGGTAATAGGTGTGATTGCTATCTCACTGCGTCCGACTAGAGGCGATTGGGGCACTATGAGCTTCGCTTCTACCCTCTATCTTTGTCCCATTCTAGACTTACTTTTAGCAAAAATTCCCTCTGTGTGGCAGCCAGAGATTAGGTTAGGGCTTCAGGAGGCACTAGTCAATGCTGCCAAACACGGTAATCAACTTGACCCTAGTAAAACTGTTGTTGTCCAGTTTTCAATTACAAAAGACCAGTGTACCTGGATAATTTCTGATGCCGGTTTTGGGTTTGCTCCTCGCTGTGAATGCCACGCTGATCCCGAACCAATGCTACCCTCAGAAGAGTCAGAAAGAGGGAGAGGGATTTGTATACTTCATCAAGTTTTTGATCGCGTCCACTGGAATCATCAGGGAACGCAACTTCGGCTTTGTAAGCAGGTTAAAGGTATTAGGCGGCAACAACGAAAACGGCTATGGCGCTAACGGGATTGCTGATGGTGTCCGTGGGTAGGACATGGAGGGGCAGAAATGGAGCGATCTAGCCATGCTGTTGCCTGACGGAGCCGTGGGAGTGCCTCCTCGGGTTGTCCCTTGAGGAGAAACACGAGTGCGGAAGCAACTTGCTGGGAGGCTTGGGCTTTGCGATTCGCCTTGAGGCGATGCCAGTCTTTAGGGGAAATCGACAAGCGTCCGGCTAGGGCTTGAGCGAGTTCGGGGGTACTAAATTGATTAAGGGTGTCGGTTTGGGAAGGCTGGGTTAAGTTTGACATGAATTGAGTAACCCTAGGCAGGTTTGTAGTCTTACTCCATTGTATGATGCCCCCCAAAGATTCAAGCAAGCAAGTCACGGATGATGCCCAATGGGAACAATCTCTGGCAGAGGTGGAGCGATCACTCACTGAAATCAAACAACGTTATGCTCAAATTAAGCGCGATCACGCCTCACACACAGAACTCCAGCAACGCCAGCAGCAGCTTCAAACGGAGTTGCAGCAAGTTAAAACGGAATTAGAAACCCTAGAACTCAACTTAGAAAGCCGCCTATTTAGCTGGAGTAGTTTGAGAGAACCTTTTTGGCAAGCTGTGCGCTTTGGCGGGCTAGGAGTTGTTGTAGGCTGGATCTTGAATGCTTGTGCAGGGTAGGTAGGGTAGCGGAGGTGCGGAGGTGCAGGGGAGAACCTGTAACCTTTAACCTTCAACCTGTAACCCAATGATTAAGGACTAATGACTGAAAATCGACGCATTGCTGAGATTCTGCGAAATGGTAAGCCTGAGGAATCGGTGAAGATTCAAGGCTGGGTGCGTACCAAGCGGGAATTAAAGGGATTCGCTTTTATGGAAGTCAACGATGGCTCTTATTTGGCGAACCTACAAGTTGTCCTCGAACCTAAACTGCCCAATTACGAACAGCTTCTTAAGCACCTAAATGTGGGGGCTTCCGTGGAAGTGACGGGGGTGTTGGCAGAGTCACAGGGAAAAGGACAGCAGATAGAAATGAAGGCTTCCTTAGTGAAAATTTACGGTGAGGCCAATCCCGAAACCTATCCCTTGCAAAAGAAACGCCACTCGTTTGAGTTCCTACGTACTATTGGGCATTTGCGATCGCGCACCAATACCCTGGGTGCAGTTTTTAGAGTGCGTAACGCTTGTTCGAGTGCGATCCATCAGTTCTTCCGAGAGCGGGGCTTTCTGTGGATTCACACCCCCATTATTACCACCAGTGATTGCGAAGGGGCGGGGGAGTTATTCACAGTAACAAGCTTAGATCCCACCGCATCAAACCAGCAAGATTACAGCCAAGACTTTTTTGGATCTCCAGCTTACCTCACCGTCAGTGGGCAGTTAGAAGCCGAAGCGATGGCAATGGCATTCCGAGACGTTTATACCTTTGGTCCCACATTTCGGGCAGAAAATTCTAACACCTCGCGGCACTTAGCGGAGTTTTGGATGGTGGAACCCGAAATGGCGTTCTGCGATTTAGGAGGGGATATGGACTTGGCGGAGGCATTCCTGAAATATGTCTTCAGCTTCGTTCTAGAAACCTGTCCTGAAGATATGGAGTTTTTCAACAAGCGCATGGATCAATCCGTGCTGGCAACGGCTGACAATATTATCAACAATGAGTTCGAGCGGATTAGCTATACAGACGCGATCGCCCTGTTAGAAAAAACGAACCGGAAGTTCCAGTATCCGGTAGAATGGGGGCTAGATTTGCAATCCGAACACGAGCGGTATCTCTCGCAAGACTATTTCCAAAAACCCGTTATTGTCACGGATTACCCCACCGGGATCAAAGCATTTTACATGCGCTTGAACGACGACGCTAAAACTGTCGCTGCTATGGATGTCCTTGCCCCCAAAATCGGCGAAATTATTGGAGGGGCACAGCGAGAAGAACGCCTGGATGTGCTAGAGAGGCGTATGCATGAAGCAGGCATGCCCGCAGACGATCTATGGTGGTATCTGGATTTACGTCGCTATGGCACTGTTCCCCATGCTGGCTTTGGTTTAGGCTTTGAGAGGCTGGTGCAGTTTATGACAGGAATGGACAATATTCGCGATGTCATTCCTTTCCCGCGCACACCTTTAAACGCCGAGTTTTAAAATCATAATTAGTCCTCAGTCTTTACTCCTTAGTCCAAAGTTTGCTGGTTGCCGACTGTTGACTCATGACTACTGACTAATCACTTTTGAATTTGGAGCAAAGCGACGTGACTAAATTTGTTTTTATTACTGGCGGCGTCGTCTCCAGTATCGGTAAGGGAATTGTGGCTGCTAGCCTAGGGCGGTTATTAAAATCCCGTGACTATTCTGTCTCTATTTTGAAACTCGATCCCTATATTAATGTTGACCCTGGAACAATGAGTCCTTTCCAACATGGAGAGGTATTTGTCACCGAAGATGGTGCGGAAACGGATTTAGATTTAGGGCATTATGAACGCTTTACGGACACCTCCATGTCGCGTCTTAATAGCGTCACGACGGGTTCAATTTACCAGTCAGTAATTAACAAAGAGCGTCGGGGTGATTATCAGGGGGGAACGGTGCAAGTCATTCCTCACATCACCCATGAGATCAAAGAACGCATTCACCGCGTTGCCCGGAATACTAATCCAGATGTGGTAATTACCGAGATTGGGGGGACAGTTGGGGATATTGAATCCCTGCCCTATTTGGAAGCGATTCGCCAGTTTCGCAAGGATGTAGGGCGCAATGATGTAGCGTACATGCACGTAACCCTGATTCCCTGGATTTCAGCAGCAGGTGAAATGAAAACCAAGCCCACGCAGCATTCGGTGAAGGAATTGCGCTCGATTGGGATTCAACCCGATGTGTTAGTTTGTCGCTGTGATCGCCCCCTGGAACCGGGAATTAAAGAGAAACTCTCCGAGTTCTGTGACGTTCCCGTCTCCTCTGTCATCACTGCTAGAGATGCCAAGAGTATCTACGAAGTGCCCCTCATTATGGAAGGGGAAGGACTTGCCCAGCAGATTTTGGAATTAGTGCAACTCGAAGCACGCGAACCGGAATTACAGCAATGGCGAACTTTAGTTGAGCGGCTGTACTGCCCTACGAGGAAGATTGAGGTAGCCATTGTGGGGAAATACGTGCAGTTAAGTGATGCTTATCTGTCCCTGGTGGAGGCACTGCGCCACGCCGCGATCGCAGCGGGAAGTGAAATTAATTTGCGTTGGGTGAGTGCAGAAGATCTCGAAATTAATGGCGGGGAACCCTATCTCAAAGATGTTAGTGGCGTGATTGTCCCCGGTGGCTTTGGTATCCGAGGAGTAGATGGTAAAGTTACCGCCGTCGAGTACGCGCGTAAACATCATATTCCCTTCTTAGGCTTATGCTTGGGAATGCATTGTGCTGTAGTGGAATGGGCACGCCATATTGCCCACATCGACAATGCTAATAGTGCCGAGTTCGATCCCGATACGGATAATCCCGTCATTAACCTTCTGCCCGAACAGCAGGATGTCGTCGATTTGGGCGGTACCATGCGCCTAGGCTTGTATCCTTGCCGCTTGGGTGCCCGTACTCGCGCCTTCTCCCTTTACCAACAAGAGGTGATTTACGAACGCCATCGGCATCGCTACGAGTTTAACAATGCTTACCGCAACTTATTTTTAGAAACAGGCTACGCGATCGCGGGTACTTCTCCCGATGGACGACTCGTCGAAATTATCGAACTGCCCGATCATCCCTTTTTCATTGCCACCCAGTTCCACCCAGAAGTTCGCTCTCGTCCTAATACGCCCCATCCCTTGTTCCTGGGATTTGTTAAAGCTGGATTAGAAAAGCGTGCAGTAGACATCACCTCTTCAGAGGCAGAAACCGAACTGCAATTTACTGCGGAAGTTTATTAAGGCTGACGAATTCACGCATGTCATTAGTGATAGCACTACGAAACTGCATTAGGACATGTAATGGGAGTAGCAGAGTCGCTATGGAACACCCATGCCAGCCCCTTACAGTTATGACATGGGGAAAAAAGCGATAGCCGCGGTGAGAAGAGGCGAAGCAAAAAAGACGTGAGCCAGATGTGGTTGAACATTAGCGGCAACACCTTGGACTGGTGGCTGAAAC
>PXPT01000193.1 GCA_003021505.1 Cyanobacteria bacterium QS_4_48_99 | reverse complement strand
ATACCCAGACTCTAACAGAAATTTTATTTACGATAACAGAATTAGCCACTTGCCTTATATCCACACGCCAAAATCAAAGATTTTGGCGTGGGACTTACGGCAAAATAGTTAATGTTGCCTCCAGCAACTTAAGTAGCATTAAGCAGAAGTTGTGCCAACTCACAAAATCCCTCGCTTTCGGCAGCAGCAGTAATATAAGCAGGCTTATGATGCAACTGTTCGGTGTAGTCGAGGAGGTTTGCAACGCCTACTGAAAAAGGAAATTGACTCGTATCGAACAAAGATTCATCATTGGGACTATCGCCAACTGTAAGAATTTGCTCGCTTGTTAATTGGGGAAAGTGCTGTTTTAAAACTTGTAGGAGGCTAGCGGCTTTCTGTTGCTGTGGTTGCTTGATATGGCACTGTACAGTGCTGTAGATGAAACCCCAACCTTGCTTTTGACAGAGATTGCTTATCTCTTGCAGTTGGAGTGAACTCAGCCCTTGCACGTCGAATGTCCAGTCTGTTAGCCGAAAGCGATTATCCGCAGACTCTTGAAGTTGGGGATGCTGGGTTTTCAGGAATTGGAAAGTTTCGGCAAGTTGTTGGCGATGCAGGGTGAAGTTAGTGAGGGGGGTAAGAATCTCGGGTGCTTCACTACTGCTAGTGTAGAACAATCCACCATTTTCTGCGATCGCTCCTGTCACTGGCAGATAGCTTGTCAGGGCATTTACCCAACCCGCAGAGCGCCCTGTTACTACTAATATCTCGATGCTAGCTTCTGCTAACGCTTCTAGTGCTTGGAAAAGGGCGGAGGTAAATTTGCCTTCTCGGGTGAGTGTGCCATCCATATCGGTGGCAACGAAACGGATGTTTTTGCAGCGATTAGTAGCTAAGGTTTCCGAGAGGGGAGTAAGAGGCATAGTATTGGGGATAGTAATATAGGAACACAGGAATTACGCAGTTAAAGACAGAGTGTGGTCTGCGCCGAATTTTTTAGTTAGACCCTTGGGAGGCTATTCCATTAGCTACCAATCTACTGACGACGGTAAGAAGCGTGCCCGTCGAAACCCGTCTCCTTTTCAAGAAGCGCTGTCCCATCCTTAAAAGTGCGGTGACTTCCCACTGCCTTCTTGGTAATACTTTACACATATACCAGGGCAACAGTCCCAACAAAGACTTTCTGTAGCCAGTTATTAATGTTGACTACACGTAAACAAAACATTAATGTAGAGTATAAAATAGTACATATTATTCAGTAACTGAAAAGATGGAGCCAACACTCCAGAAGAGGTAACTTCTCAGTTAAGGCTGAAGATTTTGAAGTGATAGTGAGATTGCAAGAAACATGCTAAAAGGTTCAAATATTTCCACTAATATATTGTACACATCCGGCTTTCTTGTTCCAAATTTTTATAGACCTATATTTATAATCAGTGCTCCGCGTTCTGGCTCCACGTTTTTCTATCATTCACTGAGGAAGTCAGAGAACGTTTTCTCTTTTTATAGAGAGAACACACCCATGTGGATTCGGATTTTTCCCTATGGGAGAAGTGAGGAATTATCAGATTATGTAAGTAGTTACGAGTGCAATAATCGCACCACAGAGGCAGTTAAATCTTTTATTCTAGCTAAAGGTATATTTCACGGGTTTGGTTCCAAGCAGCGTTTTAGTCTGCCAGTTTTTATAAATAATCTCGTCATGAGAAAATCGCTCCGGTATATGGAGAAAACAATCGCCAATTGCTTTCATATAGATGCTATAGAAAAAATGTTTCCCGATGCTTTATACGTTCACTTGGTTCGTGATGGAAGGGCAACGGTTTCATCAATGATCGAAGGATGGGAAACTTTTGTCAAGGTAAGCGCAGGATTGTATTTCCCAAAGGAGTCTCAAATTTCCAATTGGTCTTATGCTCTTCCACCAAACTGGAAAGAAGTTATATATAAACCGCTCGAAGAGATCTGTGCATGGAGTTGGGTAGAACATAATCGATATATTGTAGAGAAACTTGATAATGACACCGAATTCAGTCAAAGATACATGAGAGTTTCCTTTGAAGAATTCTTGGAAAATCCTATGGAAACGTTAAATAAAGTAGCCCAATTCTGCGATCTAGAACTTACATCAGAGGCTACTGACTATGCTTGCTACAAAAATCCTAGTAGGACAACTATTTCAGAACCAAAAGTAAATAAGTGGAAGGATAAACATCCGGAACGAATAGCAAGTGTTATGAATATCATATCTCCAATGATGGAAAGTTTGGGATATAGCGATTCTTTTGTTTAGTTAAATCCTGTTAGCTAAACAGAAGAATGACTGAAAGTAGTGGAAGTACTTGCAGTAAAAACTCCTGAATAGTCAATAAAAGAGACGTTCGAGCCGATGATAGTCACAAGGGGGAGACATCAAATGAAACTCGAGGAGCTTTTCTCGGAATATCAATCGGGAAGAAGAGACTTTACAGGTATCGATTTAAGTGAAATAGATTTGAGTAAAGCCTATCTTGCAGAAATTGACTTCACCGAAGCCAATCTATCTGAAGCGGATTTGAGTGAGGCGAACTTGCATCAAGCAAATTTGAGTGGAGCGAATTTAAGTGAGGCAGATTTAAGTAAAGCAAAGCTCAATCGTGCTAACTTAAGCAGAGCCAATTTGGATGAGGCAGACTTAGGTGGAATAGACTCATTTGAAGCCAACTTCAGTGATGCAAATTTAAGCGATGCCGACTTTAGTAAAGCTAATCTCAGCGGTGCAAATTTAACTAGAGCTGACTTAAGCGATGCCGATTTAAGTAAAGTGAATTTGAGTGATGCTGTTTTAAGTCAGGCAGACTTAAGTGATGCCATCCTCAGTAAAGCAAACTTAAGTAATGCCAACCTGAGCGGCGCCGATTTTAGTGATGCCGACTTGGATGATGCAATCTTAATTCAAGCAAATCTTAGCGGAATCGATCTCAAAGAAGCAAGCTTGAACGGAACCCAGTTTTAATCTATCACCTATTATTTTCATGTCCTTTGCTTATTTGCGGTTTGTTAATCTTGCTCGCTGTCGCGCTGTAGACATAAGAAACAAAAAAACTTCCCTCTAAATGCGAGAATAAGAAACTGACATATATGCAGAAGGGCTTGACTGCATCAAAGGTAGTAATTTGCGGACTGCATTTGATGCCGAGGAAAACTACTGTCAAGAGTTAACCACCATGATTTTGACAAACCTACTCACTCTATTTTTAACAACTGCAATAGTAGCGATCGCTTCTCTGATGCTAGCGAAATCCATCGCCTCTTCCGTCTATTCGTCATGCTAGTGAGCGTTGCCCTGTTTGCTTCCACTAGTAGCCTACCAGCGTTAGCAGCTCCTAACATAGCAGCCTTGGGAGCATCCGAATAACCCCTCAGCGAGGGACAAAAACAACAGGAAGAAAAAGGAGTGAAACCAGAGCCAGGAGGAGGGCAGTATAAAGAAATTGAATCTGTTCAAAAACCAAGTTGTGGTAAACCATTGAGCGATGCAGAAATTGAGAATCGGATTAAAGAAATGAGAGGCGATTTAGTGGCTAATGTCGCCAATGGTTCGGTTATACTCTCTGGAAGGGTGGAAAATATAGAAATTGCTCGTGAAGTTGTGAAGCAGGTTAAGGAAATCCCTGGAATTTAACAAATCAGTTTTGAGTTAGGACTAAAAATGAAGTTTCCTAGCAATATTGGTGTTGGGTGGTTAGCAAATCAAAGCAATATTTGCATCTTGAGAAAAACGAAAAACTGAAACTCCACCAATTACTTGAATAACCAATTGAGGAACTTAAGTTTACCTTCGTAGGGGGGATATCTCAACTTGATATCTAGCAGGAAGGATTGAGTGAGAATACTTCTTTGGTGAGAAAAAGTATCGAAACTTGCCTTGCCATGATAAGCACCTATCCCACTGTTCCCAACACCGCCAAAGGGAAGTTCGGGGGACATAAGTTGCATGATGGTGTCGTTAATACCGGTTCCCCCAGAGGAAGTTTCCTGTAACACCTGCTTCTGCGTAGCACGATCTTTAGAAAAGAAATAAAGAGCTAAGGGTTTGGGGCAAGCATTGACTGAGGCGATCGCTTCTTCCAACTCTTCATACTCTAGCACGGGCAGAATGGGACCAAAAATTTCTTCTTGCATTACCGCGTCATCCCAATCTACCTGATCAATAATTGTGGGGGCAATGTAGCGTTGGGCAGCATCCGTTTCGCCACCGACCACAATTTCGCCTGCTTCTAAAAGTTGGGAAAGTCGGTTATAGTGGTTGTCGTTAATAATTCGAGCATAGTCTGGGCTATTCGCTGGGTTCTCTCCGTAAAATTCTTGTAGGCATTGTTTCATCGCCGCCAATAATTGCTCTTTGATGCTGCTATGCACTAAAAGATAGTCTGGGGCAACGCAAGTTTGTCCAGCATTAATAAATTTGCCCCAGGTAATTCTTCTGGCTGCGTGTTCGATGTGAATATTGCTATCAACAATACAAGGGCTTTTACCACCGAGTTCCAAAGTTACTGGTGTCAGGTTCTCGGCAGCCGCTTTCATGATGATTTTGCCAACTTGAGTGCCGCCTGTAAAAAAGATGTGGTCAAATTTTTCTGCGAGTAGTTGTTGAGTGGTTTCTTTCCCCCCTTCCACAACTTTAACGATGCCTGGATTGAAGGTTTTACTAATTAAATCAGCAATTAAGTTAGAAGTATGACTGGCGACTTCTGAAGGTTTAATTATCGCGCAATTTCCAGCAGCGATCGCACCAATTAAAGGAACCATCGCGAGCTGAAATGGGAAGTTCCACGGTGCAACAATTAAGACTACTCCCAAAGGCTCTGCAATTACCTGAGATTTTGCCGGAAACAGATTAACAGGGGTGGAAACTTTTTTGGGCTTTGTCCAAGATTTGATATGTTTTAAGGCATAATCAATTTCTTCTCGACAAAAAGCAATTTCTGAGGCAATTGCTTCAAATTTCGGTTTGTTCAAATCAGCCTGTAATGCTTCGGCGATCGCAGTTTCGTGATCGGTAATTGCCTGCTTTAAGCGTTTAAGCGTCTCAATCCGAAAAGCAACATCGTTCGTTTTCCCACTTTCAAAAAAACGGCGCTGCTGCTTGACAATTTCACTCGTGGCAATTTGCGTTAACATAGTCTGTATTGTTTTCCTATAACCCCTGAACAACTATTTTTAATTTTTAATTGTTTTTGGCTGGCAACTTCACAATAAACGAACTACCTTCTCCCACCTGGGACTGAACCTCAATTGTGCCCTGGTGAACTTCCAAAATCCGGCGTGAGAGATGCAATCCTAAACCACTGCCGGAGCGTTTATGACCCCCTTGGCGAAATCGCTCAAATAATGCTTGCTGTTCTTCTGGAGGGATGCCTTGCCCCGTATCTTGCACCTCTACCATGATCCAACCAGTGCCAGATTCATCCGGCTTAGTCGTCTTCAGCCGCAAGTAAACCGAGCCTTGCTCAGTGAATTTAATCGCATTGCCCACTAAGTTAGTTAACACGCGACGCAGTTCCAAGCGATCGCCTTCTACCTGAGTTTTTGCCTGCTCCTCCCAATCGCTATGGAGAGACAGCCCTTGCTCGGTGGCGAGGGGCTGCAATTCTTGCACCACTTCTTCTGCCAATTCCCGCAAGTCAACGGTGGAGAAGCTCAAGGTTTTACGACCCGCTTCGTAGCGATAGACTTCTAGTAGAGTGTTGACCATATCGAGCAGGTTGCGGTTACTGCGAGCCATGCTCTCAATTGCTTCTTGCATCGGATCGGAAAGTTCTCCTAATGCTCCCTGCTGAAATAAGGAAAGCATGCGATCAGCAGCCACCAGAGGAGTACGCAAGTCATGGGTAAGGCGAGAAACAAAGTCGGCTCGCTGACGCTCCATCTCGTTCCGCTCATCAATAGAATGCTTCAGTCGCAGCAGCGATCGCACTCGCGCGAGTAACTCATCTACTTCCACTGGCTTGCGAATAAACTCATCTGCTCCGCTATCGAGACCTTGAACTACGCTAGGCTGATCGTAGGCAGTAATCAGCAAAATCGGGATAAACGGTAAATCCTCCTTTCCCCGGATGCGCTTTGTCACTTCAAAACCATCCATCTCCGGCATCATCACATCAAGCAAGATCAGAGTGGGTAAAGACTGCTCTAGCTTGTCGAGGGCAGTGAACCCATCCTCTGCCAGAACAACTTCGTATTCTTCTTCTTCCAAAATGTTTTGAACCAGCAATAAGTTGTCGGGCGAATCGTCAACAACAAGGATGCGATCTGTTAGTGATTGACTCATGGAAATAGCCTGCTAGGAGTGCTAATGCGACTGTAGCGCTTTCTTCGACGCAGGTTCCCCTAAAATGTATTTATAGGGAAGAGAAGAAGGCGCTGCCAGTGAAAAGTTAAAAGTGCAAAAAGTGATGTTTGACATGAATGTGTGACTTTTGACTTGGTAATGGCGCTTTGTCGCCCATTATTTTTCCCCAAGCACGTCACCCCTTCGCCTCATCCTTAAGAAAGATATTGGATGTGCTCAGTTTGAATCCGGTGGAACGCCCACAGCAGGAGCGACTCGCCGAGTCCCCCCTACCTATCACCGAGGCTGCTAGACAGAAGAAAAAACTTTTCCCTTTTTTCATAGAAGCCCCTACATTTATGTATGGGGAAACGTCACCCTCTTCCTGGTATAAAGCTACTTTTCAGGCGAGCGATCGCGCGTTCAGTGATGTCGGCATAGCGCATTTCCCCACAAAGAATTTTGCTCATCAATTGGGCAGCTAGGGGTCGCTTCACTCCCACCTTGTAGGCAATTTTGGGAAACTGATAGAACACGCCTGCCAGACGATGGGCAAGCGCCATGTCGTCCCCCCATTGCTCGCGGATAGTCTGAGTGTATTTTGACAATGCTTCTCCATCTCCGGCTAATGCCTGGTCAATCGCCATTGCTGCTTGGTAGCCACTGAAGATAGAAGGGCGAATTCCCTCGGCGGTTAGAGGATCGAGGATACCTGCTGCTTCTCCAGCTAATAGCGCCTGGGAGGTGTGAAGCTGCCGATTTTCTGACCACAAGCGCATCGGATGGGCGTAATATTTCCCCTGGGAGGGATCAAACCCTAACTGCTTGGCATAGTCAGCCAGTTGCTTTTGGAGTTGTTCCGGTTTGCCTTTATTGCCGCGAAAAAATCCCGCACTGAGAGAGTAGCCATCCGCTTTGGGGAAGTTCCAGAGGAAACCATTTTTTAGGGAACCAAATTCAAAGTGAGCAGCATCCCCATTAGTAACTGGAGCTTCGATTTCCATTGCTGCCCCTAGAAACTGCTCAGGTTCGCTGAAACCTAGCCACTTTGCTAGAGGTCCTTGTGACCCATCGGCGGCAATCAAATAGGGAGCCGAAAAAGTTCCCTGGGCTGTCGTCACTGAAGCGCCATTGCTACCACACTCCACCGCAGTCACCTCGGTATTGTCTTTTAGCTCCGCTCCCTGGTTCTGCGCCTGCTCCATCAAGAAGTTGTCGAAAACGTCCCGCCGCACCATCCACATTGGCTCTGTCGTATCTAGTTTCACTTCCACCGGATCGCCCATCTTCCAGGTGTAGCGAACTTTACTAATCTTGTGAGAAATGGCAGGTGCGAAGTCAAAATCGAACCAATCTCGCACTGCGGGTGAAACCCCACCGCCGCAGGGTTTGTAGCGAGGCAAGGAGTCTTTTTCCAAAACTAATACAGCGTGTCCTCGTTTGGCGAGGTGATAGGCGGCTGTTGCGCCTGCTGGACCAGCACCGACAATAATGCAGTCAAACATTATATCTCCGCAATTGTGATTGAGCAGTCAGGGTTGAGCATACCCTTCGAGAAGGGCAAGGATTAACACACTGCTCCCTTTAGTGGTTGAGTCACTTGAAGGTTCCTTTCAAACCAGGCACTAAACCCCTTTGAATGGGAACAATCAAACTGTGGTAATATCTTCCTCTTTGGCTTTGAGCAATTCGTCAATTTTGGCAGTGCTTTTATCGGTCAATTTCTGGATTTGGTCTTGTAAACCTTGCGAGTCATCTTCCGAAATTTCGTGGTTTTTTTCCTCCTTACGCACTGCATCAACGGCATCACGGCGGATATTGCGGATGGAGACTTTGCCTTCCTCGGCGTATTTGCTCGCTAATTTGACTAGCTCTTGGCGGCGTTCGCTGGTTAGGGGAGGGATATTTAACCGAATCACCGAACCATCGTTATTGGGGGTCAAACCAACATCAGAGAGGGAAATCGCCTTCTCAATCTGAGACAGACTACTTTTGTCAAAGGGTTGGATGGTCAGGGTAGTTGCATCGGGTGTGCTGATGTTGGCTAAGGACTTGAGTGGCGTTTCTGTGCCGTAGTATTCCACTGTGATGCGGTCAAGTAAGGCGGGATTAGCCCTACTAGTACGAATCGTATTGAAAGACCTTTGAGTTGCCTCAAGTGTCTTTTGCATTTGGCTTTTAACTTCGGATAATTTCATTGTTACCTCCCACAATGGTTCCGACAGGTTCTCCTTTAGCAGCTCGAACGATGTTACCTCGAACTGAAAGGTTAAATACGACAATGGGAAGATTGTTTTCTTTGCATAAGGCGATCGCAGTTCCATCCATAACCCGCAAGTCGTGGGTGATAACGTGCCCATAACTCAAGTGCTGGTAGAGCTGTGCCTGGGGATAGTGATGGGGGTCACTATCGTATATCCCATCCACTTGCGTTGCCTTCAAAATGATCTCAGCCTCAATTTCTGCTGCCCGCAGTGCTGCGGTGGTGTCGGTGGTGAAGAAAGGATTGCCTGAGCCGGCTCCAAAAACCACGACTCGCTTTTTTTCTAGGTGGCGAATCGCCCGCCGCCGGATGTAAGGTTCTGCCACTTGTTGCATGGCGATCGCACTTTGCACCCGTGTGGGGACACCTACGTTTTCGATCGCATCCTGCAAGGTCAAGGCATTCATCACCGTCGCAATCATGCCGATATAGTCGGCAGTTGCCCGATCCATACCTGCTGAGGCTGCCTTCATCCCGCGAAAGATATTCCCCCCACCAACCACAATAGCGATTTGGATGCCACTCTCGACGACCTCAGACACTTCCTGAGCAATGTCGGCGACTACTCTCGGATCTATGCCGTAGCCTTGGTCGCCCATCAAGGCTTCACCACTCAGCTTGAGTAAAACCCGCTGGTAAGTCATCCCTTTGCTGCCACACGTGATATCTTCTGTTAATTGCCTCCACATAAGATAGCAGCTTTTTAGCAGGTTGCCTGTTGCAGGTTACAGGTTACATTACAGGTTACAGGTTATGACTAACCTATTCTACGGGAACGGCTACGCCGAACAACGTTTAACCTTCAACTTTCAACCCTACAGACTACCAACCTTGGCTCCAGGCTTGATAACTTGCCAGCTTATAAACTAGTTTGGCAGCGCTAAACTCAGAAACGACCGAATCGGCAACAGGGGCGACTTCCATGACATCACAGCCAATTACTTGGCGGGTTTCAAATATTCGTCGTAAAAAACTAATCAGGGCATACCAGCTTAATCCACCTGGTTCTGGTGTTCCTACCCCTGGCATTAGGGCTGGGTCGATGCCGTCTACATCAATGGTAATGAATACTTTAGGAGTGGCAATCTGAGCGATCGCTCCTTCGATCCAATCTGGCTGAGTGGCAATTTCGCTTGCCCATACTATCGGAATCTGTTTTTCCTGAATTAACTGCGCCTCTTCCTTACAAATACTACGGATGCCTACTGGTAGCGTTGGCAACCCCATCTCCAAAATGCGACGCATCACGCAGGCGTGATTGTGAATGGAACCTTCATAACGAAAGCGCATATCGCCGTGGGCATCAATTTGAATCACTGTAAATGGCTCGCTCATCGCCTGCTGATAAGCCCTTACTACCCCGGCAGTAATACTATGTTCCCCTCCTACTGTGATCGCAAACTTACCCGCTGCAATTGCCTGAGATACCCCCTCACAGGTAACTTGCAACATTTCCTCGGGTGTACAAGCCTGATGATTGCGCGTATCAGCGACAGGGGGAAGCGTATGAATTCCCACCTCCCAGCTTATTTCCCGATGAAGTTCCTCATCGTAAGCTTCAAGCTGCTCAGACGCTTCTAAAAGCGCCGCCGGACCATTCTCACAGCCTTGACGATAAGTGGTTGTTGCTTCGTAGGGAATTGGCAAAATCACCACTTTTGATGTCTCATAGGGTTTATCCCTCTCGGAAGCCATAAAGGGCGCTACGGAGTGGTCAGATTGGATTTGCATCGGCATGAACCTCAGAGTAATTCTCAGTTGAGTACAATACACCTCGCTGGAGGGAGGAGTGGGGGACAAGGAGACGGTGGGAGAAGTAGAGGATTTTCCTTGTCCCAAATAAGCTGTCCCTCATCTAAAAGACAACTGCTCTCAGATAGCGCTACCTCAAATTCAGAATTTTTTACAGAGCAACCTGAAAAAAAATTATTACATTATATTAAGGGTAGGATTTAGATTAAATCCCAAGGAACCCACAAGACAAATTTCTCCGCGTCCCCGCGTCTCCGTGTCCCCGCGTCTGTCCTAACTATGACTCCATCTTCTCTCCCCAGCCGCCCAGATGCCAGCTTGAAAACCTGGAGTTGGCGAGGCTTTCCCATTGCTTACCAAACGCAAGGACAACAAGGAGCAGCCGTAGTCATGGTTCATGGCTTTGGTGCGTCTTCAGGGCATTGGCGTAAAAATCTTCCTGTGCTGGGGGAAACTTGCCGCTGCTATGCCATTGACTTAATCGGCTTCGGGGCTTCTGCTAAACCCAAACCAGGCGCAGAAATTTCCTATACCTTTGAAACCTGGGGGGAGCAAATTGCCGATTTTTGCAGTGAGGTGGTGGGGGAACCCGTGTTTTTGGTGGGAAATTCCATTGGCTGTATTGCAGCGATGCAAGCAGCAGTGGCTCATCCTAATCTTGCCTTGGGGATTGTAGCAATTGACTTTTCCCTACGACGCTTGCATGATCGCAAACAAGCGGAGTTGCCCTGGTATCGACGCTTGAGTGCACTACTAGCGCAAAAATTACTGAACATCGAGTGGATTGGTCATTTCTTTTTCAAGCAACTTGCCAAACCCAAAGTAGTGCGTAATATTCTCTTACAGGCATACAAGCGCCCAGAAGCCGTAACTAACGAACTAATTGACCTATTGATGGAACCCGCTCAAGACTCGGGGGCAGCAGACGTTTTTGTCGCGTTCACCAGCTATTCCCAAGGACCTCTCCCAGAAGACCTTCTCCCCATTTTGCCCTGCTCTGCGATCCTTCTTTGGGGAACAGAAGACCCTTGGGAACCGATAGAAATCGCCCGCCAGTTTGCTGATTATCCCACGGTGGAAAAGTTTATTCCCCTAGAAGGCTTAGGACATTGTCCTCAGGATGAAGCACCCGAAATAGTTAACCCCATCTTACAAGAGTGGATTAGAGAACACTCGGTGTAGTTGAGCGAGGCAATCGCAATCAGAACACAGAAGTCAGGAGGAAGCTATTTAATCCAGTAATTTTAACGAACCTCTGCCATATGCCCCTACCTTGCAGCTTCGCTGCTTGACACTCTCCATTCCTTGAGTAAGGATAGAGGTGATTGTGTAAAATGCAACAATCTACTAAGGGAAAAAATCCCAAGTTGGTAACCTCCTTGCTATGCCTGGAACTGGTGATAATATTTTGACTTGCTGCGGGTCGAGAGTATTTGAGCGGATGCAAATGTGGCGTGCCAACGGCGCTGCCTTAAACCCACAGAGCGCTGCAAGTGTATGTACCTCACAAGCCACCCGCATTAGCCTCCCAAGCTGTCAGGAAAATTCTAAGCAAGAGCTTATTTCTACACTACAACATTTTGCCCGTGCCCTGAAATCAGCAGATAACTGGAAGCCAAAGAGTGGGTTGGGCAACCGTAAGTAGAGATAAATAAATAGAGGCTGCTTTACGGTCAAAACGTCCACAAAAACAGGCATGATGAATTTCGAGATTCGGAATAATTCTCCCTTAATTCTTCTGGTTGATCCAGAAAAAACACAGCGACTGATTTTGCGTCGTGCTATGGAAAAAGAAGGGTATCGCGTCATGGAAGCTAGTGACGGGGAACAGTGTTTGGAGGTGTGTTCCTATCTCAAGCCTGATTTAGTCCTACTCGATGCCATGATGCCTGGAGTAGACGGTTTTACTTGCTGCTCCCAATTGCACAGCCTCATGGGGAAGGACTGTCCTCCTGTATTAATGACCACCGTTTTAAACGATCAGGCATCGGTAGACTTAGCCTTTGAAGTGGGCGCGATTGACTATGTTACTAAACCTGTCATTTGGTCTTTGCTGCGTCAACGCCTCTATCGCCTGTTTCAAAATCAGTGGGCAATGGGGGAACTGCAAAGACTATCTCTTGTGGATGGGTTAACTAAGATTGCTAACCGCCGCAGTTTCGATGAGCGCTTGCCTCAGGAATGGCACCGGCTGGCAAGGGAGGCTGCCCCCTTGTCTCTCGTGCTTTGTGATTTGGATCGTTTCAAAAATTACAATGGACTCTACGGGCATCAAGCCGGAGATGAATGCCTTCAGGAGGTGGCGAAGGTTCTCGATGAGAGTGCCAAGCGCCCTGCTGATTTGGCTGCCCGCTATGGTGGTGAAGAATTTGCCCTCATCTTACCCAACACGGACGCAGAAGGGGCAGTTCGCATCGCCGAAACCATTCAAGGGCGGCTTCAAGCCAGCGCGATCGCTCACGAGAATTCTGATGTTAGTAAATTGGTCACTCTCAGCATGGGCGTGGCGAGTGAAATTCCTAAACCCGACTCTTCTGAGAAAGCGCTGATTGAACAAGCTGATCAAGCCCTCTATCGAGCCAAGCAGCAAGGAGGCGATCGCGTGGTTCTTCCATCGTCGGATTCTTAATTGCGCTTAGTAATTATATCAAAACGCTAGTTTCTTCCCCTGATTCCCCTGCTCGTCTGAATAGTAAACTTTCGGTAAGTAAGATAGCCTCTTAATCTTGCCTGCGCAGCCAGTCTTCACCAAGCTGAATCGTCACATCAGACCTCAAAGCACCTGTACTCTCCACCCGCACCTCTCCCATGCCTAAAGCCTCGCGGATGGCTTTCGCACTGCGATTATCTCCCTTTTGTGCCACAATACGGGTTTCCTGTAGCGTCTTTTGGTGATCACGAGCAACATAAACATTTCCATACCCAGCGTCCCGCAAGCTCTGTCTCAGTTCCTGCACTGCCTCTGGCTCTCCTGTACTATCTTGGATTGCCACTCTCACAGTGGCGGGGTTAATCTCTTTCTCTTGCTCGGAGCGCTCTCCTTGCTGGAAATACTTAGCCATCATTTGATCAATACGGCGATCATTCGGTAGCCAGTAGCTTCCCTTGTATTTTTGCCCATTTCCACTAAACTGACCAGGCAACATCAGCATTTGCACATCTGACTGCTCTGTTTTTGTGGCGAAACGCGTGAGGGCGACTAGTTCCTCTACACTCAAGTTCGTGTCCAAATTGGACTTAACCACCGAGAAAATTCGGGGAATTCGCACCAGCACGCTAGGCTTAAGCGCCTGTTTCATTGCTGCGCGCATCAGCATTTGCTGCCGCTGTACCCGTCCGATATCCCCGTAGTGATCGTGGCGAAAACGCATAAATTCAATCGCTTTGTCACCATTTAGGTGTTGTTGGCCTTTCTCTAGGTCAATATAGAGATGCTGACTGTCGTCACTATATTTCATGTCCTTGGGAACGTATACAGTGACTCCACCTAAAGCATCAATCAGTTTTTCCACGCCTTGCACATTTACCCGCGCATAGCGATCAATTGTCACCCCTCCAAGTAAATTGCTAACCGCTTTGGCTGCAAGCGTAATCCCACCTTCCTGATTAGCCGCGTTGATTTTCATCACGCCATGTCCTTCCACACGCACGCGAGTATCGCGCGGGATAGACAGAAGCGTAAGTTCTTCTGTGTCTGGCTCAAGCCGCAGCAGCAGCATGGTATCCGAGACACCCTCCAAAGAGTTGACTAGAGAATAATATCCCTGATCCGCTTGAGGAGATTGCTCTACATCAGAGGTAAGAACCTTAGTGCCTAAAACTAGAATATTAACTGGTCGCGTTAATTCTGGCGGTTGCAGATTTTCGCGAGAGACGGCATCTTTTTGTCTAAAAACTTCTTGTTCTTCTAGCGTGAGCTGAGTTTGTCGCAGTGGTGTCGCAGATAGGGTAATCGCCAAGAGGGCACCGGCAGTTGTCGAGAGCATTGCCAAGCTTGTCAAGCCCAGTCCTATCCATAGCCTATTTAATTTCCGCCCCTTCTTGTCAGCGGATTTTTTCCGAGGGGGGGAGTGATTATAAGTTTTTCGAGCTGTCACTATTTTCCTCACACGCAAACAATTTGGGGTTATTGATGTGCAAATCTAAGCTGGAAGTGAGTTGCTGTCAAACACTAAGCTCTGTTGGTAGAAAATGAGGATTCTTTTTTACAATAGACCTCTTGCACGAACAAAGAAAGAAGTGAGACAACTAGGTGAAGCAAGAAAAACCCCACTTATGACTGACGAAGAGATTAAACAGCTCCAAGC
>PXPT01000192.1 GCA_003021505.1 Cyanobacteria bacterium QS_4_48_99 | reverse complement strand
TCGAGCTTGCCATTGTTAAGGCTACGTGTTGAGCCGCAAGCAGGACAGGCAGGCGGAGAAACCGACATCAACCCATTGAGCTAACTTCGTCTATCCTTAATCTTTGGGACTACCCGCAGTTCTATGGCACCACCTATAAAAACTACGTAAAAGCAATTTAAAAAATCCAGAGCGTTCTCGGGCACCTGCAAGACACTATGGTTCTAGCAGAATTTCTTGCAGAGGCATTCGAGTCAAATCTCAACAGCGAAATGCCCACCCTTGCCACCTAGGTTACCAACACGCGCTACCAGAAATGGAAGGAGTGGCAAAGTCTCCAGCGCCAATTTCTCGATTCCCAACTCCGGCAAGACTTGCATATGACAGTTCAGCAACCCATGCCGGAACTGGTCGCACATTCAAGCAATATTTCTTGGTTCAGGTAGCCACTCTAACTGCTGAGGTGCTGTAATACCAGTTTTCAGAAATAGTGATCCAGTTGTAAAAATTGATCGGAAGGCGAAGGGCAAAAGTACTATCGCTTACCTCCTCATTTTCCCTTTTGCCTTCTGCCCTGTGCCTTTTTCAATAAATGTAGAATCCAGCCTACAACATAGTATTTAAGCGCTCTACTGCATGGCGAGTTACGGGCAAGCTATCGATCACCATGCCACTACACAGCAGCATCATGTAGAGGATGGAAAACTTAAACGTTGAGCGTGCCAGTTGTTTATCGGCAGGCGCTTGTTTGAGCTGCCATGCCTTGCGGACAAAGATGGCTCCCAGGACTCCGGCAATGACACCATAAACCACCCCGGATACTCCCAACGGATAAATTAGTAATAGGCTCAGCGGCACCACAAGTAGGGTATAGAGCAAAATTTGATTTGCTGTCGTTTCCTCACCTTCGACCACTGGAAGCATGGGAACATTCACACTCGCATAGTCATCCCTAATCATCAGCGCTAATGCCCAGAAGTGAGGTGGGGTCCACAAAAAGACGATGGTAAATAGCACCCAGGGTGCCCAGCCTAAGCCTCCAGTGACAGCAGCCCAACCTACTAGCGGCGGAATGGCACCCGCCGCACCACCAATCACAATGTTTTGAGTACTATGGCGTTTGAGCCAATGGGTATAGACCAGCATGTAGAAAACAATGCCAGAGGTGGCTAACAGGGCGCTAAGGAGGTTGACAAATACCGTTAATAGGGTGAACGAGAGTGCTTCTAGAACAATCGCAAATAGGAGTGCATGGCGGGGCTGAACTTGACCCAAAGGAATGGGACGCTTGTTGCGAGTCCGCTTCATCTCGTAGTCGATGTCTTGGTCATAAATGCAGTTAAGCGTCTGTGCTGAGGCTGCTGCTAGGGTACCTCCAGTTAGAGTGAGTAATAGTTGTACTGGCTCGACTCGTCCTTGGGAAGCTATCCACATCGCCGCCGCTGTCGTAATCAGTAGCAGTGGAATGATGCGTGGTTTCGTTAGCTGGTAGTAGCTTTTGATAACTTGTAAAAGGTTCTCATTTCGGCGGGAAACACTTGTCCCTGTCATTATTCCAAATTCCTCAACTCTCAAACAGTAGGCAATTACCGTTACGAGCTAACAGTTGCAGGGGGAAGCCGAGGCAGACATTGAATGGAATGTGGGTTCACTACTCTAGAGGTTAAAGGCCTATTCTCCTCCGCCCCTCCGCCCCTCTGCTACCTTCACCATTCCATCATTTTGCAATGCCACTACTCTAGTTGAGTCAGCTCCATGCCGTAGCGCGATCACGCATTGCCAACACTGTAAAGGCAACAAGTGCGCCTAGTAAAGCGGCTCCAACTGCCTGGTGAGCCACCGTCAAGGCTTCGACGTGCAAGTGTAACTGGAAGGTAGCCACACCAAGCAGAACTTGCAATCCCACTAACCCACCTGCCCAGTTAGCCAGTTTCCGTAGGATGGGATGCAGTCCCGGGGTACGCCACGCCATCACCACCACAGCGAGAGTGGCAAGAGTGGCTGGCACAACGCCCATGATATGACTATTCATCACAGCGCAGAGTTGGGAACCCCCCAAGCACTGGTGCAGTGCCCAGCGAGAAGCGACTAATCCGCCCAGCAAACTTTGCAGATAAACGAAAACTGCTCCTGTTAAACCTACCCAAGGCAGCTTCCCAACAGCAGCAGTGCCTTTATACGGGGTGAGTGCTGCACCGATTACAGTCAGAGTGCTGAAGAATAAAAGGGCGATTCCGAGATGAGCAGTGACAATATCAAACCGCAGCAATTCGGTCACGGTTAGTCCCCCTAAGACACCTTGAAACACCACTAAGCCTAAAGCCAATGTCGAAGCCCAAGGAAGCCCACGGGGAAGGCAACGCCGATACCACCAGGATAAGCCCACTAAGGCGATCACGCTCAAGCCAATTAGTGCCGCATCTAGGCGATGAAACCACTCCAGAAAAACCTGAAGATTCATTTGCTGCTCTGGCACAAACTGCCCATAACATAGGGGCCAGTCGGGGCAGGCAAGACCAGCATCCATCACGCGCGTGGCACTGCCTATGCCCATTAAAATTAGGGTAGCGATCACAATTTTCCATACCAAGCGACGGATGCGTTGTTCAGGGTGCGTGCCTTCTAGGGAAGTTGCAATCTTGCGATGAAGCGCTAGTTCTGCCATAGCACCAATAGTAGCTTGATTGATTCAAATTTCATCAGGTGGTGAGTACCGACTTACACCTAACCTAGCATTCGTGAAAAATTGCTGCTCGCAGATTCTTCCGCCCTAAAACGGTAGAGGAGAATATGGGGAGCATAGAAATGTCCGCTGGAGCTGCGAGTGCTGGTTTCATTATGATTATACGAGTGCCGTAAGGGCTACCCGCCCTTGTCGGTACAATCTTGCTTTGCCTGTCGCGGAGTTTTTTAGACTCAATTATCACTCCACCGGATACAAAAATTTACCTTAGTATGGAAGTAAAAGTACCTATCTCTATGCAGGAGGAGTTCCCTTTACTTAGCGATCACGCTCCTAACAAAAATTGGGTTGGGAGTGCCAAATCACTCCAGCATTGCCTGTTGTATGTCTTACCTTAGTAAGTACGCGATCAGGCTTGACCAGCAATTTCTGGCTGGCACATCGAGTTGAGGCTTCCCCTAGTCAAAAAAATGGCCGCAGAGTGTGCCCAAGCCGTGCCAACTGTCGCTTTTCTCCAGCGTCCAATTACCCAGCGTCCAATCACGGAGCTTGGTAAGCGACCATTCGTTAATGAGGATAGACTCCCACGCTCTTCCAAAACCGTAGAACCAATCAGTGCGAAAAACCGTGAATACTTCCAGTAGAATTACAATTCTCCTTACCGGTATCGCCGCGACTCTATTTAGCCTTTGGTATGGTCAAAATAATGGACTCTTGCCAGTTGCCGCCTCCGAAGACGCAAGCCAGGTAGACGGAATATTCAGCTTGATGATGACTGTCGCCACCGGTTTGTTTTTGCTCATTCAAGGGGCACTCCTCTTTTCAGCAATCAAATTTCGCAGGCGGAAAGGGGACGAAACGGATGGACCACCCATTGCGGGCAATGTTCCCCTAGAGATTGCCTGGACAGCAATTCCGACTGTGATGGTCTTGCTCATCTCCGTCTACAGTTTTGATGTCTACAATACGATGGGAGGTCTTGACCGTGAGGCATCACAAGACCCAGGACCGCAAAAAGTGAGCTATCGCAGCGGACAACATCCAGGCTCAGAACTCCTCGCCTTTGATCCAGGACAAAAATATCTTGCCTTAGGAGTGGGGGCTTCTCCGCAGCAAAAAGAGGAGCCAGAGGAGCCACTCCCAGTGGAAGTGAATGGTATTCAGTATGCCTGGATTTTCACTTATCCCGATACAGGGGTTGTCTCGGGCGAGTTACATCTTCCAGTTGGACGCCAGATTGACCTTAAAATTACCGCTGGAGATGTGCTGCATGCCTTCTGGCTACCCGAGTTTCGCCTCAAGCAAGATGCCGTCCCAGGTCGAGAAACCCAACTTAGGTTTGAACCAAATCGCGTAGGCGAGTACTCGGTGGTTTGTGCTGAACTCTGTGGTGCTTACCACGGAGTCATGAAAACAACGCTTCATGTCCAGACTCCCGAAGAATACGAACACTGGTCTCAAGAGCAGCAAATTGCTCAGGCAGATAAGTTGGAAAATTCAGTAGCTGCTACCCCTAACAGCCGTTCAGCCAGCGAATTTCTCGCCCCCTACGCTGAACGCATGGGCGTTGAATCGCAAACTCTAGAGCAGCTCAAAGCATCACCCACAGCATCAGCCAGTAATTAAAGGAAACGCGGGGACGCGGGGACTAAGGACACGGGTGGCGAAGTAATTCGCCACCGCGAGATGTCCGTAGCGGGGACGCGGGAAAAATTGCTGAACACAAGAACTCTCCGCGTCGCCTTGTCTCCCCATCACCGCGTCAGTCCCGGAGGGACTCCCTCCCACTCCTTTTCCAATCACACGCAACTGACAACTGACGCATAACAGCTTGCTATGACCACACAAACTGAAGTTTCCACAGGTGCTCAACCTCCAGAACCAGAGGTAGAAAAACAACGAACTTGGCGAGATTACTTCACTTTTAATACTGACCATAAGGTCATCGGGATTCAATATCTGGTGACATCGTTTATTTTCTATCTGATTGGGGGAGCATTAGCAGGGGTAATGCGGACAGAGTTGGCAACCCCCAACCCCAATTTCGTTCAGCCAGAATTTTATAACCGCCTGTTTACCATGCACGGGACAATCATGATCTTCCTGTGGATTATCCCGGCAGGCGCGGGTTTTGCGAACTACCTGATTCCCTTAATGATTGGTGCCAAGGATATGGCATTTCCCCGACTGAATGCCGTTGCGTTTTGGATAATTCCCATTGGGGGTCTGCTGTTATTAGGTAGCTTCTTTGTCGGCGCTCCTCAAGCGGGGTGGACATCATATCCGCCCTTGAGTTTATTGACAGGCAAGGCAGGAGAAGAACTTTGGATTCTCAGCGTGCTGCTGTTAGGAACCTCTTCGATTCTGGGGGCAATTAACTTTGTCACCACTATCTGGAAGATGCGAGTGCCCAGCATGGGATGGAATGATATGCCACTGTTGTGCTGGTCAATGTTGGCAACTTCGGGTCTCATTTTGATTGGGACTCCCGTGCTGGCGGCTGCCATGATCTTGCTGTCTTTTGATTTAATTGTGGGGACGACCTTTTTTAATCCCACCGGGGGAGGAGACCCGATTGTATACCAGCACATGTTCTGGTTTTACTCTCACCCGGCAGTTTATATCATGATCCTGCCCTTTTTTGGGATCATCTCAGAAGTGCTGCCAGTCCACGCCCGCAAGCCTATTTTTGCTTATCGGGCGATAGCCTATTCTAACTTGGCAATTAGCTTCTTAGGTCTGCTGGTTTGGGCGCACCATATGTTTACCAGTGGCACTCCCGGTTGGTTGCGGATGTTCTTCATGGCAACGACCATGCTCATTGCTGTGCCCACCGGAATTAAAGTCTTTAGCTGGTGTGCCACGCTTTGGGGAGGCAAGATCAGCTTGAATAGTTCCATGCTCTTTGGCATGGGCTTTATCTCTGCCTTCTTAATTGGGGGCTTGAGTGGCGTGATGGTTGCCTCTGTGCCCTTTGATATTCACGTCCACGACACCTACTTCATCGTTGCTCACCTCCACTATGTTCTCTTCGGCGGCAGTGTCCTAGGACTATTTGCCGGGATTTATCACTGGTTCCCGAAGATGACGGGACACATGCTCAATGAAACTTGGGGGAGAATTCACTTTGCGCTGACGTTTATCGGTTTGAACCTGACCTTCTTGCCCATGCATGAGCTGGGTTTACTAGGCATGAACCGACGGATTGCGCTTTATGACGCGGAGTTCCAACTCCTTAATCTTGTCTGTACTGCTGGTTCCTATCTGCTGGCTGTTTCCACTATTCCCTTCCTGGTTAACGCCATCTGGTCTTGGATTCGTGGACGCCAAGCGAGTGGTAATCCCTGGAAAGCCTTAACTTTAGAATGGCAGACGAGTTCCCCACCAGCGATTGAAAACTTTGATGAGGAACCCGTTTTGTGGTCGGGTCCCTACGACTACGGTATAGATGTTTTGAGTGCCGACAGCGAGGAATCGGTAGAGGAGTTACTCTCCGAAGTCCAGGCAGATGTTAGGTAACAAAGGGTTGAAGGTTAAAGGTTGAAAGTTAAAGTTTGAAAGTTATTACTAACCTGTAACCCGCAACCTGCAACCTGTTACCTGTAACTTGCAACTAATTTGAGGACAAAAGGAATCTATGCAAGGTACCACCACCGACGAGTATCAAACGAATTCCCCTCAGGAAGTCGAGGCAGCAGCGGAGCACGAAGAGCATGAAGATTACCGCATGTTTGGGGTGGTCCTGTTTCTAATCGCCGAGAGTTTTATTTTTCTCGGCATGTTTGTTGCTTTTGTGATCTATCGCAGCGTCGTGCCTGTCTGGCCTCCAGAAGGAACCCCGGAGTTAGAGCTTCTGCTGCCAGGAATCAATACCATCATTCTGGTCTCTAGCAGTTTTGTTATGCACCGGGGTCAGAGTGCGATTAAAAACAATGACACCTCGGGCTTGCGGGTTTGGTTCGCCATCACCGCGGTAATGGGTGCTATTTTCTTAGCAGGGCAGCTTTACGAGTACAGCAATCTCGAATTCGGTCTAACCACGAATCTCTTTACCAGCTCCTTTTTTGTGTTGACTGGGTTTCACGGTCTTCACGTTACGGTAGGGTTGTTACTGATTTTCTTCGTGCTGATTCGATCGCAACAGCCTGGTCACTATTCCAGTGAAAGTTACTTCGGCGTGGAAGCATCGGAGCTTTACTGGCACTTTGTGGATGTGGTCTGGGTGATTCTATTCGGGCTGGTCTACTTATTGTAGGGCTGTTTTCCTAGATTTTTTACTACAAAAATTGCCCCCAGTTGGGGGCTTTTTCATTGTTGTTGCTCAATCACTACCGCAGGGTGACAAATTCCTCGGCTGTGCTGGGATGGATGCCGAGGGTAGCATCAAACTGTGCCTTAGTGGCTCCCATCTTAACAGCGATCGCTACTCCCTGAACAATTTCTCCTGCGTGTTCGCCTACCATGTGGGCACCCAGCACTCTGTCGCTATCTTCATCAACGACTAACTTGACGATTGTTCTTTCATCCCGACCAGTGAGGCTATGGTAAGTCGACTTGAATCGGGCGCGATAAACTTTGATTGTCTCACCGTATTGTTCCCGTGCCTCTGCCTCCGGTAGCCCCACTGTCGCCGCTTCCGGGGTAGAAAAAACCGCAGTGGGAACGTTTTGGTAGCTCATCACCTGCTCTTTACCGCCAAATTCCGTATCGGCAACTGCACGACCTTCATTAATTGCTACGGGAGTGAGATTGAGGCGGTTGGTGCAATCGCCCACGGCAAAAATATTCTCTTGGGTAGTGCGGCTGTACTCATCCACAGCAATTGCTCCCCTATCAATGTCCACTCCGGCATTCTCCAAACCTAGATTGTTCAGATTGGGCCGACGACCCACAGCAGCCAGAACAACATCCGCAGTTACCCCTTCTACCTGCAAACCTTCTGGTGTCTTTTCAATCTTGTTAACCGGGCGGCTGCTGAGAACCTGGATGCCGTGCTGTTGCATTCCCTCCTGGATGCCAGAGCGAATCTCCTCGTCAAATCCTCGCAAAATCTCCTTATGACGTATAATCTGCGTTACCTGGGAACCCAAGCCGTTCATAATGCAGGCAAACTCTACGCCGATGTAACCACCGCCAAGAATGATTATCCGCTTGGGTTGCTCTTTTAGGTGGAACATATCATCGGAGACAATGGCGTGTTCTATCCCCGAAACTTCTTCTGGCATGTAGGGGTGTCCCCCGACGGCAATCAAAATCTTGTCGGCGGTAACTTTACGATTTCCCACTTCCAGAGTATGCGGGTCAACCAACTTAGCGTAGGCGCGAAACTGTTCTACCCCCGCTTTGTCGAGCATCCGCTGGTATACACCATTGAGGCGCTCCACCTCGTTGTTCACGGCGGTAATCATTTTGTGCCAATCGAAGGTGCTGTGAACAGGACCCCAGCCGTATCCCTGCGCGTCTTCAAACCACTCAGGGAAATTAGACGCATAAACCATTAGCTTTTTGGGAATACAGCCGCGATTGACGCAGGTTCCACCCAAATCGTTAAACTCTGCTAACCCGACTTTGGCACCATAGCCTGCTGCCCGCCTCGCCGTAGCAATTCCCCCAGAACCACCACCAATGACAAAGAGGTCATAATCGTAACTCATGATTTAATCAACTCCCTTGTTATTGAAATGAAAATTTCAAAGTAGCGTTTTTATTTTGACCAACAATGGCAGCCTACCCCGCCGTAAGATAGCAGAGTAGTATGCAACTTTTTACCTTTTAGTTCCTATAATTGTTGTTTTACATGCCTTGTAGAGCCGGAGCTACATACCCATTCGGCTACTTTTTTCTCTGGGAACCTGAAGGGGGCGACGAGCCAGAAGCAGGAGCGTTTTTCTTTTGGTAACGCTGGGACTGGGCATTTCTTTGCAGCGATTTCCGTCCGTTGTAAATCACTTCTAGCATGTCGCTGAGTTGTTGCTCGATTTGCGTTAGAACTGTCTCAGCATAATCATCAGCACCGTCTTGAATTTCTTCACACTCGGCTAGTGTTTGCTGGCGCATTTGCTCTAACTCCTGCTTAGTGGAGTAGCGCGTTCGCTCAACTTCTGAGAAAGTTGTCCTCCGAAGTTCTTCGCACTCTTGTTTGACTCCTTCGCGGACTTGGTGAGCTTCCCGTTCGGCTTGTTGAACAATGCCTGTTTCATCTTTAATCTGAGCTGCATGTTGTTGCGCTGTCTTAACAGTGTCTTGGGCATACGCTTCGGCTTGCTGGATGATCTCTTCCTTCTGGCGGATAACTGCTGAGGCTTCCTCAAAAGCATCTGGCAAATTCGTGCGCACCGCATCTAGCTGATCCAGCAGTTCTCTCTCATTGACGAGGGTGCGTTGAGTCAAGGGAATGTGAAAGCTATCGAGAATTATTTCTTCGAGTCGCTCGAGTTCTCGTTGAACGTCGAACTCCCTGGATTGAGGTGAAGATGATTGGTTTGATTGGCTGCGTTCATTGCGTTCGGAGTCGCTTGGGGATGAGTTGTGGCGTAACATTGGTATATATCTACAGCAACACTTTTAGGAGTCAAATGAGCCACCGAGCCGCCAAATTTGGCAATCTCTTTCACTACGCTACTACTTAAAAAGCTGTATTCGTTGGAAGTGGCAAGAAAAACTGTCTCAATCCCTTTCCAAAGTGTTTGATTGGTATGAGCCATCTGTAGTTCTTTCTCGAAGTCGGAAAGTACCCGTAGTCCGCGTAGTAAGACTTGGGCATTGTGCCTCCTGGCATATTCCACAGTCAAACCTGTAAAGCTGTCAACCTCTACATTGGGGAGATGTTGAGTGCAGCGACGAACTTGCTCTAATCGTTGTGCGATCGCAAAGAGAGGTTGCTTATCCGGGTTAGACGAAACAGTAACAATCACTCGTTCAAAAAGTTTACTCCCTCGCTCGATAACGTCGATATGTCCCAAAGTGATGGGATCGAAGGTGCCAGGATAAATTGCAATCACGAGTTTGGGCTTGTGTTGGGGTTACAGTTAAATTATATTCATGCCAAATCCTAACTAGCATAGTGAATGGCTTCCGTGTTGAGAGCGATTAGCCTCGAGCCCGAACCCAGGCAAGCCCATATAAGTTAATCTATCTTCACTGTTTTTGCACTAAGCGTAAAAATCCACCTATGAGTCCCCAAAAAATTATTGTTCTGATTGCCTTCAGCATCCTAATTTTCAAGTTTATCGCCTCTTTGTTTGGACGCGGCAATATCCCCATTCTCAACAATCTAGTCACAGTCATTTTGAGTGTGTTTGTCGCCTTTGAGTTATTCCTGCTTGGGCAAATTCTTTTTGGCTACATTAGTTGAGATGAACATGAAGCGCCATCCGCAAGCTGTATTCGTCCCTTGGCTGCACATGCATCAGCCCCCCATTTGGATTGGTGAGGGGGACAGCGCTAAGTTAATGGGCAATTTGGAAAAAATGCTCCATGGCGAGGAAAACTCCGAGCAGCGCTGGAATGCCCAGTGGTTCGCCCAAGCTTACAAAAATCCCGCTCACTACATTCAAACGCTTTGCGCCGAGGGGCATGCTCCCCGAATTATGGTGGATTATTCTGGGGTACTGCTGGAGGAGCTTGCTCGATTGTCCCAGAACGGAACCTTTGCTCATCTGGAGGTAGGGGGCGAGGTAATTAGGGATGTCATTTCCTTGTTTCGCCACGTTCTCGAACAATACCCCGAAGCAATTGAGTTTGCTGGGACAGCTTATAGTCATTGTTATTTTCCTGCCACGCCAGAACGGGATTGGGAAGCGCAAATTCGGGAATGGAGGCGAGTATTTGCGGATTTATTCGGAGAAGAGGCGCTATCGCGGGTGCGTGGTTTCTGGCTACCCGAGATGGGAATGATGGGGCAGCCCGCCGAGGCACTGCGATTGGTGCGGCTGCTGAAGCAATACGGTTATGACTGGGTGATTTTGCCTAGTGAGGCGTTAGAGCATCCTGAGGGGTGGAGCACTCCTGCTCTGGAAAATCGCGTGCATGAGTTAGTGGTGGAGTCAGCAGGGGAGTCGGAGCGAATTCTCTGTGTAGTGCGAGATACCGAGATGGGGATTCGGCAGCAGAGTGGGCAAAATGCGGATGGTTGTGTTAATGATGTCCGCGATCGCGCTAAAGTTTTCTCTAACTCGGAGATAGGTTTACCGCCACTTGTGGTTCCTACTTCGGATGGCGAAAATGGCAATGTGATGATGTTCGAGTATTTTCCCAATACGTTTGCTCCTCTGTTTCGGGAGGCTGAGCATTGGCAAGACATTGCTTTTATGACGGTAAGCCAATATATTGATCAGTATCTTCCTAATGGAGCAGCAACGGAAGTGCGACTGAAGTTAACTGGTGCTTCTTGGATTGGGGGACACCAGAGTTGGTTAGAAGGGGATGAGCGCCAACAGGTGCTACGAGGAATTGAGCAGTTGAGTCGGGAATATGCTCAGTTGCCAGAGCAAAATAGGGATAGCTCGGCAGAGCGATCGCTCCTTTTATGCGAGACAAGTTGCTTTGTCTATTGGAGTTCCCCCTTTTGGTTTGAGCAGGCGAAACAATGTCTTGCCTGGGCAGGGGAAGTAATTAAAAATTAAAAGTTAAAAATTGGTGGGCGATCACCCTTCTTCCAGCTTAAGTAGATTTTCTGCGGCGCGATCGCTTCAGAAAACCAAACCCGATTATGCCTGCACTGGCGACTAGCATGGCGTTAGTTCCCGGTTCTGGAACTGGCTGAGGTGTCTGCACCCGATAATCAAGTCTCGCTTCACCCTCAAAGGATTGTGGTAGTTCTGAACCGGGCAGCGTGTCGTTCTGAGTAAAATCGATTGTGCCAGTCGCGTTCTCGAATACTCCTTCTCCGCCAGTGAGAGCGATCGTACCAGCACCCATGACTGTGCCTTGTTCAAAGTTAAATTCAGCCATGTCACTTGCCCTTCCGAATAACTCATTTCTGCCGCCGAAATACCTGTCGGAAAGGATGGGTTCGCCTTCTATGCCAATTGCGGCTGGATTGGCATCAAAGGTAGCCGTGTTAGTATTTGGATTAAACTGACCGTAAGTATCGCTAACAAAATTAGTTAACCCAAAGGGAGCATCAGCACTCTCGCCAGTGACAGTAACTCTGAATAGGTTTTGATTATCTGGGCGGAAGGATGGATCGATAGTGACGCGCGTGTCATACGTTTCGCTAAAATCAAAGCTTGCGGCTTGGGCAACTGAAGTTCCTGTAATTAGTGCAGCGGTTAGTGTCGCGCCCTCTAGCGCTAGCAGTCGTTTTCCCTTTCTCATTCCGTCCCTCTATTACTTAACTTAACTTAATAATACGACTTATTCTTTTGATATCACTTATTCAAGTAGCAGAGGGTAAGTAAAAAGTGAGGAGTTGATCAATGGGTAAGCAAAAGTGGAGCTTCCCAGTGACGTGAGGATTAAGTATGAAGAAAGAAGTTAGAAGAAATGGTACACAACATCTGCCCTCTACCTCCTTCCATCTGCCTTATTCATGACAGTGCTTTTTCCATCCCAACACAGTGTTCGTTACTCTTGATGGGTGTATATCCCAAGTTTAGAGCCGCTCAATGCCAACTAAAAGCGATCGCCAAACCAATGAGCAGCAAGGGTTGCTAGAGATTGCCCAATCCTACCTGCGGGAGGTAGTAGCACCACAAGCAGGCATGATCGATGGCGATACAGAAGCCCTGAAAGCAGCACTGCAAGGAATGGGTTCGCATGCCCTCCTCGCCCTACGGGTTCCTCAACACTGGGGCGGGGCAGAATGGGATGAACCCACTTTTCGCCACTTCAGTGCAATGGTGCCGCGATACTCCGGGGCATTGGCATTTCTGCAAACGCAACATCAGAGTGCGGCTTCTGTCATGGCAGCTAGCAGCAACGAGTCTCTCAAGCGCGAGTATTTACCCCGCATGGGCACAGGTGAGGTATTAGTGGGGGTAGGCTTTTCCCAATTGCGGCGTCAGGGCGAACCGCCGATGAAGGCAACTCCGGTAGAAGGCGGATATCAGCTAGAGGGAAAGGTTCCCTGGATTACAGGCTTGGGCAGCTTTGATCAGTTTATTATTGGTGCGACGTTGCCTGATGGACAAGCGGTTTACGGAATCATGCCGTTTGGAAACGCTCGGCAGGAGTCGGGAGGCAGCATTAGCTTTTCTGAACCCATGCAACTGGCAGCGATGGCATCTACGAATACTGTCAGTGCAAACGTGAGTGGATGGTTTTTAGAAAGCGCGAACATCCTCTCTATCAAGCCAGCCTATGCCATTCGTGAAAGTGATAAAAAGAATGTTCTCCACCACGGTTTTTTTGCCTTGGGATGCGCGAGAGCAGGATTGGATATTTTAGAAACTGCTTATCCGAAAAAGCAGCTTTCCTTCTTACACGATACCTACGAAGCATTAAACGAGGAACTTACGAATTGCCGTACTGCCATGTTTGAGGCGTTGCCACCAGAGAGTTGCTCTTTTGAGGAGCGACTGCAACTACGGAGTTGGGCAATTAACCTGGCAGGGCGCTGCGCTCAGGCAGGGGTGACGGCTTCCAGTGGCGCGGCAAACTCACTTCATCATCCCGCCCAGCGTGTCTATCGAGAGGCACTAGCATTCACGGTTTTTGGACAAACTAAGGCTGTGATGGAAGCCAGTCTTGCCCGATTAGTTAACAAGGCATCAGTTTAGAATATGATTGATGAAGGTTATATCAAATATCAATGCAACTGGGTTGTTTCTGATCCAGTTAGTGTTCAGGATGCTCAAGAATTGAATCGCTGGCGGAATCAGTTATATCGACTGGGGTTAATTGGCGAAGATGAGGATGGCATCAGTTTTGGCAATATTAGTATGCGCCATTCTGTGCCGGGGCAGTTTATTGTTTCTGGAACGCAAACGGGCCATCTTTCTTCTTTAAGTGAGCAACATTACACCAGAGTGGTTGATTTCGATTTAGAGCAAAATTGCTTAAGCTGTGAAGGTGGAATTAAGGCTTCTTCTGAGTCTTTAACTCATGCGGCGGTTTATGAAGCTAGTTCGTCTGTGAATGCGATTATTCACGTTCATAATCTCGAACTTTGGAAGCGATTAATGTACCAAGTTCCTACAACTTCTCCAGATTGTGCTTATGGAACACCGGAAATGGCAAAGGATATCATTAGATTGTTTCAACAAGAGAATCTCATTGAGAAAAAAATTCTGGTTATGAGTGGGCATGAAGCGGGAATTATTACTTTTGGGGAAAACTTGGATGCGGCGGGAAAAATGTTGATGCGATACTTCCATTTTGAAGTTTAATGTGCAGAATTTATTAATAAGTAACGGTAGTAATGCCTAGTAATGATTAGGTTTGCAAGCTACCATTATAGTGATTGCACAAACTCCCAAATTGCTCCAGATATTTTTCTAGACTTTTGGAAAAGGAAAAACTCTTTATAACTAATCTTCCGACTCTTTGTCTAAGCGTATTGTTAAATCTCTTTATTTGATTGGTTTGACCACTATTTTTAGTAACTGCCTTATCTATTTATTTCTGGTAAAATTCCTTCATAAGCTTTCCAAAAATCTGTATAAAAGTAGCACATTGACCATAAACTGGTGGAGCGACTCCCATAATTGCCTCGCCGCAATTCGCTCGCGCGAACCAACATGTATGCCAACAATTTCTTTAGTTAAGCTAGCAATTGATAGCCAAATCCAGACCTTATTTCGCTTAGAACCAACGAAAGACCACATTTCGTCAATTCCTAAAACTAGTTATTTTTTTTGAGTAATTATAGCTTTCTTAGGAGTCAAATAATTTTTTTATTGACATAGTGTTGGGCACCTCTAAAAATTAAATTCAGGCCGAATTATGGAAAAATAGAATGTAGCAACCAGGATTAAAACCAATGGGACAGCTAGGGTTCTGGGATCGAGAAAAGCGACAGCAGAAGCTGGACGATAAGAAACCCCTGCTGCAACGGCTCAATAAAGTCATTCCCTGGCAGGAATTTCCTCCCCTGCTCGAGCAAGTCAATCAGCGAGATACTACCAGTCGGGCCGGACGCAAGCCCACCGACGTCATCTTGATGTTCAAGCTGCTCGTGCTGCAGCACCT
>PXPT01000191.1 GCA_003021505.1 Cyanobacteria bacterium QS_4_48_99 | reverse complement strand
AATCGTTAGATCGGATTAGGCAGCGTGCCCTTCTCTTGGCAAACTCTTCACGTGGCCTACTTATCCTCAAGTGGGCTTTTGCTAAACGCTGACGGGTTTAATTACGGTTACTACTGCCTTTCTGTTTCCTAAACTTACGACGTTGGAGAAATTGAAGTTTTTCTTCTCCAGTCTTAAGAAATCTAGGATTGTTTTGCTTTTCACCGTCACTGTCAGTGTAAAAAGACTCTAAACCAACATCCAGTCCAATTGCTTTTCCTGTTGGTTCACTATCTTCCCTGACATCGCGATTGATGCGAAACTGGCAGTAGTAGCCATCAGCTTTTCTAATTAGGCGTACTCGTTCCAATCCCTCTCAGCAGATGCTTGCCTAGCAGCAGAGTTTAATTTACTAGCAAAACCATGGTCTTTAGCTAATACCCGGCAATATTTGTTGAGGTCATACTTACCCACTTTTTCGTTATTTTCCCAATATTTATTACTTGGTATTGCTGGGTTTTGCCTTTAACTTTAAACTCTAAGACCAACATTTTATCCTAATCTAGGAAGCATAACTACACTATAGTCACATTGTTAGGATGTATCAACATTAGCCGTCGCCTTATATCCATAGCTCGCTGTCGCTGAAGCTAGGGTCTTACGGCGGTTCCCGATAACAAAACTTGTCAAACAGGCTCTACCCCCTGATTTACAGTATTAATAACGAATGCGGGGGTCAATGTAAGCATTGGCAATATCAATCAAGATGCTTGCAAACACCACAATTGCACCAAAAAATACCATGATGCCTTGCACAGTGGAATAATCCCGCAAGGAAATCGCTTCGTATAAACGATTGCCCAAACCGGGCCAAGAAAAGGTAACTTCTGTTAAAACTGCTCCACTCAGTAGGGCAGCAAAGGTTAGTCCCAAAACCGTAATGACTGGAATCATGGCATTTTTAAGAGCGTGAGCCACCATAATCCGTCGCTCGTGGATGCCTCTTGCTCTAGCGGCTTCTACATAATCTGCCAGGAGGGTTTGCTTGAGGTTTACCCGCACAATTCGCTCAAAAATGCCGCTGAGAAGAAGTCCTAAAGTGAGGCTTGGTAGGGCAAGGTAGTATAAGGCGGTAAAAAACTGACTGGGGTTGCCACTGAGGAGGCTATCAACGGTATAAAGCCCTGTAATGCCTGGTGGTGGAGACTCGCTGAGCGGAAAGCGCGTTCCTAAAGGAAACCAGCCCAGCTTCACCGCAAAAATTAATTGGAAAATCATCCCCATCCAGAATAAGGGTAAGGCATAGGTAATAATTCCAAACAGCCGTCCAATTGCATCCACAATCGTTCCCGAACGAGAAGCAGCCACCATGCCGACGGTAACGCCAACGCCGACAGCAACCGCCATACTGAACAGGGACAGCTCCACAGTTGCGGGGAAATATTGTTTAATCACATCCCAAACTGGCAATCCTCGACTGGTTAAGGAAGAGCCTAAGTCCAGATGCAACAAGTCCCCTAAATAGTGGAAATATTGTAGCCAGAGCGGATTGCTTAATCCCAATTGTTCTCTTAATGCTGCTTTTGCTGTTTCTGGGGCGCGAGCGCCTAAAATCGCGTCAGCCGGATCACCTGGTGTTGCTCGCAGCAGTAAGAATACTAAAGTAACAATTGTCCACAGCATCAGAGGTGCTAGCAGAAGGCGGACAGCAATGTAAGACTGAAGGGCTTTGGAACGAGACATGAGCAGTAAGGTATGAAACTCCTTGCTATCCTACAGGCGATCGCATGAATAAGGAGAGGGTAGAGGGCATATCTTACCCCATACATAAATGTAGGACGGGCAACACAAGCTTCCCAAGTATTCCTCGGTAACAAACCTGATTCAAGCTCCATCCTCGATAGCTATTGTCTCGTCTTCTAAGGCACGCTCAACTTCCCCTAACTCCTTTTCGGTAGCTGTATCGAGGGTTTCCTCCGGTTGGGAATCGGAAGCCTGTTCGTATCGCTCCATGACTTCCTCAGTGGCTTCTTTTTCCAGAGTAGGATCTTCGCTTTCTTTCGGGCTAAATTTTTCGTTAGTCATTGCTCAAACCCTCCTTCTGCTTTCATCCAGGATAGTTGATCTTCAACTCTGACCAGGGCGCGATAAACTATTGTAACTAGCCTTTAAACTCGCCCATTTCGCGCAAGCGGTTATGCCTACCTATTTATTAGAAGTTGGATGTGAAGAATTACCCGCAGACTTTGTTGACAGTGCCCTGGAGCAGTGGAAAGCACGAATTCCCCCAAGCCTCGATGAGCAGTTGTTGACACCAGAGTCAATTGAAGTTTACGGCACTCCCCGCCGCCTTGCGCTGTTAATTCGAGGACTCCCCAGCGGGCAGCCTAATCGAGAAGAAGAAATTAAGGGACCCCCCGCCCAAGTCGCTTTCCAAGAAGGCGAACCCACAAAAGCTGCCCAAGGTTTCGCCCGCAAGCAGGGAGTGGCGTTAGAGGAGTTAGAAGTTCGCGCCACAGAGAAAGGAGAATTTGTTTTTATTCAGAAAAGCATTCCTGGACGTTCAGCAACCGAAATTTTGCAGGAACTCACGCCCTCCTGGATTTTGGGGTTAGAAGGGAAGCGGTTTATGCGCTGGGGGGACGGAGACTTAAGATTTTCCAGACCGATTCGTTGGCTGGTAACGTTGTTAGATGATGCGGTGCTGCCGATAGAACTGGTGAATGGCTCCGAGACGATTAAAGGCGATCGCTACTCTCTGGGAAATCGCGTCTTGCATCCCCAACCAGTGGAAATAAACCACGCCGCCGATTACGTTGATACACTTGATCGCGCTAGTGTTACCGTCAATCCCGAACAACGCCGCACCGAAATTGCAGCGGAGGTAAAACGCCAAGCTCAAAACCAGGGCGGCTATGCCGGCATCACCCAAGAACTGCTCGCAGAAGTTACCAACCTAGTGGAATTGCCTTCGGTGCTGATGGGAAAATTTGACGCAGAATTTCTCAATCTCCCCCCAGAAGCTATCGCCACAGTAATGATTGACCATCAACGCTATTTTCCCGTTTGGAAAAGCGAAGACGCTACAGAACTTCTCCCTTATTTCATCACTGCCTCCAATGGTGATCCTGCCAAAGCAGATATAATTACCGCCGGGAACGAGCGAGTTATCCGTGCCCGACTCTCGGATGGTCAGTTTTTCTACAATGTTGACTTAGCCAAGCCGCTAGAGAGCTATGTTTCCCAACTGGACAACGTGACGTTTCAAGAAAGTTTGGGTTCAGTGGGTGCGAAAGTGGAGCGCATACGCAGCGTTGCCCATCTGGTTGGCGAGCAACTACAAGTTTCGGAGGAGGAAGACACCCTCATCCAACGAGCTGCCTTGCTTTGTAAGGCAGATTTGGTCACTCAAATGGTGGGAGAGTTCCCCGAACTGCAAGGAATTATGGGGGAAAAGTATGCCCTTGCCAGTGGCGAACCCGAAGCCGTTGCCACCGCGATCTCTCAACATTATTTGCCCAGAGGGTCTGGTGACAGTTTACCCAGCTCTCTCGTTGCTCAAGTAGTGGGAATTGCAGATCGCCTCGATACTCTTGTTAGCATCTTCGGCTTGGGAATGCTGCCGACAGGTTCCTCCGATCCCTTTGCCCTGCGTCGCGCTGCAAATGCCGTTATTACCATTACTTGGGCGAAAAGCTTACCTCTCAACTTACAACAATTACTCCAACAGGTGGTTGCTAATTTCGTCGCCACCTTCAGCAACAGCGAGGCAGATTCCACCTTACTGCAACAATTGCAGGATTTCTTTTTGCAGCGCATTCGCACTCTGCTAGAAGAGCAAGGCATTGACTACGATCTAATCAATGCAGTGGTAGGCGAGAATGATCCCGAATATGCCCAACGAGCATTGAGCGATTTATTGGACTTGCAAGCTCGCGCTCAATTTCTCCAACATATTCGCAAAAATGGCACACTAGACTCGATTTACGAAACAGTCAACCGTTCCACCCGTTTGGCAGGGAAAGGAGACTTGGATACTCAGCAACTCGATCCTTCAGCGGTGGTGCGCCCCGAATTGTTCGAGCAATCCTCAGAACAGTCATTTTATGATGCATTGGTGGAGTTAATTCCGCAGACACGCACCTCTCAAGCACAGCGCAACTACCAGATGTTGGTAGATGCCTTGGCGAAAGTTGCCCCCACTGTCAGCAACTTCTTTGATGGCTCCGATAGCGTCTTGGTAATGGCTGAAAACCTAGAGATTCGACAAAATCGCCTTAATCTACTGGGATTACTACGCAATCACGCTCGTGCTTTAGCAGATTTTGGTCGAATTGTGAAGAAATAGTAGGGGAGACTCGCCGAATTGCCCCTACCCCATTGTCAGAACGACTCGAAAACGGGCTTTGTTGCTAATCATCTGTTCGTAAGCCTCGCTAATCCGTTCTAGGGGAAACGTCTCAATTTGGGGGCCAATGCCACCTAGGGCACTAAAGTTCAACGTTTCTTCTGAGTCTTTGGCGTGCCCACTGGGCCAACCCAGAATCGATTTGCGCCCCATAATCAGTTGTAAGGGAGAGACTTCAATCGGTTCTCCTGATACCCCCACAACCAATAGCGTCCCGTCGCGCCCTAAGCCGTCAAGAACGCTAGTAATTGCTGCACTATTGGGGGCAGTTGCCAAAATCACCCGCGCCCCGCCCATTTTGGACAATTCCTCTGCCACATTGACTGAGGAGGGATCTAGATAATGTGTCGCCCCAAGCTCAAAAGCGAGGTCTTTTTTCTCTGGAGTGCCGGAAATGGCAACCGTACGGAATCCCAGCTTACTAGCAAATTGAACCGCTAAATGCCCTAATCCACCAATTCCCAGAACGGCAACGACATCGCCGCCTTTTGCCCCAGCGTTTCGTAGGGAGTTATAAGTTGTAACGCCAGCACATAGGAGAGGAGCAGCATCTACAGCTTTTAACTCCTCTGGGAGCGAAGCAAGTGCCTCCTGGGGAACAACTACATACTCCGCGTAGCCGCCATCATAGGAAATGCCTGTGACTTCTGCCTGCTCGCAGTTGATAAAGTCCCCAGCGCGACAGGAAGGACAGACAAAACAATGTCCGCCATGCCATCCCACACCGACTCGCTGTCCTTGTTGCCAGACGCTAACACCTTCTCCAACTTGGTCAACATATCCAGCAATTTCATGACCAGGAATGCGCGGATAGGAAATGCCTGGAAATGTGCCTTCTTTGACAAACTCGTCACTGTGACAAATCCCACAGGCTTCCACTTTGATGCGTACTTCTCCCCTTTCTGGTTGCGGGATTTCACGTTGGACTAACTCAAAATCACCGCCAGCTTTACTAACTTGAACTGCTTTCATCGCGCTCATTCTTAATTTCCTCGATATTGATGAAACTATACAGAAATGTCTTGCCAATTCTTGCTAAATTTAGTTTTAGCCCCTCAACTATCTCTCATCTCCTGAGCGGTAATGCCGGAGGCAGTGTTATAGGCATACTTCTCGTATTGGGAAATATAGAAATCCGGGGGATTGGCGATCGCCTGTACAGAATCCCGCTGGGACATTGCTTCCCGCCACTGCTTCAGGTGCTTGCATTCTGGGGGCAGGCTGAAGTTCCGGTAATGCGCTAGTACACTCCAGCGTTCAAACCAGGGGTAGAAGGCGATATCGACTAGGCTGGGTGAGTCGCCGAACCAGTAGGAACCCCCGCCACTGAGCTTACCAATTCCTTCCTGTTCCATAAACAGAAGATGATTGAGGAAATCTCGCTTCCATTTCTGCTGCTTTTCGGGATCTTGACTGAGCAGCATTTTGTAAAAGGCATTAACAAATCTGGTTTCGGCAAAATCAATCCAGATGCGAGCGAGTGCCCTTTTTTCCGGCTGCTGGGGCATCAAGGGTGGATTGGGAAAAACCTCTTCGAGATACTCATTGATGATTGCCGACTCCCAGATGCGGTTCTCACCATGCTTAATCACGGGCACTTTTTGATAGGGTGAGACTTCGGCAAACCAGTCGGGTTTGTTTTCTAGGTCAATCTCAGTTAGGTTGAACTCTACTCCTTTTTCTAGGAGTGTTAAGCGGGTGCGGTGGGCAAAGGGACAAACACTAGCACTGTAGATTTCCACTGTCATACTGCATCTGCTGTAGGGTTTCTGCTTAATTAATACCAGTTTCTCGCTCACTACCGATGTATGGCATCTAACCAGATGAGTAATTTCATTGCTGCCAAGCGCTCTTAAAAAGACCGTGATCGCGATTGATAAAAGACTAGTTGGGAAGTTAAGGGGTAGTGTGGTGTAATAGAAGCATGGGAGATAGTCAGCTACAGCTCACTATTACTCAAGCGTAGGGTCTAAAGTGTGTCTGAATCGCCATAGAATCTTCTACAGCCTCCTGCCCAAAATGGAGCAAGAGCGCGCCGTATCATTTTTGCTATAGACCTTTCATGGAGACCAAAGCTTTTAGCGAGCTTTTTCCCCTGTTCAACACTGCTAACTCAGAGACATTGGAATGGCTTGTTTCTGTGGCAGTTGAACAAGAATACCAACAAGAAGAAGTGGTTATAACGGAAAACGCCTGGGGCAACGCCGTCTACTTTATTGTTTCGGGTTGGGTGAAAGTGAAACGCTCATCTGGGGAAGAAGAGGTTACACTAGCTATTTTGGGTAGAGGTGAGTTTTTTGGCGAAATGGCGATTCTGGATGAACCTTCTCGTTCTACAGAGGCGATCGCCCTAAGTGAAGTCAAGTTACTCAGTGTTTCTGCCCAGCGCTTCATTCAAACGCTGTTTAAAGACTCCCAGCTCCACCACAAGCTGCTGCAACTAATGGTGCGGCGACTCCGCGAAACCAACTTCCGCTTGCAACTGCACCATCAGCCACCAGTTGTCAAACTCGCTCACACCCTCGTCTCCCTCGCAGACAACTACGGCAAGCCCACTGAGGAAGGCACCGAAATTTTTCATATCTCTGACAAAGACTTTGCAGACGTTGCCGAACTTGATGTCGAGGAAACTAGAAACGTAATGTCGAGGTTGCAGAGTAAGGGCTGGGTAGAGACAGATCCGCGAAATCAAACAATGCGTCTAACGAATCTCAAGCAGCTTACCCACTTAGCAGGAGGGATTTAGTGATTGGCGAACTTGCTAATCATGTTTGCTAATTGCTAATCGTCCATCGCTAATTGTCCATAGACCTCTAACTATTAGCTATTAGCCATTAGCCAAGGACAAAAATAAATGACTGAAGCAACTGCCATTCGCCAGCAAGAAACAACCCAGACTACACCGACAATCCACTATCAGGTTGCCATGTCCCAACCGGAATCGCACCTGTTTGAAGTGACATTGCAGGTGAAGGGTTGGCAAACCTCAGCGCTAGATTTGAGAATGCCCGCTTGGACACCTGGTTCTTATCTGGTGCGGGAGTATGCTAGACAGGTGCAAGATTTTTCTGCCGAGGCTAGGGATGGGCAGCCTTTATCGAGTCGCAAACTGAGCAAAAATCACTGGCAAATCGATACAGAGAGTGCTTCAGAAATTACTGTGCGTTACCGGGTGTTTGCTAATGAACTCTCGGTGCGAACAAATCACTTAGATGCTAGCCACGGCTACTTTAACGGTGCAGCGCTGTTCTTTTTCATTTCAGGACTAGAGCAACATCCGATTCAAGTTACAATTGTGCCGCCCAAACCAGATTGGCACGTTACCACGCCTTTGCCACCTGTTTCTGGAGAAATCCATACCTTTGAGGCAAAAGATTTCGACACTCTAGTCGATAGTCCCTTTGAAATTGGTACGCAACAAATTTATAACTTTGAAGTCTTGGGCAAACCCCATCAGTTAGCGATTTGGGGACGGGGTAATGCTAACCCAGAACGGATTATTGAGGATACGAAAAAAATAATTGAGGTAGAATCCCAGATTTATCAGGGTTTGCCTTACCAAAAGTATCTATTTTTACTGCATTTGTCGGGCAGTGGCTTTGGGGGATTGGAACATAAAAATTCTTGTTCCCTGAATTATCCCCGCTTCGGTTTTCGCGCCCGAGATAAATACAATCGCTTCATGCAATTGGTGGCACACGAATTTTTTCACCTCTGGAACGTGAAGCGGATTCGCCCCGAAGCGCTAGAGACATTTGATTACGAACAGGAAAACTATACAACCTCACTGTGGTTTTGCGAGGGAACAACAAGTTACTACGATGGGCTGATTCCGCTGCGGGCAGGAATTTATGATGCCAAAGCTTTCTTAGAAGGCTTGAGTAAAGATATCACTCGCTTCCAAACCACACCGGGGCGCAAGGTACAACCGCTGAGTGAGTCGAGTTTTGATGCCTGGATTAAGCTCTATCGCCGAGATGCCAATAGTGATAATAATCAGATTTCCTACTATTTGAAAGGAGCAATGGTTTCTTTGCTGCTGGATTTGCTGATTCGGGCACGCCATGAAAACTCCCTGTCGCTGGATGATGTGATGCGCCAGATGTGGGAAAGTTTCGGCAAAGAAGAAGTTGGCTTTACTTCCCAACAATTGCGGGAGGTGCTGGAGTCGGTGGCACAGATTGATTTGGGTGAGTTTTTGCAGCGCTACGTGGATGGCACAGACGAGTTGCCGTTTAATGAGTATTTCCAACCGTTTGGCTTGCAAGTCTTGGGAGTTGAGGATGAGGAACCCACGCCTCGCCTGGGGGTGAAGGTAGCCACAGAGAATGGCAAAGAGACGATTAAGTTTGTCGAAGCCGATTCTCCAGCAGGAAGGGCTGGAATTGATGCCGGAGATGAATTACTTGCGGTTGACGGGATGCGAGTGACAGCAGAACAGTTGAGCGATCGCCTCAAGGACTACCAAGCAGATAATACCATCTCCGTCACTGTATTCCACCAAGACGAGTTGCAAACCCACAGCGTGAAGTTAGCACAACCCCAACCTAGTAGCTATCAAATTGTACCAGTAGACTCCCCCTCAGATGAGCAGAAAAAGCGGTTTACTGACTGGTTAGGGGAGGAGTTAACCGCCATCAAGTAGTTGGAACAAAGCCCGATAGATACGATGGGATTCACTCGCAACAGAAACAGCCCAGGATCATCTCTTCCAACCGAAAACAAGCCTGGGACGTAAGCTTTGGGAAATTCGCCAGAAAAATTGTTGTTACAGGTGAACCTTTACGGGAATGGGAAGAAGCAGAACAAGAAGTAGCTGAACCTCGAAACGAATGTAGTCAAAGTAAATATCCAGTTAACCTTATAAGCCTTTTTCTAGCGCTGGCGGCGATACCAGCTCACCAACTTAGCTGGAGAAACTCCGAGAAGGTAGCCGACGATAATCATTTGGTTAATAAGAGTAGTTTTAAATACTCCTAGCTTCTGCCACCGACGCCCCGAAGTTAATACCGCAGCGCGTGCAATAGTGATTCCCCCGCGCTTTCTAAGCTGGCGCATAATCTCAAAATCTTCCATAACGGGAAGGTTAGGGAAGCCTCCTATTTCCCGAAACGTAGGTGCTTTCAGGAAAATAGCTTGGTCGCCATAGGGAATTCCTAAAAAACGCGATCGCGCATTGACCATGATCTCCACTAACCGCAGCAGTCGCCCTTTTCCTTCAATTCCTAACTTAAAAGCACCAGCAATAGTTCTCGGCTTTGACAGTGCCTCGCGTATCATCCCTTCATAACCCACAGGCAAACGGGTATCGGCGTGGAGAAACAATAAAATCTCTCCCGTCGCCGCAGCAGCACCAGCATTCATTTGACCCGCACGACCAATCCTTGCACAACAAACAACTTTAACGCCCAGATTTTGTGCTAATTCGACGGTTTGATCTACACTGCCTCCATCCACGATAATCGTTTCCACATCAGAACCATCCCTAATCCTCAGCAGTGTTTTTTGAATTATCCCTTCCTCATTCAAAACGGGAATAATTACCGAAATCTTTTCTACTGCCATGCAGTCATCAGCGCGGAGTCCTGAAAATATCTAATGTAGACGGAAATGCTTATGCTTAGTTAAGGGAGGGATAAGATTTTGCTGAAAACTCAAGCTTTGCGATCGCACCTTAAAACAATCAATCTTCAAACCAGTAGTCGCAAGCGTCACCAACAGACTGATAGCCAATCTTCTGGTAGATTTGATTAGAGGTAGGATTAGATAAATCTGTAATTAGAAAACAATATTTGTATCCTAAATTAAGTAAGCTTTGACTCAAAGCGGCAACACAGGCGCTTGCATACCCTTTGCTGCGATACGGTGGCGGAGTGTAGACTCCACTAATTCCCACTCCATTGGGAGTAAACCTAGCGACGTGAGCTATCGAAACAGGGACTCGATCTTGCCAAGTATAGAGTCTTTGTTGATGTAAAAAACGCTCGATTAGACTCTTTGCATCTCCTTTTTTTCTCTCATCTAAAGCTTCTGCTATCAACTCCTGACACCAACTTTCTAATCGTTGTTGCTCTGCATGGGTTCTAGTTGCAGATGTCCGCTCACTTGGGGGGAAAAACTGTATTCCATCGAGTTGGAAAAAAAAGGCTGTGTCATTGCTTTTTGGTAAACTTGACCTGTGAGAGTGTCCCAAGTCTGAGCAAAGGTGTAGGCGGCTATTGTGGCTCCAATAACCCCAGCGAGAGGGAGTTGCTGTGTTTGGTAAAAATCAAAGGCGATCACTTCTACAGCTTCTGGGCAAACTACCTGTGAGAGTAAAAGCTTGCGTGGAGGAGTCTGAAGGGCAACTGCAAGAGTAGTTTCGTCTGCTTCCACGGTAGCGAAATAGGGCGGATGCGTAAAGCGATTAGGAGACTTGCTCACAGCATCAATTAGCCCTAAAATTAGAGCATGATAGGCTTCCCGTTGCAGTAAGTAGCCTTGGGCTCGTTCGTAAGACTGACTAATACTATCAAAACGATTAACTCTCATTGCTCAAGAGGGTACATCTTCGGGACGGTCAATATCGTTAAGGAGGGGAAGGTATGCGATCGCTAACTCTAGTCTTTCTGCAATTTTGACTGTTTCTCGAAATACTTCAGCGGTACTCCAGCTAATGCCCATAAACAGCTCTGGAATCAATCGACGCAGCCCAATCAGATAATAGCCCCCATCCTCTGCTGGTCCTAGCACCAGATCATTTCGGTTGAGCATATCAAAAGCCTGATCGATTACCTCAGCATTCAAATCCGGGCAGTCAATGCCAATTACAGCAACCCTAGTCATTCCAGCAGCAAAAGATGTTTCCAATGCCGACGTGAGCCGCTCTCCTAAATCCCCCTCACATTGGGGGTTATAAATCAGGTCAGACCCTAACCAAGCCTGCATGAGTTGCTGAGTGCCACCCGCAAAATGAATTTCCACGTCTGTAGAGCGAAAACTCTGAAGCTCCCTCGCCTGTTTCAGCGTGTCTTCGGTCATTTGGCGTTGTAGCCTTGCTGCCCCCTCTACCCCAAGTGCTGGTATGAGGCGCGTCTTAGTTTTTCCCGCTTCTGGATAGCGAGTAAAAATAATTAGTCGTTCCTTGGTTGCTGATTGCGTCAAAACAATTAAAAATTAAATACCCAATGCGCGCATTTTGAATTTATAATGCGTGAATTGTTTGCCTGGGGAAGCTGTATCCTTTTTAAATTTTGCATTTTGAACCGACGCGCTCCCAATCTGCGACGCGCGAGCATCGTTTAATGGGAGCGTGATCGTCGGTCATGGGCAACTACTAAAATTACTCAGGGCAGAACTTCACCTCCGACAGCTTTGTATTTTTCCCAAGCCATACGAGAGCGGGGGTCAGAATAATCCTTGATGAGCATCCCCCGACTAGAGGCTCGTTCAAAGGCGACTAGCTGAGGAATATCTTGGGCAAACATGGGAAGATTTTGCTCTTCGAGTGACTTGCGAGCCTCACGCCCATTCCGGGTGCGAGAGTCTACCTTAGTGAGAAGAACTTTGAAATTCGCTTTTAACGGTTCTAGAATTTCCGCCGCTTTAAGTGTGGCATCTATATCCAAAGCATTGGGAGTGGTGGGAATAATCAGCAAGTCGCTTCCTTCAGCTGAATCCTTAAGATCTTCAGGTTCAGGTCGAACTTTCGTGTCAATAAGGATATGATGATATTTCTTGATCAGTCCGTGAGAGCCAGCCTCGGAAGCCACTCGGAAGGACAGTTTTTCTTCCTTCGACCAAACCAATGCTGACCGATTTCTGTCTGCATCAATTAATAAGGTAGGCGCTCTCTCCTGACAGTAAGCAGCTAAGTGAACCGCGGTTGTTGTTTTCCCAACTCCCCCCTTTAAAGCAGTAATCGTTATAATCATGGCACTTTCTAGAACGTTTAGGTCATTATCCTACCTTCTAGTGCTTTGACCAAAAAATTGGGGAGGGTAAGGGAATGTGGGGAAAGATGACGCGGGGACAGGCAGAGTAATAAGCAAAAGAAATTGCCGCCTCAACGTGATGGACAACTCATGGTTGCGAATTACTTGAGGGTGCCGGATGTATTGCACTCACTCGGGAACCGCTATAAGGAGTGGAACGAGATCAAACACTCATCTCCAACATACGCTGAATCGGTTGCAGTGCAGCAACTCGCGTTTCCTCTGGCATGGTAATTTCTGGTTTGCGATTTTTCATTGCCAGATACAGCTTCTCCAGGGTATTCAGTCGCATGTGGGGGCACTCGTTGCAGGCGCAGTAATTTGTTGATGGTGCTGGAAGGAAGCGTTTTTCTGGTGCAGCCTTACGCATCTGGTGAATAATGCCGGGTTCGGTGGCAACGATAAACTCCTGATTAGGACTTTGCTGGCAATATTTCAGTAAGGATGAGGTGGAACCGATGTAACTAGCATGACGCAGTACGGGTGCTTCACATTCTGGGTGGGCAATCACCTCAGCCTCGGGATATTGCATTTTAAGCTGGACGAGCTGCTTTTCTGAGAAAGTCTCATGCACGATACAACTGCCCTGCCACAGCTCCAACTCTCGCCCCGTTTGATGCATGACATAGCGCCCTAAGTTGCGGTCTGGGGCAAAGATAATCGGCTGCTCTTCTGGAATTTGATTAATAATCTTGACTGCGTTGGAACTGGTGCAAATGATGTCGCTCATCGCCTTAATTTCGGCAGTGCAGTTAATATACGACACTACCAAGTGGTCGGTACGGGCGGCTTTAAAAGCAGCAAATTCTTTAGGCGGGCAGGTGTCAGCAAGGGAGCAACCCGCATTCAAATCCGGCAGCAGCACCAGTTTGTGGGGATTAAGGATTTTGGCGGTTTCTGCCATAAAATGAACGCCTGCAAAGACAATCACATCTGCGTCTGTGGCAGCAGCTTGCCTAGATAAGCCCAAGGAATCGCCAATGTGGTCAGCAACATCCTGAATGTCAGGCTCTTGGTAATAGTGAGCGAGAATAACGGCGTTTAGTTCCTGCTTGAGATCCGCAATTGCTTCAAACAGGTCAAAGGGAAGAGATTCAGAAGTTGATTGGTGTTGGGGAAAAGCAGTTGTAAACACAATAATTATAGTTATTCTTACCATATATTATAGTGATTTTCACCAAAAAATGCATTTGGGTGATAACTTATACTAGATTGCGCTCCCAGGCGTAATTTTTGGGCGGCAGGGGGAGCAGGGGAGGTAGGGGAAGAAAGAGAAGAGACGTTGTTTTTTGCATACCACATCTGCTGAAGTATGAGCACAACCTACGTATAACCTTCTAGCCTTCAACTTTTTGCCATTGCCCAACAGCCGCTTGCAATCGTGGCGACAACCAACTTTGGTATGGCGGATAAACTGGCAAACGCGGCACTAACACCCATCCAGCAGTTGCTAAGATTTCTGCAAGGAAGGAAAGGTCAGTATGAGGATAATCGGGATTCACCTCATCTTTAGGTCCAATTCCACCTAGGTCTGTTGCACCAGCAGCAATACACTCTAGGATAAATTTGGGGTCGCTGAGCAAATTGGGCGGAAATTGAATCGCAATTGTTGATGGAAGAATTTCACGGGCAGTGGCAATTACCTCTGGCAACTGATAGGGATGGAAAGCCGAGGCGCTGAAACTCTGCTGATGACCAGGACTATGGGGTTGCAGGATAACTTCTTGAATATTACTCCAGCGTTGTTGAATCTGCGCGATCACCTCTAACGTTTCCCACCAATCTGCTTCGGTTTCTCCAAGCCCTAACAGCAAGCCTGTCGTGAACGGAATTTGCAGTTCCCCTGCCCATTCGAGCTGTTGCAATCGCACGGCTGGCACTTTGCTGGGTGCTTGTCGGTGAACCGTTTGCAATAGTTTCGGCGTCAATTGCTCTAGCATTAGCCCCATTGACACGTTCACCTGCTTAAGTTGTGCCATTTCTGCAAAACTTAATGGTCCGGCATTTGTGTGGGGCAGAAATCCCAACTCTAATGCCAGTTCACAAATATCGTAGATTCGCTGGAACCAGGACTTCCGCTTTGGTGAACGAGGATGTACCTCACCGCTGAGAAGGAGAATTTCGCACACGCCCTCAGACTGGAGGCGTTCTAGCTGCCGTTGTGCCTCTGACAGCTTTAGCCAAGAACTTTGTCCGGGTTCAGTACGAAAATTGCAGTAGGTGCAACGATTAAAACACTCATAGGTAGGAACTAGGGTATAAGCAGGGCTATATGTGACTATTCCAGACATGGAAGTTGAGACTCAGGAATGGGGATTTATGGCCCTTATACCGTCCCACTATATTACATCATTATCTTGATCGCTTCAGTAAATAAAAAACTACAAGATAGAGTTTCCTCTTTACAAAAAGCAACAATTTCTTTAAGCTTAAGTAAGTAGGTACAAATAGTACCCCCATCAATTGCAGACCAAGCAAAGCCATCATCAAATTATGACAACCACCCTACAAAGACAAGAAAGTCAAAACTTGT
>PXPT01000190.1 GCA_003021505.1 Cyanobacteria bacterium QS_4_48_99 | reverse complement strand
TCGTGTGGCTTGAGATGTTTGACTTGCTCGTAGGTCATAGATAGATTGCGGTTTTTTACCTACTTTTCCACCTTCTCCCACCCTTTTGCAAGAGCTCCACTTTTCAAGAGTCGCATCATGATTCTGTTCGATAATTTCTGTCAAAGTGAGCAGTGGTTCTTCCTGGAGCTTGCTTGGGGGAGTTCCACCTTGATATTGAGGATTAATGTCTCCTGTTTCTCGAGCTTGTTTAAGCAATTTTTAAATAAAGCTTTTGGCTACACCAAAACCCTGCCCTAGTTTCCTGATTGAGATATATTCCCTCTCATGGACTTCGATAATTTTCTGCCTAAACTCAACTGAATTAGGTTTTATTCCCAATTTCCCTTACTTATCTATTTCAGCTAAATTGAACCTCATGAGTTTGAGAATTGCTATATTCTAATGTAAAAATACTTAGACTAAACAAGCAATCGAATTGTTTAAAGCTCAAAAAACATCTAAAAGTACTACTCCTACAGGACTATCCTCAAGCCAGAGATTGAAATCTTTATCGTATAGTGCCTTGTCCATTATTAATATCTCAGTTTATCGATTTAGATTATCTAGTATGGGGATAGCAATTTCGCATCAGCACTAAACCCTTCTGATTCTTAGAGCAAAGTATCGATACTAAATAACCAGTAGCAGAGGAGAAGGTTTCTAAAATTTCGATAAGATACTAATTTAGCTACCTCAGGAAACTGATTCTCTCTTTTTGTCTGCATAATGCTCATAAATCGCATCTGGATTAGTAGTTACCCATTTTGAAATATCTTTAGCATCTATGCCTGCTTCAAGCAAAGCGTTATCAAGTTGTGTCTAGTAGCGTGGCTTGAGTTTCTGTATTTCTTGTTCTATCTGCATTTTGGGAAAAGCGGGCAACGGGAATCGAACCCGTATCATCAGCTTGGAAGGCTGAGGTTCTACCATTAAACTATGCCCGCAGACACTAATCGGATATGTAACCTAGACCAGAATAACACAATTTTTTCAGTAGGTATGAGATGCTAGTAATACAGTGAGGTTTCGAGCAGTTCCCCACACTCCTAAATAACTCATACCTAGTTCTACTGGAAATGCCAGCAGCCTCAATCTAGTTGTCCTTACGCCTGTTCATACCACTTATAGCAATGATAGTGTAACAGCGCCAGGTTCTTGCGACGGCTGTCGGAGGGATCGCCATTTTTGTAGCGGATTTCTACAAAATCATCTGGCTTGAAGCCCAATCCGCAGTGAGTGCAGCGGGCATCACCATTCCATAAATTGCCCTGACCATTAAAATTTTCTTCGCAGATTTTCTCAACCAAGTTATAGGTCAAGTATTCCATAAATAGGAGCTGCAGTGTATAACCATAGTCGTAGCCTTCGATTAGGGACTTTTGTTCTAAGGAAAATACTGCTTTCCGTAACTTTGCTTCTGGTACGGGCTGAACTAGATTTTCTGTTAGTTTTTCGATGGGAACGGGTTCACGGTTGATGGCTAGCCAATAAGTGATCTCTTTTTCTAAGGTGGGCAGTTGATTAAATTGCTGATCTAAAAGGGTGCGGACTTCGTCGAAAACAAATCGTTTTTGGTTTAGGAAGTGGGCAATGTTGCCATGATAGAATTCCTGGACTGCTGTGGTGGCAATCCTTAATAACTGCGGGTTGCCAGCGTAGCGCTCAAATAAGACTTGCCAGTGTTCGTCCGAGTCGGAAAATAAAGTTTGGTCTTCCAAAAGGTCGCGCAGTTCTGGCTTCTTTAAGGCACCAAGTTTGAGAGAGCGAGCTTTGTTCCCTCGGTTGGAGGTCAATCCTCTCGGCTTTTCTCGGCTTGTAAGGATTAAAAAACTCTGGTGGCGGGCATTGATAAGCGATCGCAGCAGTTGACCGTATCCCTCGTAACCAGGACGGTAGTGAGCCTCAAAATTGCCGCTATGCAGAACGGACTGCAAGTCATCTAGGAGCAACAGGCAGCGATGTTTACCCAGGTAGTCTAGAAGTAGCAAAATCTTGGAGTCTAGCAGCGTCGGTAACTCAGTTACCTGCTGATCTGAGAGAAAGGAAATGATTTCGGTAAGCGTCTCCTCGATACTAGGAGCATTGCGTAGCGATCGCCAAATTACAAACTCAAACTGATCTTGCACTTGCTCTGCAAACTTAACCGCTAGGGTGGTTTTGCCAATCCCCACCATGCCTAAAATAGTCACCAGTCGGCAGCGATCGCCATTAATCCACTGATGGAGTTGCGTTAGCTCTTCACTACGTCCCTCAAAGCTCGAAACATCCGGGGCATCTCCCCAATTTTGGCGCGGATTAACGGAGATTTCGCCCTTGCTGGGGGCGGATGTAGTGCCCATTCCATTCGGCTTGTGCGAAGCCACTCTTCGCCTGAGGAACTGCCGCAAGTTATTCTTAGTTACTCGTTCGCTAAAAGCGTCTGAGAGGAGTTTCCAGAGGTCGCAGCCCACGCCTTTAATGTACTCGCTGTCATAGCTAGTGTCGGCTGCAATTTCTGAGTAGGTTCTTCCTTCCCAAGATTTTTGCAGCACTAACTCCTGAACGTGATTTAAGTATCCAGGCTTAATGGCTTCGTCGACTACAGCGAGGACTTGTTCAAATTCCATGTTTATCCCCACACTAGGCTCCAAGCTTGAGCGATTATTCCGGCTAACGGCACTGAGGCTATCGTTCATTATCACTACAATGTGAAAATTTGGTGAAACAGATTTCTCTTTTGGAATTACCCAACCTAACTAATAACCCACTTTTTACTAACTTTCAAGTTTTAACAAGAGTAAAATAGCGCAAATAAGAGTTCTAGCTTGGTAAGCGAAGTTAGCTGGAACTGTGTCTAGCTCATGCTTACAGCATGGCAGTGAAAGTCAGAGATAGGAAAAGTATCTCACCTTGATTGATAAGCGAACCTCGGTCATAACAGTGACAACAGTGAGAGCTGACTAGCTAGAAGGGTAATGCTCGATAGAAGTTCCTCATCGAAAAGAAAATGTAAAGTCATATTGCGATCGTTTCAAACATATTCATACATCGTATAGTGTCAATTTAGGGGGTTAATTTAAATGGTTCAAAAGAGTCGAGGAAAAGCGATGAGTAACGGACTGCAAAAGTATCGCCTCCAATGCACGCTTACCTTTGGTGACATATACGGTCAAATCATTGTTTGGTTGATTGTCATTTTCATCAGCCTCGCCACCGCCCTCGCCTTGTGGAGCAGCGCCCGCGAAATATATGCCCTAGCTACGGTTGGTCTGATTTTAGTGCTGTCTCTGCCCTTCTTGCTCTTTGCCTTCGTAACCACATTGTTCAACCACATCGAGCTGAATCCTGTCGAGAAAGAAGCAGCTCAGAAACGCGCTCAAGGCAGAACTGGAAGTGAATCTAGCCAAAAGCCAGCTACTCCCACTGGTTAAAGTTTACAGGTTACAGGTTGCAGGGTGCGTAATAACCTTCCAACATTTAACCTTCAACTTTTCAAGATTCAACCTTCAACTCTAAGTGTCTCAGCCCCCTACGCCAGAGCCAGCGGTTAATCACGAAACACACTATCCCCACCCCAGCATTACTAATCCCCCACGTACTGGATTGGTAGGCAAATCGATGAAAAGTGCCACGGGGAAATGCACCATGTAAGGAAACGGTGTCCATACGGTGTCCATTGGGCAATCTCACGAACTAGGGGAGGGAACACCTCTAGCGGCGCAATTAACCCCAACAAAAACAAATAACATAATAGCGAAAACTGTTCCAAGGCGTGGGCACGTTCTCTCCAGAAGGCAAGCAAAGCGAACGTGTACTGCATGAGGAAACGTAGAGCAAACGCTACTGCTGTCACTAGTAAAAAAAGTAACATACTAGTTAAGCTTGGCAGCCAGATTGCCAGGGGATAGAGTAAGAAAAAGAAACTAATCAGCGCCCAAGCAAAGGGCAGACGGGCTACTCGTTCTGACACGTGATGCCAGACAGGGTCAAGAGGCTGGAGGAGTCGGAAGGAAAGCTGCCCTTCAACTACTTCGCTTTCAAACTCCCAAATCACCCAGACAACGGTGAATTACCGCACAATAAATACACCGAGAAAGTAGCGAATCAACTCAATTGGTTCTAGCCCAAAGCGTCCTCCCTGAGATGCCTGATGGGTAAAGAATTCGCCAGCGCCCATAGAAATAATTCTGCCCGATATTCGAGCATATAGGCGTCATAAACCGAAAGCAGCGTCGATATTTTTCTCCATCCCCGCCTCATGAAACTACTCCGGTGCGAAAGAGGCGACCAATCACCTCTTCAATCGGAGGATCGGTTACACTTAAATCGAGCACCTCCAACTGAGTCAGAATTTGGGCTGTAGTCGCTGTAAGTTCCTCCTTCCGCACCGGGAAGCGGGCTTGTTGACCTTAGCCAGAGAGCTTAGATTCCGGTAAAGCATGGGCGAATTCTACTTTCACTTCGCCGTAAGGGGCAAAGCGCTCCACAAGTCCTTCTAAGCTGCAGTCGTAAATTAATTGTCCTTGATTAATTAAGACGACGCGCTGGCAGAGGGCAGTGATATCTGCCATGTAGTGACTGGTTAACAGGATGGTGGCTTGATAGCGCCGATTGTATTCCCGGAGGAATTCGCGCACTGCCTCCTGAGCATTGACATCGAACCCTAAAGTGGGTTCGTCGAGAAAAAGAACTTGGGGATGATGGAGCAGTGCTGCCAGTAGTTCCGCTTTCATCCGTTTGCCGAGGGAAAATTTACGCACGGGCTGGGTGAGTTCGCCTTCTAGGGAAAGCATCTCCCTGAATTCTTCCAGTCGCCGCTGAAATTCTTGTTGCGAGATTTGATAGACAGCAGCATTGATTTTTAAAGAGTCAATGGCAGGCAAGTCCCACAGTAGTTGATGCTTTTGCCCATCACCAAGCTAATCCTAGGCAAAAAGTTGTGCTTGCGCTGAAAAGGGATGTATCCAGCCACTCTTACCCGTCCCCGAGAAGGATGGATTAGTCCAGCGAGCATTTTGAGGGTGGTGGTTTTGCCCGCACCATTGGGCCCCAAAAAACCAACAATCTCGCCCGTTTCAATGGGGAAGGAAACATCTTGCACTGCTTTGACTTCCTGGTAGCTGCGGCGAAAAAAGTGAGTGATTGTAGCTTTGAGTCCCGATTCTTTGACAGCAACCGGGTAGATTTTGCTGAGGTTCTCGACTACGACAATGGGCATATTTTCACTATAGTCGATAGAAAGAGTAGATTATGTCCAGTCGCGATAAAAGGTAATGTCTTTCCAAACGTCTGCGGTACGCTGCTCAATCTCTTCTAGCGTCGAGTTGGGGAAGGGCTGGAATGCTCTAGCAAGCTTAACATTGGATTCCAGTTGAGCAGGGGTTTCGGCAGCAGTGACGGCACAGTGAACACCAGCTTGGGAGAGGGTGTATCCCAATGCTTGATGCATTCCTTCCAGAACACCAGGCTTCAGCAAACGTCCGTAAGCTGGCACTTTCATAGCGATTACTGCTACGCCTTTCTCCTGCGCTACAGGAAGGACTGAGGGAATAAAGGGGCGGGGGTGATGTTTATCTGCGGCATTAATGGGGATGAGAGTGGCATCAAAGGGATAGCGACGCAGTCCTTGGGCAATAATGTTGGGTTCGTGGTGTCCAGTGATGCCAGTAAAGCGAATTAGTTTCTGTTCTTGGGCTTCTTCTAGGGCTTTAGCTGCACCGTTTTTGCCGAAGATGGTGTTAAGTTCCTCCTCAAAGGAGACGTGGTGGAGTTGCCAGAGATCGAGATAATCAGTATTGAGGCGCTGGAGCGATCGCTCCAATTCTCGCCACGCCCCATCCCGGTTCCGCTTCGCTGTCTTACTCGCTAGAAATACTTGCTTGCGATAGTCGGGCAGCACTTTCCCGAAATAACCCTCACTCGGTCCATAATCAGCAGCGGTATCGAAGTAGCGAATGCCCAGTTCCCAGGCACGTTCAATCAGTGCTATGGATTCTTTCTCTGTGCCCGGCGAAGATAGCGGCGTTTGACCAGCCCCACCTAAGCCGAAAATTGGCATTGGCACTCCTGTGTTGCCCAGTGCCCGTTCTGGCATGGTTGCTGTGGCTGATGAGGCGTTTTTAGCAGTGGAGGTGGAGCTTCGATTGAAGGCGGTAATTCCCGCAATACTTCCGGCAACTGTGACGGCGGTTGCCAGAAATTTTCGCCGCGTTGTCTTTCGGGTCATGCTGCTGGCTCCTTGCAATCAAACTCGCTTTGTACGAATCTTAACAATGGGAAAGAGGATGCGGGGGAGCAGAGGAGCAGGGGAGAAAGAGGACGCGGGGACGCGGGGACAGGTTCAGGCGCAGGGGGAAATGACGCGGGGACAAACAATTCAAAATGCGCTCATTAGAAATGCAAAATTGTAATTCCATTTTGTACGGGCGAGCCAGCGGCTCGCCCCTCCTTTAATTTTTAATTTCTTCACCGTGTCTCCCCATCTCCGCGTCGCCGCGTCAGGGGAATTCCCGCGTCCCCCACAACTAATGTATCTTCCGATAGAAGGGATGATTGCACTCACACTAGTATGATCGGTTTCAGGTTCAGATATAGCTTATGCTTCGCGTCAGCGGACAAAAAACAAAGGAGATTTACATGCAACGTATTCTTTCTGCAATACGGCAAACTTTCAGCAAGCGCCTTTTAGTCGTGGGTTTGGTCAGTTTAATTAGCTTGGGCGGTGCGCTTCTGGTTGCTAATCAACCTAGTTATGCGCAACAAGCACCACCAGAGTCCCAACAAGAGCCAAAATCTAAAGAACAGGTACAAGAGGAAGAAATAGAACGCGCCCGCATGTATAGTGAAGAAGCGGCGATAAGAGAAGAAATGCGGCAAGAAGAAGCCGAGAAGATGTCTCAAGACCAAATGGAGGCTGAGCAAGAAAAGGGGTTAATCGAGAAGGCAAAAGAACAGCTTCAAGACCTCACTGATTAATAGTCATTTGTCGGGTGGTCACTGCCCAGCTCAGGTTACAGGTTATTAGGTTGAAGGCTGCAAGGTTATTCAAGTGAGGAGTGAGGGAGTTGCTTCACTCCTAGAGCAGCCTTCATTACTCCATTATTGTGCAACGCCAGATGCACCTATAAACAGCAATGCAATTGGCATCATCTGAAACCACGGCGCTGAACGCCTACGACTTATGGAAATATTATGGTAGCCACCTAGTAGTTCAAGGAGTCAATTTTACCCTCCACCCAGGAGAAACCTTGGGACTGCTAGGGGCAAATGGGGCGGGGAAAACCACCATCGTAGGGATGCTATATGGTTCAGTTACGCCCAGTCGCGGCTTTGTAAAGCTCGAACAATATGATGTTCAATCGCAAGCGCGGCAAGCCCGCCACAAGATGGGAATTGTCACCCAAGAGAATAACCTCGACCCTGACTTTCGGGTGATGGAAAACTTGACTTACTTTGCTCATTACTACCGCATCACGGGCAAAGCGGCAAGGCAGCGGGCGGGAGAATTGCTGGCACAGGTGGGACTACAAGATTATGCCCGAAATCGCATTGATGAACTTTCTGGAGGCTTGAAGCGGCGTTTAGTGCTAGCACGCGCGTTAATTAATCATCCCCAAGTGGTGTTTCTTGATGAACCGACTACCGGACTTGACCCGGATGCGCGACAGGACTTTTGGCGGTTGGTTACAGAGTTGAAACGGAGTGGGTGCGGCATCTTACTGACGACTCACTACATGGATGAAGCGCAGCGGTTATGTGATCGCCTTGTCTTACTCCAGCAAGGTAAAGTAATAGATGAGGGTTCTCCTAGCAAACTGATTGAGCGCACTGCGGGTAAGGAAGTTGCCGAAGTTGAGGGCATCTCTGAACCCGTCCTTAAACAACTCGCTACCCAATATCACACCTGGCATCGTCCCTTCGGAACTAGTTATATCATCTGCCTACCGCCAGACAATCCCCAATCTTTGTGGGAAGACTTAAGCAGTATGGACACGATTAAACTCAACCGCCGTCACGCTAACTTGGAAGATGTCTTCTTGCGACTGACTGGGACATTATTAGATTAAGCGCTAATGAAAGGCAATTGGATTTCGGCTTGGGGCGTGTACTCCGTTTGGCGTCGCCACGCTAGAGTGTACCAAAAAACTTGGCTGGTTAATAGTCTCCCTCCACTTTCTGAACCCCTGATCTACCTAATTGCCTTTGGCTATGGCTTAACCCCACTGGTGGGAGAGGTTTCTTATCGGGGTGAAACGATTGGCTATTTACAATTTCTTGCGCCGGGAATGATGGCGGTAGCCGTGCTATTCCAGTCTTTTTTTGAGAGTTCCTATGGCAGTTTCGTCCGCCTAAGCTTTCAAAAAACCTGGCAAGCGCTGTTAACCTCTCCCTTAACTTTTACAGAAGTTTTTCTGGGCGACTGGCTATGGGGAACTACCAAAGGGGTGGTAGCAGGAACGATAACCGGGCTATTGGCAGTTATATGGGGACTCTACTCAGGCTGGCAATTACTGCTCTCGTTGCCCATAATCCTGCTGGGAAGTTTGACCTTTGCTGCCGCTGGATTACTAACTGCTGGGACAGTCCGCACGGTAGACCAAATTAATGTGCCCATCTTTTTATTTGTTATTCCTATGTTTACTTTCTGCGGCACCTATTTCCCTCGGGAAACCCTGCCGTTGGTGTTAGGAAAAGTAGCAGCAATTTTACCGCTAGCCTCTCTAGTTGACCTGCTACGCTGGCACCTGGGATTCCCTGAGTGGTGGTTTTTGTCTTTGTTTTGGCTTCTGCTATGGATGGGGATTTTTGTGGTGCTAGCTTGGCGGCAGATTTATCCACAGTTGATTCACTAGATCTGTTGGTGGTGAGGCGTGAGGAAGTGAGCAAAGGTGAAAGAGTTGGCGAAGTAGAGGAGAAAGAGGACGCGGTGACACAAAAAGCAGAGGAGCAGAGGAGAGACGCGCCGCACTCGGAAACTATTTCCCCTCAGCACCTCCGCACCTGGGCACCTCTGCACAGAACACCTCCTCACTCCTCACTTGGAAACCTGCAATCTGCAACCTTCACTTCTCACCGGAAGCGTGTCACTTTCAAACCGCCACGCGGCTTAAACACCACCTTAAACTGAGCCAAGGGTTCTTGCGGGACGACACTACCTCCACTGCCCATGCCTGCTGCTGCGGGTTTGACAACGTGAGGAAGGGGGGTTTGGTCAACATAATCGAAGGCAGGTTGGTTTTGAGGCTCATAGTCAGCGATCGCACCGTCTTGGGTGATACCCACCCGATAGACCAACTTCTTCGAGTAGAAACTCCTTTCTACTCTGGCTTTCAGAAGTTGTTGATGTAGCTGACTTTTCAATTCCTTCAGTTGACCAGAATCAAAAATTTCCGATCCAAAAGTCGGTTGATCAGCGTAGCCTTGCCAAGGACTTACTTGCACAACACCACCTTTAGTAAAGATCACTCGAAACTGAGCAATTTTTTCTTGGTTTTTCGCTTCCGCCTGGGTTAGAGAATAGCGCAATTCGGGCAGGGGGAGTTGCGAGTCGGTATGGGCGGGTATTTCCTCGACTGGTTTGTAACCAACAATCGCGCCGTCTCTAGTTACCCAGACGCGATATTCCAAATTTTCATTAACCTGATCCCTGTTCTTCCAGGCATTGTTAATATCGTTGCGAAGGCTTCGTTGTAAAAAATGTAGCTCTGTGGAATCACTAACCTGGGAAGCTGATGCCAGAGCTTTTTCTAATTTTTGAGGCGAAAACGAATTTGGGGACTGGGAGGAAACTGAACTCGATTCGGCAGAAGAACTGGATTTGGTTTCACTTGATTGTTCCTTAGAAATATTAGAGTTGATTTCACTTGATTGTTCGCTAGAACTATTCGAGCCAGTTTGGCGACCCTTCCGCTCCCAGATAGCATCAAATACCCAATTACCCGTGGCAGCATTCCGCACCAGCGAATAGCGCAACCCTAGAGGGACGAGCCTACCGTTTTTCATCTGGTATTGCAGCCGAACATCTACCTTCGCGGTTTCCGAGCTGGTTTGTACAAGCTTAGTTTCCTGGATGTCGATTGCATCGACCTTTTCAAACCAGTTTTTATAAGTGAGGTAGCCGTCGGGATGAACTTCTTGATCGCTTCGTAGCTCAGGTGGCAATTGCTTCCATGCCGATTGATATTGACCACGATTAAGGGCGGAATAGTAATCTCTTACTACTTGTTGGGGCGATCGCTCGACCGACGTTGAGGTAGTGGAGTTTGGAGATGAAGCAGAGGGAGGCTTACTCGCTGCATCGCCGGGAGTGGATTGAATGTAATTAGACGCTTGCTCTGTGGGGTGGGGCTGTTGCTGGTTCTCTGGCGAAGAGTTGAAGTTAGCACTCGATTCGCTCGTACTGGCGGGAGAGCTGGGAGTGGGTTGAACGTAATTAGACGCTTGCTCTATGGGGTTAGGCTGTTGCTGGTTCTCTGGCAAAGAGTTGGAAACGTGGGAGGCTCGGGGCGGATTCCCTGACGATGCGGTAGAACTGGAACTGGATTCGCTGGAGTTAGGCTCTTGCCTGGTGGGTTGTGGTTTGCGAACTTCGGGAATAGGGAGCAAGTAAAAGGCGATCGCAGCCGCAGCCAAGCTTGTCGCTCCCAATGCTGCGGGAGCGGCTCGTTTCACCATCGGTTCTTCTGGCTGACGATAACGCCTGGGAGCGGGCTGCAATTGTAGCGAGAATTCTGGTAAGGTACGAGTATCGGCTAAAAACTGGTCTACGGCATCAACTAGGTCAAATAGCTGTACTGTGGTCAACTGAAGCTGCACCTGTTTCGCCGTGGAGGAGGAAGAGGCATTCTCTATCAAGTGATGTGAACCTTTTTCCTTTCCCTGCTCCAATCGAATTAGATCGGCGTTGCCTTGTTGCAAGCGAGCAATGCCACTTAGGAATTGTTGGGCATAGGCACTCACTGCCTTCACCAGACTTTCTAAAAACTCTCGTTCCCCTGCCAGCGATCGCCCATTATCGGCAAAATGGCACTCCGCATTCACTAAAATAGACATTAATGGTCGCCCCTCACCCTGACCTTGAGAAGCCGTCTCGTCACTCCATCCTTCCAGGATCAGTGTGCAGCTTGGCAGGCTATACTGGCGTCGAATTGTCATCTTACCTCTCCATCAAACAAACTGCTCCAGAGCCGCTGCGCTCCTGCTGTGCCCGTACAAAACAGTAACTGTCCTAATAGCGAAAGAGCGAGCTCATTCAACTTCTCATCTGAGGAGGTATAGTCTGCCACCTTAGCCCGTCGCGGATTCATCCGGCTGCGGAAGTGCGCCCGGAACCGTTCCAGGTACTCAGACAAGCGAAAGTGTTGCTCTAACGGCAATCCCTTCTCTCTCATTTGTTGATGCGCCAGGAGCAACTGCCGGATTAAGACAGTTAGCTGTCTGGCTCGGTAGTTGGCAACCACCACCAAAGCCTTCGCTTCATCAAGGTTCAAAGAGCGTCGCGTATAAGAACGTCGCCAGGGGTTCGTGCAGCGCAGCCTCCAAAGAACGACTCGATTGTTGATAATCTCCTGGAGTTCCAATTTCTTAGCTGTTGCCAGCATACGTTCCGATCCACCTAGTTCCAGGGCTTCAATTGCAAGCACGATCAAGTCAATTCGCTGCTGCGTTCGCTGCGAACACCCGCGTTCTGGAATGGAGTAGTTGGGAAGACTGTCTAAAATCAGTGGCTTTGATTGGGCAGGAGTACTAGAATTAGCCATGACGCTCACTTGTGGGACTCACTCCAAATCGCACGCGCTAAGACTGAGTGTTAACTTAATCACTCAATTACGGTCTGCTGAAGTTAAGATAACTGACTTTTCACCTTCAGGATTTGTGCCGTATTTCTTTATTACCAATTTGAACCTGAGTAATACCAACCCACTTTAACCAACTCTACAGCCCTCAGCGAAGTGATAACTGTTAGTGATCGAGCAAAAATCACGCAAGATTATAGTTTACTATTTTCTACGGAGGATTTGATCGTAATTTAGTACTCCGGATGTGATCATGCCACAGGCAGCGATTCAAACGGCAAAAAGATGAAAATATACCCAATCACGCTAGATCAATGGATATAAAGTCTCTAATTCGCGACATACCAGATTTTCCGAAGCCAGGAATACTATTTCGAGATCTTACGACGCTACTGCGCGATCCTGAAGGGCTGCGTTACACGATTGACGCTTTTGCCCAAAAGTGTGTAGAGGCGAACTTGTCCCCGGATTATGTCGTGGGTATCGAGTCCCGTGGCTTTATCGTGGGACCACCTCTAGCTTACCAACTCCGCGCTGGGTTTATTCCCGTTCGCAAGCCTGGGAAGCTGCCAGCAGCCGTTCACACAGTTGAGTATCAACTGGAGTATGGAAGGGATAAACTGGAAGTTCACCAAGATGCGCTACAGGAAGGAACGCGCGTGCTAATTGTGGACGATTTGATCGCCACTGGCGGCACAGCGAAAGCAAGTGCTGATTTAGTCCACAAGGTAGGCTGTAATCTCCTGGGGTTCGGCTTTATCGTCGAGTTGCAAGAGCTAGAAGGACGACAACAACTTCCAGATTTGCCGATTGTTACCCTAGTTGAGTATTAAGAATGCGGAGGAGCAGAGGGGCTCCAGGAGCAGAGGAGACAACTGAGAGAGGGAAACAAAGGAATAAAGATAAAGTTTTATGAGTGCAACAAGAGTTTCTGGGTTCCGAGCGGGGTTATATGCCAGTTTGAAGCGGCTAGGAGTTTTTTTCCAAAACGAAACCTTTCTCTATGTGGTCAAGCGGCTATTGCAGGCAATTTTAACTTTGTTTTTAGCCTCAATACTTAGCTTTGCGATTATTCAGCTTGCTCCTGGTGATTACCTGGATAAATTACGGCAGAATCCGCAAATTTCGCCAGAAACAATCGCCCAACTAGAAGAGCAATTTGGATTAAACAAGCCCGCGATTGTGCAATACTGGTATTGGCTCTGGGGAGTGATCACGCGCTTCGACTTTGGCACCAGTTTTGTGTATTTCCGCTCTGTATCCTCTTTGCTGTTGGAGCGGATTCCTGCTACCTTGCTGCTCACGGTTTCTTCCATTCTCGTTACCTGGACAATTGCCATCCCTCTAGGAATTATCAGTGCGGTTAACCAAAGCCGTTCCACTGATAAATTTCTGCGGATAATGAGCTACTTGGGGCAAGGATTTCCGAGCTTGGTTACTGCTTTGTTGCTGCTTATTTTGGCACAAAATTTGTCTCCGCTCTTCCCGGTGGGTGGCATGACGAGCATCAACCATGCTAGCTTCTCGCCATTGGGCAAAATTCTCGATATCGGCTGGCACCTAATCTTGCCGACAATCGCTCTGAGTATCGCTGGCTTTGCAGGCTTGCAGCGCATTACCCGAGGAGAATTGCTCGATGTTTTGCGCCAGGATTATATTCAAACCGCTCGCGCCAAGGGACTGCCAGAAAATCGGGTGATTTACGTTCATGCGCTGCGTAATGCGATTAATCCCTTAATTACAATGCTTGGTTTTGAGTTTGCTAGCTTACTCAGCGGAGCGTTTATTGTAGAATTCTTCTTCAATTGGCCCGGTTTAGGGCGTCTGAGTTTGCAAGCAGTTAGGAGTCAAGATATTTATTTGGTTATGGCAAGCTTAATGATGGGGGCATTGATGTTAATTGTGGGCAATTTGATGGCAGACTTACTGCTTAAATGGGTTGATCCCCGAATTCGCTTGGAAGATTTGAAATAAGCTGCCTTCTATAAACTCTATTATGTTTTCTCAACTTCACTACCTGATTCGTTCCAGAGTTGATGGTCAGTATCTAGTTGCTCATCCCGATGAGGAAAATCAGTCTGGGGCGGGCTACTTGTTGATTTTTTCCGAAAGTTTTGATGCCCGCAGCTATCTCAATACTCATGGTTCGGATGTAGCTGAGCAGTTTGGGGTAGAGTCAGTTTCTGCTACCCAGTTAAAGGGAGTATTGCAACGTTGGGGATTTGCTGGCGTTGGTTTGGTTCAGGAGCCACTCGTGCCGCAAATTCAATTTTTGTCCTATAGCTAATCCCATATGCCTGAGGGTGATAAGCGCTCAGGTAATAAATTTCGCCCCTTCTGGGGCAGTTATCAGTCCTTATTCCTCAGTCCTTGGCACGCTTCGCTCACAGCACTTTACTAATGACTAATGCTTGAGAACTGGTATAAAGTAAAAATTTTGTTAAGTTTGCTACAAAAATGACCAGGTGCAGAATTAATCGAGTTCAAAATTTGAGTAAATGGGGAAGGACAACGTATGATTTGGCTTGTAGCTTAGGAGCTACTTGAAAGATTGGCAAAAATTCATAAATGGGAGGATTTTCTATGAAATCTATTCGTTTCAACCTGTCCACCTTACTGCGCCCCTTGCGTGTTTTAATCGCCCTGTGTGTTTGTGCTTTTTTAGTTCTCTCCCAGGCAGGGCCTGCCTACAGCCAGACTAGCAGCCCCGAGGAAGGAGAAAAGTCGTTACCAGGAGTAGAAAGAGAAGCACAGGAGTTAATCAAGCCAGAGCAAGGTCCGCCTTCAAGAGAAGAGACTCAGAGAGGGGCACAGCAGGATACGAACGTAATTCAAGGGGGCGCTGATGCAGAAAAGCAGCAGAAACCGAAAGGTTCCGAAAGAGAAACGGTGGAAGAACGACTGAAGGAAAGCTTAGAAGATTAAATTTATCTTCGCTGAAGGAATCAGTATAGACTAATCAGTCGCCCACGCAGACTGATAGCGGCTTGAAACCAAATTATAGCTAGGTTCAAGCCGTTTTGTTTTTAGTATAGGGCGGCAGTCTAGGGGATAAGGGGCAGAGGAAGTAGGGAAGGAAAAACGTTTGAAGGTTGTTCGGCGTAGCCGTTCCCGTAGGGTAGGTTACGTATAAGCCAATTAACCTGTAACATCCAACCTGGAACCTGCAACCCAGCTATAGCAGCGAGCTAAGGAAAGTTAACAATCAAGGGAGAGTTTAGTGTGATGAGTTTTTGGTAGTGGCAGTGGCATATAGTAAGGATCTTCCTTCCTTCCTTCGTGAACGC
>PXPT01000189.1 GCA_003021505.1 Cyanobacteria bacterium QS_4_48_99 | reverse complement strand
TGGGATAGGCTGGGGTGGTAGCTTCCATGGCCTGTCCTCCTGGTTCTTCGGTAGGACAGCCTACGCTATGGAAGCTCCCTGATTTTTAAAACACCCTCTAACTTAGAACGGTTTGCCTATTTGTCGATGATCCAGATTGCGCGAAAACGCTTGGGCCAGCAAGGTAGTACCATCTTCTCGCAGCGCTGCTTGCAGTAGCATGTCAGTTCCCAGGCGCCAGTCAGCGCGCAGTTGCTGCCAAGCACGGGCATAACGCTGAGCTTGGCTTCGTGGGCAATGGCGTGAGGCAAAGTCAGCACAATGCCAAAAAAAAAGCCATAGGAAAGTGACAGCTAGCAGTAGGTAATGGCTAGTTCGGTGACCATATTCCCTCCTTACGGCAGTGATTGCGTTCTGCTACCGAGTGCTAGCTGTAGGCTAGCAAGCGAATATGAACGGTTTGTGAAGTTCCATGCAACCGGCGGCAGCAGGCGGGGTAATAGAATGGAGGTGAACCCCTTGCCGAGTTAATAAGAGGTGAAGCCGTATGAGCTAAGGATCCCAGATGCCTCAGGAGCAGACCCCCATTCAAGTCAGCGATCGCACCAATCGCTTGGTGGAGCAGAGCATGCCGGATGCCTTCGAACAAGTGCGGGCTGAGAGCAAACACCTAATCGAGACCGTGACGCGCAAAGCGCAATCGGAGGCGCAAAAGGCCGGCGAGCTGGCCTTAGACAACTATCTGGAGGCCGTCCGCAGGGCCCGGCAAGAGATCGAGTCGACCGAGTTGTTCGATCCCGAGCGCATCGAGCAAAGCTTCCAGTTGCTTGGGAGTCGCTGGTGCAGGAGTTCAACGAGTTCGGCGATCGCCTCGACGAGGCAGCCCGCGCTGCTTGGGAAGCTCTAACCAGCCCCGCTCGAGCAATCCGCTCACCGGCTCGGGCAGCTAACGCTAGATCCCATCCGGATCGGCGTGCCGGCGCGCTATCGAGCTGGCTATTCTCTACCGCAAGCGGGAAAAATACGGACTGTAACGACTAGTAGACTTTCGTTCTGTCACGTCTGCGAGCCGAACGTTGCCATCAGGGCATCGGTCACGCCCTTACTTGCGAGGATTGTCACGATGTCCCCGACCTGAAGCGTGGTATCCCCCCTTGGAACGTGTAGCTCCTCCCCTCGATTGATTGCCACCACAATTACGTCATTGGGGAGGAGTCCTTTCTGGCCTGCCTCTTGCAGGGTCGTGCCGGTGAGGGGTGACCCTGCTTCCAGCATGATTTCAACAATCTCGGCGCTGTTGCCCAGCTCCATAAAGTCGCGGACTTGCGGGCGTTGGATAGTGCGATAAAACTGCCTGCCACTAAGGCGGCGTAGGTTCTCGACGCGGTGTACGCCCAGGTTTTCGAACAGTGGCCCGTGGCTGGGGTCGCTGATCGAACTGAGCAGCTGCGTGACCTCCATCTCGCGCCCCAGCATCATTACCATCAGGTTGGTGGCGTCGTCGTCCGTTGTGGCGATGAGGGCGTCGGCCTCTGGCACCCCGGCCTCCTCCAGCAGCGGGCGGGACGCAGCGTCTCCGTGCAGGACAAGGCAGTCGAATTCGGCACTCAACGCCCCAGCGCGCTCCTCGTTCGATTCGACGACAACCACCTCATGCTGGTCAGCGGTGGCAAGTTCGACGATCTGGCGGCCGGTGGGTCCGGCTCCTACAATAACGATATACATATTAATCCGAAAGTAGAATAGATTTCATACAAGAAGTAGCCATACGCGACAGCTGGTCGCCTCAAGTGCAATAGGCGGGGGTTTAGCCAAGATCTATTCAGCTTTTTACATAATAAGAGGCCGAGAGAAAGAATCCGGAAAAGCGTATGAACGCTCGTGTCCTCGCTACGGTCGGGTCGGCTTCGTGCCAGTCATAAGCAAGCGGAGCAGAATGAAAACAGGGAAGATTTCAAGCCGTCCGATCCACATCTGAAAAATCAGGATGCCCTCGGCCCATGGGGTCATGTCCGGGCGCGTCACGCCAGTCGACAGGCCCACAGTGCCCTGAGCAGTGGCAGACTCGAAGATAATGTCGGCCAGAGTGTAGGAAGAGTCAACAATATAGGTCAGCTCCACGGCGCTCGCCATCATCAGGAAGAGGTACAGTCCTGTAAGCACGGCGGCCTGACTGATTTCGTCGTACATGTCGTTGCGATTGAGACGGCGGCCTCCCAGCCGGAAGCGGACGGCGGCGTGCTGCGGCAGGAAATTCCGCACGATCTGCCAACGGATGCCGCGCACGAGGACGTAGATGCGAATGAGTTTGATGCCCCCCACTGTGGCACCTTCCGAGCCGCCAACTATCATAGCCCCGAAGACGATGAAAAGGACGGCTCCACTGTGCCAGTCGCCAATGGCCGAAGTCTGCCAGCCGGTTGTCGAGAGCGCCGTGGCGAACTGGAAAAGGCCCTCCCGCACAGGATCGGCTACAGTGGGCACAGTCCAGAGCAAACCTATGAGCAGGGGCGTGCCCACCAGTAGCATTCCCCCGAGCGTTCGGGCCTGCACGTTTTTCCAGAGAACCCGAAGGGACCCGGTGTTGATGATGCCGTAGTAGACGGGCAGCGAGATAGCGCCCAGGATCATGGCGGGGATGTAGAGCAGGTCCATCGCGTAGGATTCGTACCCGGCGATGCTGTCGTCGAGCGTGCTGAAGCCTCCGGTCGACTGCCCTGTCATCGCGTGATTGACGGCGTCGAAAAGGGTTGCTTCCAGGCCGTAACCTGGCACGATCAGGAAGGTGCCGACGGCGAGGTACACTGCTACCCCGAGCGTAAGGCCCACATAGACTCGCCACAACACACGGGTCGTCTTCACAATATTGGGCCGCACCTTTGTGCTGCGTCCCTCGGCCCGGTAGAGCGAGAGGCCGCCTGTGCCGTGGGTGCGCAGGATGGCCAGCGCCAGCACGATCATCCCGGCACCCCCCACCCACTGGCCGAGCGAGCGGTACAGCAGCACGCCGTGGCCCACTGAGGGTTCGTGGACGCTCATGGTGAGGCCCGTTGTCGTGAACGCGCTCATGCTCTCGAAAAACGCGTGGAGCGGATTCCGGAAGTTGTACAGGCTCGACGTGTAGGACTCGCCGGCAGGCACGAACGACTGGGCCACCTCAGGTGGAGTCAGGTATGCTGCAGCGACGAGCGGCACAGCTCCAACGGCCGCCACGGCCAGCCACCCCACCGCAGCAACGAGCATGCCCTGCCACTGGGTGAGCTTAGGCGCATCCCGACAGGTCCAGTATCCGAACCCACCAATCGCGGCACTTACCCCGGACCCCATGAGGAAGCTTAGGGCGCTGTACGTCTCCCCATACCCCAGTGACACTAGAAGGGGGACAAATAGGATGCCTCCCAGAAGCAACAGGAAGATACCCACATTGCGGCCCACAATCGAAAGAGTAGACGAGGACTTGCGGTTGGTCGATGGAATGGACATTCAGCGGAAGAGCGGGAAAGTGAAACGGTTGGCGTTCGCACTCCCTGTCAGGGAGCTTCGTGTGGGACAGCCACGAACATCATGGTACAAGCACCAGTCCGCTGCCCTAGCAGGGCCATTCCTCGCACGTTCGATCGCGACGCCCAGCATCGAATCGACGATTCATTTTCGGCCTCAGCGACCCGGACAAGGGCGATTTTGTAAGGAAGAAGCACAGCAGTCCCAAAATTGCGACTATCAATTCGTGCGGAAAATAGTTAAATGCATTAGAGGTCTGCATATTGCAGTTGGGGTGGCCAGAAATAGTGGCTGACTTGTTCCGGTAGCTGCTGGATACGATGCAGATATTATGGAGGGGACCTCCAAAAATTAGCTACTATTGCAAATGCGCGACGGTTTTATGGGATCTTAGCCTTAGATTATTGCAAATCAGCCCATTTTTAGAGGCGCCCTCAATTAAACCGCGAGTTTCTTGAGATATAGGTTGACCAGAAGGATTGATAACGAATTGCCGTCCGCAGGCTTGACACCGAAAACGCTGTTTTCCGTAATGAGTGTGTCCATTTTTAACAAATTGGGAAGAATTACACTTTGGGCAATTCATTGTTCTTTTTTTCCATAGAAATTAATTTAATGTATAAAATATCATAACTATTCAGGACTACCATAAGGAACCGCTAAGGCGCAAAGGGCACAAAGAAAGAAGAGGTAAATTAAGTGGACAGGCTTAGTTGAGAACCGTTTGGAGTTTTATGGACTTCGATACGATTGGTGAAGGCTTCTTTGAATTGGGGCATATGGGTGACAGTGAGGATGCAGGAGAAATCGGGGGCGATCGCATTAATCGCAGCAATTAAACGCTCGCATCCTTGTTCGTCTTGCGTGCCAAATCCTTCATCAACAATTAGCATCTGTAAGGATGTCCCTGCCCGCTGTGCTAGCAATTGGGCTAAGGCTAGGCGAATGGCGAAATTAATCCGAAATCCTTCGCCACCAGAATAGGTTTCATAGGCTCTGGTTCCTTGGGAATCGGCAATTAGAATTTCGAGGGTATCGATTAGTTTCGAGGATTTTTTCTTAGAGCGTCCCCGCCCTGCTTTTTGTGTTAAAAATTGCACGTGCAGTTGGTTCCCGGTGATGCGAGAAAGGATTTGATTGGTTTGCGCTTCTAACTGGGGCAGCACATTCTCAATCATAAGTGCCTGGATACCATTTTTTCCAAACGCCTGCGCCAATTCTTGGTAAACGCGATGTTGCCGCTGTGCTGTTTGTAACCGCTGTTGCGATTGTTCGTACTGAGCTTGCACGGTTTCGAGTTGGCTAGAAACTTGTTCTATGCGCCCCTGCTGGGCAAATAATTCATCGAGTTGCTGCCTGTGCTGCTGGATTTGCTGCTCTAGGGTTTGAATTTCGTCGCGATTATCCGTTGTCTGCTCGGTTTGAGCAATTAAGGTATCGAGCTGTGCCTTAGCTGCTTCTTTGTCCGCAATGCGGGCTTGCAAGGTGCTATCCAGTTCCTGAAGGCGGGTTTCTAACTGCGGATATTGCTGCTGTGCCTGTTGGAGTTGTTGGTAGCGCAATTGCCAGGATTGTGCTTGGCGTAAGTCTGCGATGATGGCGTTATGCTGTTTACGCTCGTAACCGAGTTGGGCAATTTGGCGATCTAGTGCTGCGATTTGTCTCTGGATATCCGAGTTGTGACGCAACTGCTCCATCGCGGTTTGTAGTTCAGTGATGCGCTCTTGAAGTTTCGGTTTCTGGGCATGGAGTTGAGCTTTACGCCGTTTGGCATCTTCAAGCTTGGCACTTTTGATTTCTGCCCAGCGCCAGCGCTCTACTTCCCCCCTTGCCAGAGCGTGGGTTTGTTCATCGTAGTTGAGGCGTTGTAGTTCCTGCTCGATTTGTTGTAATTCGTTTTGTAATTGTTGGGCGTAGTTGCCCCCAGAAAGTGATCGCTCGATTTGTTCTTTCTCTGTGGTAGTTGCTTGTAGCTGCTCGTTTACTTCGTCTGTGTTCTCCAGCTTTGCCTGAAGCTGTCCTTTTTGCTGGATTAAAGACTCGTAAGGCGTTAATTCGTCGGTTAATTGCCTGTATTCCCCCCGAAGAATCTGTAGTTCTCGCTCGCAAGTCGCCATTTGCTCTCGCAATACCCAAAATTGCTCTTGCACTTCTGAGTGATGCGTTTGGGTTTTATTCACCACGTGCTGCTTGTAATGTTCATCCAGGGCGCGATCGCACAGTGGACAGGTGGCATCGGGCGTTTCCAACATCTCCAGTTTTTGCCCCAATTCTGCTAGTTGCTTTTCACAATTGCGCTGATTTTCTTGGAGGCGTTGTTGGAAATTACTCCGTTCTTTGCCTTTTTCTTCCACTCGCTGGCGATAGACGTGCTTTTTTTCAAGCTGCTCAATTTCTGCTTCTACTTCTTGCACGCGCGATCGCACCTGAGGCAGTTGGGAAACCTGCTGGGAAAGCTCCTCTGTTACTGAGCGTAGTTGCTCCCATCGTGCCGAGAGCCGAGCCTGTACCCGATCAATCTCGGTTTGCAGGGTTTGGCGGCGTTGTAACAAGGGAGCGACGTGGTGTTGCAGCTTGTCGAGCTGCTGGAGGCGTTGGCGGTGATGCTGGAGCTGTTCCAGTCCTTTCGCTACTTCGTCAGCTTGGCGGAGAATTTCGGTTGTTTCCTGCTCTTGCTGCTCTAGGGAATCTAACTCTGCCTGGGTTTGCCGAATTTGGAGATTGTGTTGGTTAATTTGTTCCGTTTGCTGTTCGTGTAGCTGCTGCCTTTGCTGTTGGGCATCCTGGTAGGCTTGGAACTGAGCAGAGAGATTTTCTTCTTCGCGTTGCAAGCGCAGATATTCGTTGTATCCTGCATTAATTTCAGATTCTTGCTTGAGTGTCTGTTGTAAATTCGTAAGCTCGGTGTGTAGGGAGGATCGCTCTTGCTGAAGGCGATCGCAATCTTGGCTCAGATTTTGATATTGGGTTTGCTGTAAGTTGAGTTGTTGCTTTTGGGTTTGCCGTTGCTGCTCAATCGCTTGTAAATGTTGCAGTCTTTGTTGATCTTGCTCTTGTGCTTGTCGGACTTGCTGGAGTTGCGTTTCCAGGCTTTTTTGCTGTTGCGCGATCGCTTCTCGCTGCTGGAGCTGCTCTTCTAGAGGCTGCAAACTTTGCTCTAACTGCTCGGCTTGCCCTTTAAACTGTTTGGAGGTGTCTTTCGCTTGCTCTGCCAACTCCTCGTATTGATCGAGCTTGAGCAAATCCGCCAAAATTTGTTTACGCTCAGAAGGACGACGCATCATAAACTCATCTGCTCGCCCTTGACGCAAGTAAGCCGAATTAATAAAGGTGTCATAATCCAGCTTCAGGAGTGAGATAATTTGCTGCTGCGTTGCCCGTACACCTCGCCCAGTTAAAGAGCGAAAGTTTCCCCCCTCGCTTTTAACCTGAAATTCCAGCGAACTACTTTGTCCCCGGCGGCGGCTGCGGATGACGCGATAGGTTTCCTGCTCGCTCATAAAGAGGAAATCGACTCGAACCTCTTTCGCCCCTGCATGAATTACATCGTCCTCGCTTGCCGTGCGAGTTTGCCCCCAAATTGCCCAAGTGATTGCTTCGAGCAAAGAAGACTTACCAGCCCCATTGGGACCACAGATACAGGCGGTGTGAAGTCCATGAAAATCCAGGGATGCCTCGCGATAGCTGAGGAAGTTTTTCAGCGTCAGTTGCAGTGGAACCATGCAGCCTCACAACCACGGTTAATAATCCAGCAATAACAATAGATCAGCCCAGTTGTACAGTCTCTCGAGGGGGAAATTAACCTTTTTGCCTGGATTTTCTTAATTTTATCAACAATTCAACCTCGCCCAGCAGCGAGTTTCGTGGGTATTAAGGCATTAAGGGAGAGTTGCGATCGCCTCACTAGTTAGGCGGAGGGTTCTCTAAATTTTTGCAAATTTTCTTAGCAAGAACATCGACAATTTCAGTATGCCTAGCAACAGTAGAAGTTTTACGGTTCGACGGGTTGTAGTAGATTGTATGCTTACCGCCTTCGCGCAGAAACAAACAGCCCTTTTGTTCGAGATGGCGAACTAGTTTCGTGGTTTCACCTACGTATCCACCCTAATCTCCTCGCAAATCGCCTCTTTGTCAGCAAGTTCTTGTTCCGCCAGTTCCCGATTCGAGATTAGAATTAACTCGACAACTTCTTTGAAACTTTGTCGTGCTTCCTCAAGGGTTTTCTGCTGGATGTTGGACCGGATAACTCTTCAACGTAGCCAATATACCAATCATCTACCTTTTCAAAGACGGCAGTAAATGTGTTTTTCATAGCTGTTTGGCTTTCCCATCTTCAAAAATATGAGCTTCTACTGAGTGCCACTCCTCACCTCTCGGCGTTGCGTACTTGCGGGATGAGCTGTAAAGTTACGGGTTAAAACAGATTGCAGGTAGATTTTCCTGGAACTCCTCCGCTCCTCTACTCCTGGTGCTCCTGGAGCTCCTGGAGCTCCCCTGCTTTCCTCACCTATCTTCTCCCCGACTCACGCAAGGATTCCACTGGAAAATCCCCTAGTTGTAGGGGAATTTGTTGACTCTGTCCATTTCGCTGAACTGTGAGCGACAATCTCTCGCCAACGTCTTTGCTTTCGACAATTTGCTGCACTTTTTCAGCATCGCTCACGGGCTGATTCTCAATCTGGGTGATCACATCTCCAGGTTGCAATCCTGCTCGCTCGGCGGGAGAACCCTGAGCAACATCAGCAATCAGAATGCCTTTTTCTGCCTCCACATCCAAATTACGGTTAGGAGCCTGTTTCAGTTTTTGCTTAACTTGCGGCGTAAGCGGAAGCATCTGAATGCCGATGTAGGGATGTTGAACTTCTCCGGTGTTAATGATTTCCCGTGCTACCTCTTGAGCTGTGTTGATGGGAACAGCAAAGCCTAACCCTTCTGCCCTCCCGCGAATAATGGCAGTGTTTACACCCACTACTTCCCCCCGAGCATTTGTTAGGGGACCACCAGAATTACCAGGATTAATCGCTGCATCAGTTTGAATAAAATCAACACGTAGATCCGAAGCACCGATTTCACTTAGCGATCGCCCCTTGGCACTAATCACCCCCAGTGTTACTGTTTCATCTAAACCAAGTGGGTTCCCCATTGCAACTGCCCACTGCCCGCGCAGCACCTGATCGGAATTTCCAAGTTCCACAGTAGGCAAGTTATTAGGTTCAATCTTAACGACTGCAATCTCGGTCAAAGGGTCTTGCCCCAGAACCTCACCCTTAAAACTGCTACCATCGGCGAACGTTACCGTTACCGAATCAGCATCTCTCACTACATGAGCATTGGTGATAATCACACCATTGGGTTCAACCACGAACCCCGATCCGATGCCCTGCTTCTGTCGTTCCTTAGGTAACTTATCCTCAAAAAAGCGCCGAAAGAAAGGGTTTTGAAGTCCCTCTGGCAGTTGAGCTTCCACAGTTTTGGAGACATTAATCCGAACCACCGCAGGCATAACCTTGTCTGAAACGGTGCTAACGAAGTTTGTATCTTCCGCTGTGGGGGTAAGCGGGCGATCGCTTTGATTATTGCTCTGGTTACTTTTCTGCTCGGGTTGGGGTGTGGTTCTCTCCTGCTGCGTTTGATCTTGTTGAGCTTGGTTCTGAGAAGAGTTGCTCCAAGAATCGGAGCAGCCCCCTAAAAACGCTACCCCAGTTCCCGCCAGCGGTAGCAATAGATAAATCAATCGTTTTTTTGCAAACAATTTCCTTAATGTCCTGGCTTGGTTGGCTAAAGTTTTCATATGCCCATTTTTATCCCATGCGGTGGGTTGGTACTAAGTAACTATTTTACGCATGTTGATTTCTCCCACTGCTCCCGCTGCTCCTTTCAATTGTAAATTGTCTATGCGTGAGATAGTGTCTAAGGAGCGATCGCATTTGTCGAGTATGAAGATTGCCAATTAGTTTATCGTTTTATCCTTGCATGATCTTATAAACCAGCATAACAAGAATAAAAAGCGGTGCAATTGCGCGTGTCGTCCACAAAAGTACCTGCGAGAATAAGTTAGTGATCGGTTTTCCAGTGATAACTTTGACTGCCTGAGACCCTAAAACCCATCCAAAAAATAGTGAAATTAGCGCTCCTCCCAAAGGAAGCAAAAGTTGTGCTGTTAACGTGTCAAATAAATCAAAAAAGGTTAATCCTCCGATTTTAAAACCACTCAAAAGATTAAATGATAAAGCACAAAGCACTCCCAACAGGGCAACTGTTACTCCGCAGATTAGCGCTGTCCCAACGCGGCTCTTGCGATGAGTTTCTTCCCAGTATGTAACAACCACTTCCAGTAAAGAAACCGCCGAAGTTAAAGCAGCAAAACCTGCAAGTAGAAAGAAAGCGATCGCCACCAAATAACCACCAGGCATTTGGGAAAAAAGCACGGGAAGAGTTTGAAACATCAGGGTGGGTCCTTTTGCGGGTTCCCCGCCATAGGAAAAAACTATCGAAAAAATTACTATCCCAGCAATCAAAGCAATCAGCGTATTAAGTACAGTCACATTACCAGCGACACGGGGAAGGCTTTCATTTTCAGAAAGATAACTTCCATATGTCACCATTACTCCCATTCCCAGACTTAAAGTAAAAAACGCATGCCCAACTGCTTGCAGGATTCCCTCTACACCAAGTTTAGTAATATCAGGAACAAACATAAAACCAACCGCTCTACCAAACCCGGGAAGGAAAAAAGAATAAACTAATAAAAATAACAAAATTACGGACAAACTCGGCATTAACAAATTATTCAAACGTTCTAGTCCCTTGTTTAACCCTTTAGCAACAATAGTAATGGTCAAAGCCATAAAGATAAAGTGCCAAATAATAATGCGCCATGCGTTGGAAAACAAAGACTCCAAATAAGTTTCAATTTCTGCCCCCGAATGACCAGCAAATTGATTCAAAATTGCTCGCAGCAAAAAATCTAAAACCCACCCTCCGACTACGCTATAAAATGATAGAATCAGGAAACCACTAAGCAACCCCATCCATCCCGCTATTCTCCAAGGGCTGTATCTACGATGGTTTTCCTCGAAAGCCTTGACTACATTTGTCTGAGCTTTTTGACCAATAAAAATCTCGCTAATGAGAACAGGAAATCCGATGATCGCAGTACAAACCAAATAGACTAAAACAAAAGCACCGCCGCCGTAAGTCCCTGTGATGTAGGGAAATTTCCAAAGGTTTCCTAAACCAACCGCTGAACCGCTTGCTGCGAGAATAAAGGCAAGCCGAGTACTCCAATGTTGTCTTGTAGCCATTGCACTCCTTGATGGAAAGCTTTCACAAAAGACAATAAATCTTGCATTTTCTTGTATATAGGATTACGCAGTTAAGATCGTGGTAATTCAATAGGGCTTTAGGGAGCAGTAGCGATCACTCCTACTACTCAAATTCCACAACTGGGAGGCAGAGTTTAGTTAATTAGACTACCGCGTTCTGCTAGAAATTGACGAGTTGAGCGTAAGGAAGTTCCACTTTAACATGGATGTGCGATCGCATAAAAGCATAGCTTCTTACACCAAGTTGCATTCATACAGGCTAGTACAGACGTTGCATGCCACCTCTGTACTCGTTTTGCTCCTAGGATGGGGAGATTACCCTTGTCCTATTATCCCCGTGTTTCCGCGTCCTTTTCCCCCTGCCTTCCAAAAATTACAGCAATGAGCGCAACCTGATATTAACCATGCCTAATCCTTTCGGTAGAAGAAGATTTCTCCAGAGAAGTGTTAATTTACTAGCGCTAACTGGGTTATCCCTAGTTGCCTGTGGTTCCACCAACAACAGTTCGAGTTCGAGCAAACTGCAAACCAAACCCGCAAGCAAAACTATGCAACTGAAGAGTAACGCTTTTTCTCCCGAGGAGATGATTCCGTCTAAATACTCCTGTGACGGTGAGGACGTTTCCCCTCGCCTGAGTTGGGGTGAAATCCCAAACGGGACGCAAAGCCTTGCCCTAATCGCTGATGACCCCGATGCCCCCGGTGGAACTTTTGTCCACTGGGTGCTGTACAATCTTCCTCCCGACACCCACCAACTACCCGAAAATGTCCCCGCTAAAACCGAGCAAGTCAGTGGGGCATTACAAGGAAAAAATAACTTTGGCAACCTTGGATACGGTGGTCCCTGTCCCCCTGGTGGCACTCACCGCTACTTTTTCAAGCTTTATGCCCTCGACCAAATGCTAGACCTGAAAGCGGGGGCAACCAAAGCAGAAGTAGAGGCAGCAATGGAAGGTCATGTTCTAGCCGAAGCCCACCTGATGGGACGCTATAGCCGCCAAAGCTAATTCTGCAGCTTTAACGCTGTGCCACTGGCGGTAATCATTAAAAGTGCCCCTTTCTCGTCGACGTTGATTGTGCCGGTGTCGAGTTCAATCCCAGCGACTGCATCCGCTCCCAATTCTTCGGCACGCTCTTCTAATTTTTGGATGGCGCGGGATTGTCCTTTTTCAAAAAGCCGTTCGTAACTGCCAGAGCGTCCGCCGAGAAAATCACGTATCCCAGCAAAGAAATCTCGTAGGGCGTTAGAGCCGTAAACCACCTCTGCGGTGACAATGCCCATGTAGGCTTCAATCTGGGCATCTTGGATAACATCGGTTGTTGTAACAATCATCGAGTGACCCGATTCGATTTGACATCAGCCTATTGTCGCAAACTAGGGCTAATCGCTTCTATAGTAGCATCAAACTCGCAAAAGAGAACGCGGCGGCAGGGGGAGCGGGGGAAGCAGGGGGAGCCGAGGAGCAGGGGAGGCAGTGAGCGCGTGAGAGCGTTAGAAAGTGAGGGCGTAGAGAGCGCGCTACGCGCGTGAGGAGTGAGAGAGTTGAAGATGTTGAACAAAAATTTGTCTTAAATCAGCCCACCACCTGCTCACGCACTCACCCCTCACCCCTCACTTCCCCTACCTCCTAACTTGGATAACCTGTAACCTGCAACCTTCATCCCTCACTCCTCACTCCTCTTTGTCTGGTGATGGGGATCATTCTCCTGGAGCTTCTCCGTCGAGGGCACTCCCTGGGTAGCATGATCGACTCGTAGCGCCCGAACCAAGCCATAGGCAGCGATTAACAGGAAAATAGCCATGGGCAGTCCTGTAGTGAGGGAAGCGGTACTCAGGGCATTTAGACCCCCAAAATACAGTAGGGTGCCCGCCACCGTGCCCTCTGCCAAAGCCCAGAATAGGCGCTGTGTTTTGGGAGGATTGGGGTGCCCTCCTGAAGTCACCATGTCGTCCACTAGGGAGCCGGAGTCGGAGGAAGTCACAAAAAAAATGATTACCAGCAACGTGGCTAGAACCCAGGTTACGGTTTGCAAGGGGATTTGTCCGAGTACCGCGAACAGGGCTAGTGCCTGGTTTTGCTGAACCTGTTCTGCTATTCCTCCCGAACCGAACATCTCGATGTAAAGCGCCGTCCCGCCCAGTGCTGAAAACCACAGGAAGCCTCCCAAAGTGGGAACGAGTAAGGCAGTGGCAATGAACTCCCGGATGGTACGCCCCTTAGAAAGCCGCGCCACAAATACGCCCACAAAGGGCGACCAGGAAATCCACCAACTCCAGTAAAACAGGGTCCACTGAGCCTGCCATCCCCCCTGAGTCCCCGGATTGATATGGAGGCTAGTGAAGGGAAACTTCTGCAAGTAGTATCCTAGGCTGTTTACAAATGTCTCCAGTAGAAAAACTGTCGGTCCAGCCAGTAAAACAAAAGCGAAGATAAGCACCGTGAGGCTGATATTGAACTGGCTGAGAAAGCGGATGCCGTAACTCAGACCAGAGACAACCGAAATTGTTGCTACGGCAGTAATGATAGCGATAAGCAGTAGCTGGGATCCAGTTCCTTGAGACATGCCAAACAAACGCCCGAAGCCCGCATTAACCTGAGCTGCTCCCAGTCCCAGCGAAGTCGCCACGCCAAATAGCGTCCCCACAGTGCAGAGTACGTCCACCGCGTGACCAGCAGCGCCGTAGATACCCTTACCCAGGAGCGGATAAAGCAGCGATCGCGGTGCCAAGGGAAGACCATAGCGGAAGTGAAAGTAAGCCAGCGGAAGGGCAATGGCAGAATAGATCGCCCAGGGATGCAGACCCCAGTGGTAGAAGGTGAAGCGCATCGCCTCTAGGATGGCTTCGGGGGTTCTTCCTTCGCCAATGGGCGGGTTGACGAAGTGCTGTACGGGCTCGGCGACTCCGAAAAACACGATGCCAATGCCCATGCCGGCGCTCACCAGCATACTGAACCAGCTCAGGTAACCGAACTCGGGTTGGGTGCCAGGTTTCCCTAGGCGGATGCGACCAAAGCGCGAGAAGAATAACCAGACGATAAAGCCCAACAGGACGCTGGCAGTCAGGATGTAGAACCAACCAAAATTCTTTACAATTCCCGACTGTAGGGTTTCAAAGCTACGGCGCGTGGTCTCGCTATACAGGGCACCACAAACAACGAAGCCGATGACCAATGCCGCTGCGGGCAGAAAAACCCACGGCTCCATAGCGTTAAGGAAGCGGGATAGAAGTGGGGATCGACGAGCCATAGGATACTTTTTAGAAATGCTGCTTTCTGAGCGGTTTGGGAATGCGAGGCGCAATTAGACCTATACTTAATCCTTATTCTAGAGGCATCGATCTAGTGCATTGTGCAGAGTCCCGAGACTTTTATTCATCTTAAAATGATTTGACTGGGGAAATAACAGCGAATGTGCGGCGTATAGTTCACCACCGAGTCAAACTGCACTGGGGAGTAGCAAGAACAATGGAGGCAGTAGTGAAAGTTTTTTTTACTATAGTTGGTTCTGATGCGCCTTGGGTGTAATCTCGATGAGCGATTGCCTAACAGCTAGCATACTCTACACATACTCGTTTCTCTATCACTGCTGTTGATCTTTCTGGGGAGTTACACCAGTGAGTTGGCGAAAGTGTCTGCTAAGGTGACTTTGGCTTTTAAAACCGCACTCATGGGCAACGCTGGCAACTGCCCCATCCCGTTGCTTCAGTAATCGTTTTGCCTGCTCCACTTGCTGCTGAATGACATACTGATAGGGGCCATGCCCATTGACTGCTTGAATAGCCGCGAGAAGTGGTACTCGCTCATCCCCGCCACAGCAGCTAAGTCCGTTAGCATAATCTCCCTATCGAGATGGGAATTGTAGCGTGACAGTCTGCCCTTGTACTCTTGGAGATTGGGTGGGAAGTCGCAGTAATGCCGCAGCAGATGAACTGCCAAAATATTCCCTAGGGATTCGGAATACAGCCGTCCGCCCATGCCGCCACTTTGCATTTCATTCTTGAACGACTGGGCGAGGGATTCAAGCTGCGGGTCACGAGTTTTCAGAATACTCCGCAGTTCCACTTTATCGGGGTTGAGGCAACCCGTTTCCGCTGCTGTCTGACCCAAAAATCATGGGTCTCAAGCCCCTTCCTTTAGGAAGCCCCGTTTTGAGATCGGGGAAAGTATCTGGATTTAGTTCCGTGCTTTCTAGACTCTCCCGTAGAAGCGAGAATCCCCACGCCTTTAGGCTGGGGAGTGTCAAGAGCGTTGGTTCCCCAACTCTTGCAGCAATGCTTGATAAGTCTGCCAGGTTACGCCTTCCAAAACAACTTGCTGAGTTTGTCGATGCGAGGATGGGAGCAGCGTAGTAATCATTTCCTGTTTCTCCATTGGCTGCGTTCTAGGGATGATCAATGATCGCTTTGTTAGGAGTCGCTAACTAAATTGAGCAAGATTCTGCAGATTTTAGCAAGAATTGGAAAGACTATAGCCAAAGCGGTTTGGTAGAGTGAACTCAATCAACGGCACGGGGTTCAAAAGCGATCCTTACGTTCCAGCAGCAATGAATAATAATCACCGATGTTTCTATTCCACTCATATTGATCTTCTTCTAGAAGTTCGCACTCAAATTGTCGAAGTTCTCAATCCACGCTTGCAACTACCCTCGATAAAAAAAACCAGGTGAAGCAAGCACACTGGAACGTTAAGCGGATAAACTTCTACCAATTACATAAACTCTTTGATGCGATCGCCTCTGAATTAGAAAGATACATTGACTTGTTTGCCGAACGGATTACCGCCTTGGGAGGAGTGGCTTTAGGTACGGCTCGCATTGCAGCGCAGTACTCCACCTTACCAGAGTATCCCCTAGAAAATTCGGAGGACAAATACCACCTACAAGCGCTAGCAGAACGCTTGGCGATTTATGCGATGTCCTTACGCGAAAGCATTGACGTGACAGTCGATCTTGGAGATGCAGACACCTCAGAATCTACACGCAAGTTTCGCGGGCGATTGACAAGAGGTTGTGGTTTCTCGATGCCCATTTGCAAACTCAAGAAGAAACTATAGGAAATAGTGAGAAGGCAGTTAGATGAAAAGTCCTAATTTGGGATCTATAAAGGGTTTCGCGCCTAACTCGATTTCACGACAGCCAAACACTCAAACAGAGATAAGGAGAACCTCATGGCAAACAAACCGACTGTACTCGTGGTGGGCTCAACCGGAATGCTAGGAATCCAAATTGTCTCAGCATTGTTAGACAAGGAAGCCACTGAAGTTAAAGCAATGGTTCGTCCTGGTAGCGACAGCAAAGAAGAGAATCGCCAGAAAATTGAGCGGATGAAAGCACAGGGAGCAACAATTGTGGAAGGGGACTTAATGAAACCTGAGACACTGCCACCCATTTGTGAAGGTGTAGACGTGGTTGTCTCTGCTGTGGGCAACAATCAAACCACAGTACCGGGACAGAAAAACTTAATTGATGCCGCTAAACAGCAAGGCGTGCAGCGGTTGATTCCTTCGGATTACTCCGTTGATTACCGCAAGCTGGACTATGGAGACAACGACAACCTGGATATGCGAAAAGAAGTCTTGAGTCATCTCCAGCAAAGCGGTTTGGAATATACCTTAATTCTCAACGGCGCTTTCATGAATAATGTCGGCACTCCTTATATGCCCCAGTTCGATTTAGATCATGGTGTTTTTCAATACTGGGGGAATGGCGAAACGCCTTTAGACTTTACAACTACCCAAGATACGGCGAAATATGTTGCGGAAGCAGTTAGTGATCCAGATTTGGCAAATACAGCTCTGGAAGTAGCTGGTGACGTGCTAACGATGAAGCAGCTTCTAGCCGCCTACGAAGAGGCTACCGGGAACAAACTGCAAGAAAAGCGATTGGGTAGCGCTCAAGACCTAAAAGCTTGGATCGACCAGAAAAAACCATCAGCGAGTTCTTCCCTAGAATATATCCCGCAGCAGTATGAGTATGCGATGGTATCTGGCAAAGGCAAACTCGATGACATTCAAAACTCTCGCTACCCCCACCTCAATCCCACTAGCATTAAGCAGTTCCTAGCAAGCGCAAATCTTTAGATGAAGGCAAGCTAGGAATTGGGAGGACAAGTGTATAACTCCTGATTCTGATGTTTTGGTGGAATGAAAGGAGCTGAGTTATGGAAATCCCAAAATTATTGCAATACCTTAAATTATTGCAATACCTTCCCCCTTTTCACGGGGGGTTGGAAGCCTGGGCACTCTTATCACTGCGGTTAATTTGGGGGGACTACGCTCGCGTTCTACGGATTACCCATGTTGAAAAAACCCCTGCACTGGATGGAAATGGGCGATTCTCCAGCATTTCCTGGTCCCTTGCAAGCGATTGGTGCTTTGACCATCTTTGGCGGGGGGATTGCCATAATAGCAGGGTTTCTCACGCCACTAGCGGCTTTGGGTCTAACCTGTGCGATGGCGGTGGCATTGTCCATTCATTTGGCTAATGGTGTTCCCTTCATGAAACCGCCTGATGCTCCAGGAGTATCATAAGAAGCGTCTCTGGTGTACTTAGGAATTGCCATCCTTTTCATGTTTGTAGGTCCTGGCAGTCTCTCGCTCGATTCCCTTCTGTTTACCTATTTCTTTGATTAATGTGGGTTTGCTCGAAGGCGATCGCTCAGTAATTAGTACCAAAATTCAGGAGAACAACAATGGCAAAGCTTGATGGAAAAATCGCTCTCATCCCAGGCGGAACAGGCGGTGTTGGTGAAGGGATTGTCCGAGGTTTTCTCAATGCCGGTGCAACTGTGGTTGTCCCCTCCCGTCGTGAAGAGTCGCTGGAGAAGTTGCGTAGGCAGTTAGGAGAAAGTGCAGGCGATGGCTTTGTCCCACTTGTCGGTGATCTGAGTCAAACCGAAAGCGCAGAGGTTTTACGCGGGCGATGGAAAAAGTTGGACGCATCGATGCCGTAGTTGCCTCACTTAATGGCAGATGGAACCAAGACATACCGCTGACAAAAACCTCATTAGACGACTGGAAGCAGATGCTCGATAGTAATCTCACTGCACATTTCATCGCAGCACGGACATTTCTACCTGTGCTGGAGTATGGCAGTAGCTACACCCTAATTGGTGGCGGTGCGGCTGAAGCAGCGATGCCCAACTACGGTCCGGTCTGTGTTCCAGCGGCGGGACAACTCATGCTCACGCAGGTACTAGTAGAGGAAAACAAAGGTAGCGGTATTCGCATCAATGAGGTTGTCCTACACAGTCTGATTGCTACCCGCGAGCGACCTAGTGATGGACACCCGGAATGGATTACGGCAGATGAAGTTGGGGCATACACCGCCTGGTTAGCTTCCGAGGAGGCAAGCATGGTGAACGGCAGTATTATTCGCTTGTACCAACACACGTAAAAGCTAGGAAACTCTGTTGCATCTCTCGCCGGAAAAGTTGCAATTAGTTAGAGGCACTTCGTGCAATAACAGTTGCTCATCCCATCTACGTAACTTCGGTCATGAATCAGTCTAATCCTAATTCGCCTCTGCTCAAGGCAACCTTGCTTGTCACCAGCACCCTCACAGTTATGTCAGGGGCTACCATCGCGCCATCCCTTCCGGCAATGCAAGCTCACTTCTCTGAAGTTGAGAATGTGGCGTATTGGGTGAGACTGGTTTTGACTGTTCCCGCTCTATTCATTGTCATTGGCGCTCCTTTTGTCGGGCAAATGATTGACCGCTTCGGTCGCAAATCCTCCCTAGTTGCCGCGACTCTCATCTACGGTTTGGCAGGTAGCTCTGGCTTGATATTAGACTCGCTTTGGGCGATTCTGATTGGTCGCGCTTTGCTGGGACTGTCCGTAGCAGCGATAATGACTGGCGTGACAACGCTGATTGCTGATTACTTTACTGACCAAGCTCGCGCTAACTTTTTAGGAATGCAAGCCGCTTTCATGAGCCTAGGCGGTGTTGTCTTCCTCTCGGCTGGTGGCTTCTTGGCTGACCTCAACTGGCGCGTGCCGTTTCTAATTTACCTGTTTGCGCTGATTCTTTTGCCCTTGGTTTTGCTGTTCCTCTACGAGCCTTCAAGAACTAGTTCCGAAACTTCTGTTGGGGAAGTTAATGCAGTGCGCCTGCCGCTAAAGTTACTGACGCTCATCTACGGACTTGCCTTGCTGATGCAAGTAATCTTCTATCTAATTCCAGTGCAGTTGCCCTTCTATCTTAAAGTTATATCGAATGCTAGTGCGACACAAAGTGGGTTGGCGATCGCTACTGCAACTCTCGCTAGCGCTATAGCATCGCTTATATATGGTCGCATCAAAGCGCGTCTAGGCGTAGTCAGCATTGTTGCTCTCGCCTTCGGACTCATGGGCATCGGTTACACCATTATTGGTTTAGTAAGCAGCGCAGTGGTAATTGGTCTAATTCTGGGCGGTTTAGGGCTAGGTTTGCTGATGCCCAACTTGAACGTCTGGTTAACCACCGAAACCCCAGATGTGCTACGCGGACGTGCCTTAGGGGGGCTAACGACTTTCTTTTTCCTAGGTCAGTTTCTCTCACCTCTTCTCGGTCAGCCGCTAGCTCAACAGATTGGTTTGGGCGCCACCTATGCTTGGGCGGGCGGCTTCTTACTATTCCTGGCACTGCTGTTTGGGGGAATGAGGCGACAGATAGCAGCCATAACATCGAGTAAGATTACCATAAATTAGCAAGAATTGAAAAGACGACAGCAGTTCGGTTGCGCTAGCCTCAAACAAGAAGGTTTACCCACCGAGCGTCGCAGAGGTATGGAAATGAGGCATTAAGTGTCAAAAATGACCAAGTTTTTATTTTCTATATTTTTCGTTTTTAATACAGCAAAGCTATGGAATCCTCCGAGTCCCAAAATTCTACTACAACAGACGAATCCCAAACTTCTACGAAAAAAGACAATTCACCCAAAACCTCGCCGCCCAGCTCACGCAGGCAGAAATGGTGGCTAGCCTTGTCGCTGCTGCTGTTGCTCTTGGCGGGTGGTGGAGGCTTTGCCCTCTGGCGCGTCCTTCAATCGGGTAGCTCCCCGCCGGCTACTGCCCAGCAGAAACCGCGAGCCACCCCCGTAAAACTGCAAGAGGTAGAAACCAGTACAGTGGTGGAAAGCTCTCAATATGTGGGGAATTTGAATGCCCAGCAAGAAATTATTTTACGACCAAAAACCGAGGGTCGTGTCACGCAAGTCTTGGTTTCGGCAGGAGAAGTTGTCGAGCAGGGAACTCCCATTCTGGAGTTGAGTCCCGAAAGAAGCCAGGCAGAACTAGAAGCTGCCAAGGCAAGAGTCCAAGCAGCCCGTGAGGCACGCAACAACGCGCGGGCAGAACTTCAGGCACTCCAAGCAGAACTAAAGAGCGCTGCGGCGGAGGTAAAACTGCAAAAAGAAGAGTTCCGGCGCGTAAAATTTCTAGTCTCTCAAGGAGCGCAGTCTCAGCAGCAGTTAGACCAAGCCAGGCGCAATCTCGAAGCCGCTCAATCTACCCTCAACGCGGCCCAACAGCGGGTAAAAGCTGCTCGCTCTAGTCTGGAGCAAGCCAATGCCACCCTCGCCCAGGCACAGGCTAACGCCCAGGCAGCGCGCACAGATTTGCAAGATAAGAATGTGGTTGCTCCGATCTCAGGTGAAGTTGGGGATATCCCGGTAAAAATTGGTGACTACGTTGCTGTGGGTGATAATCTCACTACCATTACTCAGAACCAAACCTTGGAACTGCGCCTCTCCATTCCCATCGACAGAGCCAACCAACTGCGAAGGGGACTTCCCGTGGAGTTGAGTAGTGCAGGAGGAGAGCGCACCCTTGCCACGGGTCAAATCAGCTTTGTCGCTTCCAGAGCGAATCCCAATACCCAAACTATCCTCGCCAAAGCCAGGTTCCCCAACCGTGAAGGTGAACTGCGAGACCAGCAGAAAGTGCAGGCAAGAGTAATTTGGGATAAGCAACCAGGCATTTTAGTTCCCACCACAGCCATTTCTCGCTTGGGGGGACAGACTTTTGTTTTCGTAGCAAGTAAGCCTTCTCAATCTCAACAACAAGAACAACAGGGACAGCAAGGACAGCAAGGACAGCAAGGAAAAGAACAACTTGTCGCCCGGCAAAAGCCAGTGGAGTTAGGTGGGATCCAAGACAATCGTTACCAAGTCCTTTCGGGATTGGAGCCAGGACAGACGATAGTCACATCGGGAATTATGAGTTTAACAGATGGAGCTGCGATTATGCCTGCGCCCCAAGGTTCCTCTACCCAAAAGCCTCAGCCTCAGTGAAAAAAAAAGCAAAAGACGCGGGGACGCGCGGACGCGGGGAGAAAGAGAAAATATATGAAGGATGGAGGATAAATAGGAGTCTGGGTGATGGCAAACATCCGTTCATTTAAACATTTGCGAGTGTGGCAAAATGCAATGGAAATAGCGATGAAGATTTTTGAGATTACCAAATCCTTTCCGGTAAAAGAACGCTTTTCTTTGACGGATCAGATACGCCGCTCATCCCGGTCTGTAGCTGCTAACATTGCTGAATTTTGGAAAAAACGAAGGTATCCAGCAGCATTTGTTAGCAAATTGAACGATGCAGAAAGTGAAGTCGCAGAGACTCAAACTTGGATCGAAATTGCTCTTAGATACGGTTACTTGGCTAGAGAAGAATCCTCATACCTGGATCAACGATGTGATGAAGTATCGGGTCAGTTGGTGGCGATGATTTCCCATCCAGAGCAATGGACAATTAAGCCTTACTCTTCTGTCTCACTGTCTTAGGAAAAAGACGCGGGGAGTCGCTCTGCTCCTGACGCGGGGACGCGGGGACGCGGAGACAGGTTCAGGCGCACCACCCATCTCAAGGACACGGGTGGCGACGGGGTTCTTAAAGGCTTGAGGAAACCTCAAGCCACGCCCCCTCAATTACTTCGCCACCGTGAAATCTCCGTCGCGTCATCCCCTCTCTGCGTCGCCGCGTCAGTTCCGAAGGAACTCTCCGCGTCTCCCCCTCTCCGCATCGCCGCGTCAGTCCCAAAGAAACTCCCCGCGACTCCATCCAAATTTAGTCCCCTCCCCATCTTGAGCTTATGTTTGTTGAGTATTTTATTAAGCGACCTGTTTTCACCACAGTCTGCTCCTTACTGGTATTGCTGGTGGGAGCGGTTAGCATTCCTACTCTTCCCATTACCCAGTACCCCGACATCACCCCCACGCAAGTTCAAGTGACAGCGAATTACAACGGTGCCGATGCCAAAACCGTGGAAGAGGCAGTCACAACCATCCTCGAGGAGGAAATCAACGGGGTTGAGGGGATGCGCTACATGAGTTCGACCAGTAGTAATAATGGCACCAGTACGATTACTGTGACGTTTGAATCGTCGCGGAATGAAGATATTGCAGCAGTCGATGTTCAAAATCGCATCTCTGTTGCCGAAGCGCGGCTGCCAGAACCGGTCAGACAAACAGGAGTCAGTGTTACCAAACAGTCTAGTAGCATCCTGTTAGGGATGAGTGTGTACTCCGAAAATGGCGAGTACGACAACATTTTCTTAAGTAACTATGCCGACCTTTACCTCGTCGATGCCTTGCAACGAGTCGAAGGTGTTAGTAACGTCCAAATTTTTGGAGAGCGCACCTACGCAATGCGTATTTGGCTCAATCCTAATCGCCTCGCCAGTCGGAACTTAACCCCGCAAGATGTGACTAATGCCCTCCGCGAACAGAATATCCAAGTGGGTGTGGGGCAAATTGGTCAGCAACCTGCCCCAGAGGGACAGCGGTATCAAATCGGCGTGCAGGCAGAAAACAGTCGGCTCAGTGATGCATCCGAATTTGAGGAACTCGTCCTCGCTAGTGCTGATGATGGGTCCCTGATCCAGCTCAAGGATGTGGGACGAGCAGAACTGGGAGCGGAAAATTACGGTTCCTTCCTGCGCTTTCGGGGCAATGAGGCAGTCGGTTTGGGTATTTCTCAAAGTCCCGGCAGTAATGCCTTGGAGGTGGCACAGGGAGTCAAAGACACCATGGAGGAACTCTCGAATGAGTTTCCTTCTGGAATGCAGTATGGCATCGGATTTGATACCACTGATTTCGTGGAACAGTCGATGAAGTCAGTGGTTTGGACGCTGGTGCAAGCGATTGCCCTAGTTATCCTAGTTATCTTTATCTTTTTGCAGGACTGGCGCACTACCCTCATTCCCGCCATTACCATTCCCCTTTCTTTAATTGGAACCTTTGTCTTTATCAAGATCTTCGATTTCTCAATTAACAGTCTCACCTTGTTCGGTCTGATTTTGGCAACCGGGATGGTGGTGGACGACGCGATTGTCGTGGTGGAGAATATCGGTAAAAAGATCCAAGACGATGGGATGAGACCGCTGCGGGCAGCAATTGATGCCATGCGCGAGTTGAGTGGGGCAGTGATTGCCACCTCCTTGGTGCTGATGGCAGTGTTTATCCCTGTGGCGTTTTTCCCAGGCACAACGGGGGCACTCTACCGTCAATTTGCCCTCACCATTGCCTTTGCGATCGGTGTTTCCACTTTCAATGCTGTCACCCTTACGCCCACTCTCTCCGCCTTAATGCTGCGCCAGAAACCAGAATCCACGGGGTTACTGGGTCGTTTTTTTGGTGGGTTCAATCGCTTCCTCGACTGGCTGCGAAACCGCTATCAGCAAATACTCGGTTTCCTAGCACGCCTTAAACCTGTGGTCTTAGGAGTATTTGCCTTCTTGATGGCATTGACAGTCTGGGTTTACAACAGCGTCCCCTCCGCCTTTCTCCCCCAAGAAGACCAAGGCTATTTCATCACCATCATCCAAGCACCCCAGGGAGTTTCCCTAGAATACACCAGCGACGTGATGCGGCAGGTAGAAGAAATTATCCAGCCCCTCCCAGCAGTGAGAGCGACTTTTGCCGTGGGCGGCTTTAGTCTGGGCGGGGGCAATACTGCCAACAGTGGTGCCGTTTTTACCACCTTTACCCCCTGGAGCGAGCGCAGTCCCTCCCAGTCAGCACAGGCAATTATAGGCAAGTTGAGAGGGCGGCTCTCTCAAATCACAGGAGCAAGAATCCTCCCGGTTAATCCTCCTCCCATTCAGGGATTGGGCAATTTCAGCGGCTTCCAATTCTACCTACAAGACCGCCGTGGCAACCTGGATTTAAACACGCTCGTGCAATATATGGGCAAGTTGCTCGGTGCTGCCAATCAGCATCCCGACTTGCAAAAAGTGTTTAGCACTTATGCTGCTAGTGCGCCGCAACTGAATGTCAACGTAGACCGCAGCCAAGCGAAGGCGCTGCAAGTCGATATTGATGAGGTTCTCAATACGCTGCAAACTTATTTGGGTTCGCGCTACGTCAATGACTTCACCCTGGGGCAGCAGACTTATCGCGTCTATGTCCAGGCAGACCAGCAGTTTCGCTCCAATCCAGACGATCTCAACCAATTTTACGTCCGCTCTAGCAATGGTGAGATGGTTCCCGTAGGCAATGTGGTGGATGCCACGTCTACAACCGGGGCACAAGCGATCAACCACTACAATTTGTACCGCGCGATTGAGATCAATGGCGGACCGGCTCCTGGGGCAAGTTCGGGAGATGCCATCCAAGCAATGGAGCAGATTGCCGAGCAGGTATTACCACCGGGATTGGGCTACGAATGGTCGGGAACCTACCTCGAAGAGATTCAATCTGCTGGTCAAGCGCCGATTATTTTCAGCCTGGGGATTGCGATTGTCTTTCTGGTGCTGGCTGCTCAGTACGAAAACTACCTTGATCCGGTGATTATTCTGCTGACTGTTCCCTTGGCGGTTTTGGGGGCACTCTCAGCACAAATGCTGCGCGGGTTGCCCAATGATGCCTATACTCAGGTGGGTTTGGTGATGCTCATTGGTTTGGCGAGTAAGAATGCGATTTTGATTGTCGAGTTTGCCAACCAGTTGCGAGAGCAGGGAATGACCATTACTAAGGCGGCACTGGAAGCAGCACAGCAGCGGATGCGACCGATTATTATGACCGCGATTTCGACGTTGTTTGGAATTTTTCCGCTGGTGATTGCCACTGGTGCTGGCTCGGCGAGCCGACAATCCCTGGGAACAGCGGTGTTTGGCGGGATGTTGGTCGCTACCTTCTTGAGTTTGTTTATGGTGCCGATTCTCTATATCGTCATTAAGTCGGGAAGCGATCGCTTGTTTAACCGCAAACCTAAGCAGCAACAAAATCAGGATTCCCAGGAGAAATCGAAGGCAAAAGTGTAATTAAAAGTTAGTTCGTTATTAGTCATTAGTCATTAGTAAAAAACGGTCAAACCTTGTAAGCGTTAGCAACCAAGGACGAAGAACTAAGGAGTAAGAACATTTATAATTGGAGCGAAGCGATATGACCAATATTAATGACCAGAATAACCTGCAATCCCAGACTGATTTATCTGAGAGGGTGTTTTAGAAGTAGCGAAGGTCAAGCAAGTCGTTTGAGCATGAGCGGAATCATAGCAAGGTAGATGAAGGTCTCCGAAGCCGGTGGAATTTTTCATCATCCTGGCTGAGCCTCCGGCACCGGGAAATCCAGGCCAAGGTGCGCTCCACCACCCAACGCCGGGACACCCATCGGAAACCATGACCTCG
>PXPT01000188.1:16349-26736 GCA_003021505.1 Cyanobacteria bacterium QS_4_48_99 | reverse complement strand
TTTTCCGCAGATCATAACTATAGGGGGCTGGCATGGGTATTGCATAGCTAGTCTACTGCTCCCATTAGATGTCCTAATGCAGTTTGGTAGTGCTATACCTCAACCACAACATCAAGGCCCATATGAAGCGCCAGCGGCGACCTCATCACGCGGCCGAGCTCAAGCAGCTGGTACGAGCTTATCTGCACCGAATCCAGCAATGGTCGGAGCAATTCAGCCATGGCTTTTGGCCATCCCCAGTGAAGTATCAGGCATCTGACTGTAATCTATTTAGGTTCTGGAGTAATAGATTATCTATGTATGGGGATAGCAATTTCGTATCAGCACTAAACCCTTCTGATTCTTAGAGCAAAGTATTGATACTAAATAACCAGTAGCAAGTGAAGGAAATGGAAGTCTGGAAAAACTCAAACTATCCGAGTGCCTGAAATTTTCGTAGATAGGCTATTTGAGGTAGCTAGAGCCTTGGATGAAAACGCGCTCGGTCGTCAGCGGCCTCATGAGACAGCCGAATTGAGGCAAAGAGGAGGACACGGGGTGCGAACCAAGTTCGCACCAGTGAGATGTCCGTTCCGGGCATACCTACACCGCATTCAGCAGTGGCAGGAGCGAGTGAGCCGTTACTTTTGGGCACCCTCGGTAAAATATGCAGGCATCTAGATGTTAACTATTTCCTGCACTTATTAAGATGCAGACCTGAAGTTTTTATTCTATCCCTTCAATCCGGTCTTCTGCCTCCTGATATAGCTCCCGCAGACGGTCTAAATTTTCTTCACTCGTCTCCCAGTAACCGCGACCATGAATTTCGAGAAAGGTTGCCACCATCTTGCGGAAGGAGTGGGGATTGAGATTCATGAGCCGCTGCCGCATTTCCTCATCTTCAATGAAGGTGGAATTGGCATCCTCGTACACCCAATTGTCCACTGCACCAGCAGTTGCCGACCAGCCCATGGTGTTGATCAACCGCTTCGAGACTTCCCTTACACCCTCATAGCCGTGATTTAACATCCCTTCATACCACTTGGGATTGAGCATCTTCGTGCGGGCATCCAAGCGGACGGTTTCGGAGAGGGTGCGGACTTGGGCATTAGCCGTAGTCGTGTCAGCAACGTAGGAGGAGGGCGTTTTGCCATCTCCGCGCAATTGGCTTACCACCTTGGTAGGATCAGAGTCGAAGTAGTGGGAAACATCGCTGAGGCTAATCTCGGAGGAGTCGAGATTTTGGAAAGTAACGTCGGCAGTCTTCAAAGTGGATTCAAAAAGCTCCCGATTCTGTTCCATTGTTCCCGGGCTATCAGCGGAGAAGGCAAACGACTTTCGCCCCAGATACATCTCTTGCAACTCCGATTCCTCTTCCCAGCTACTATTCTCTACTGCCTGGTAGACGTTGGCGGCATAGGAACCAGATGCATTGGAAAAGACGCGGGTTGCTGCTTGCCGCAAGTTAATGCCCATTTCTTCAGCTTGCTGTTGGGCGTGTTTACGCACGAAGTTCATTTCATGGGGTTCGTCCGCTTCTGCTGCCAGCTTCACTGCCTGATCGAGCAACTCCATCTGGTTAACAAACAAGTCGCGGAAAACACCGGAACAGTTAATCGCCACGTCAATCCGGGGACGCCCCAACTCTTCTAAGGGAATGAGTTCCAGTTTGTTCACCCGTCCCAGGGCATCCGGTTGAGGTTTTACGCCTACCATCCATAGCGTTTGTGCCAAGGACTCGCCGTACGTTTTGATGTTGTCTGTTCCCCAAAGAACGCAGGCAATCGTTTCTGGCAATTCTCCGCCATTTTCTTCCCGCTGCCGTGCCAAGAGTCGGTCAACAACCACTTTGGCTGATTTCACCGCTGCCATCGTGGGGATGGATTGGGGGTCTAGAGCGTGGATATTTTTGCCTGTGGGAAGGACATTCGGGTTACGAATCGGGTCGCCGCCAGGGCCAGGGAGAATGTATTCCCCTTCTAGTGCCTTGAGGAGTCCCCCCAGTTCGTTGTCTGCCACCATCTGCTGGAGGCAGTATTCGAGATACTCGAATAGGGGTTTCAATTTCTCGGAGTCAACTTTGGTGTAGCCGAGTTGGTGGAGTTCTTCCGTCCAGGGCGCTTTTTTGCCCATGTTGAAGAAGTTGAGCCGGGATACTTTAGAAACGCGACCTTCGGCATCAGCTTGTGCCTTGACTAAAGCGCTAACTGCGGCATTGGTTGCCTGGTTGATGTCTTGCAGCAGTTGAACATCTGCGAGGATGCCTTTGTCACTGTTTTGATATACCTCATCGATATCTCGCCCGAGGCTCTCGGCAATGGTGCGGGGCAAACCTTGGATTTCTTCTTCTTCGCGATCAAGGCTGGCGATGTTGACCAGGGTAGCGATCGCTTCTTCTGCACTCGGTGGCTTCCCAATTACATGCAACCCACAAGGCAGCAGCCGCGAGGAAATTTCCATAAGCTTTTGGTAAACCAACCCAATGAGATTATCCCTTTCCTCGGCGCTCATTTCCGCAGCATCAGTGTCGGGCAGGGTAATATCTTTATCCAGATTCACCAACCGACACTTATCCATAATGGTGTTGACAATTTGCACGCTGCGCCCACCGTCTTTCAGGCTTTGGTAAGAGCCAATTAACTCATTCAGTTCCTGCAAACCTTTGTAAAGCCCTGCGTTCTCTGCCGGAGGGGTGAGATAGGAAATGGTTTCGGCATAGCTGCGACGCTTGGCAATGGTTGCCTCACTGGGATTGTTCGCTGCGTAGTAGTAGAGATTGGGAATGGAGCCAATCAGGTTATCGGGGTAACAATACCCAGACATGCCCATCTGTTTTCCGGGCATGAACTCTAGGGAACCGTGAGTGCCGAAGTGGAGTACCGCGTTGGCTTGCCAAATCTTTTCTAGATACGTGTAGTAAGCAGCAAAGCCGTGATGAGGACTTGCCGAATGAGAAAATAGCAGCCGCATCGGGTCCCCTTCATACCCAAAGGTGGGTTGAACGCCGATAAAGATATTGCCGAATTGCTTACCGTAGATCAGCAGATTTTCACCGTCACTGTTCAGTTCTCCTGGTGGCTGCCCCCAGTTTTCCTCTAAACGTTCCGAGTGGGGCGTTAGTTCCTCATACTCGCGCACAGGCATACGATAGGCGACATTCAATTCCGGGCTGGCATACTGTGCCTGAGCATCGTGGATAACCGCTTGCATGAGTTCTGAGGGGGAATCTGGCAAGTCTTGGACATCGTAGCCATTGTTCCGCAGCTCCTTCATGACTTCATAGATACTGCCAAACACATCCAGATAGGCAGCACTTCCCACATTCCCTTTATCGGGAGGGAAGCAGAAGACGGTGATGGCAATCTTTTTCTCTAACTTAGGCTGGCTACGTAGCTTGGCCCAATTGAGGGCGCGCTGGGCGATCGCTTCTACCCGATCTTGCAGCGCGATCGCTCTTCCAGTCGCTCCATCCCGTCCTGATAAAATAATCGGCTCAATCGCTCCATCCAGTTCGGGAATGGCAATTTGCAATGCTACCTGAATGGGGTGCAACCCTAACTCACTATCCTCCCATTCTTCGGTTGTCTGGAAGACTAAGGGTAGTGACACCATATAAGGGCGATTCAGCCGCTTCAAGGACTCGATCGCCTTGGGATGGTCTTGCCGTGCCGGTCCTCCCACCAGGGCGAAACCAGTCAAAGAGACGACGATATCAACAAGGGAACCTCCCCGATTTGTCTTCGCCTGGGTTGAATCCCAGAAATAGCTATCCACTGGCTTCGAGAAATCTAGCCCTCCGGCAAAGATGGGAATTACTCGTGCGCCCATTGCCTCTAGTTCGGAAACCATAGCGACGTAGTGGGCATCATCCCCAGTGACGAGGTGAGTGCGCTGCAACACCAAGCCCACGCAGGGGGCGAGAGGGTCTTTTAATTCGTCTTTGATATCTTGGCGATTGTTATACCAGTCGAGGTACTCTTGAACATCCTCAAACATCTTGGGGGCAAGGGGATGCCAGATTCCCATCTCCGGGTAGACAACTGGTTCCTGATACTGGAGTGTCTCTTTAATCTCTTCAGAACCATCCTGAGTTGACTCCTCCAGGACGTACTTATCTGCCAGCATCAACAAGAAGTTTTCCAAGTTTTCGCTAGAACCGCCCAGCCAATACTGGAAAGAGAGCATGAAGTTGCGGGCATCCTGCGCTTTGTCCACAGGCAAGTATTTCAGGACTTTCGGCAGGGTTTGTAGCATCTTCATCATCCCATCTTGGAAAGAGGAGCCTTGCTTTTCCTTGCGCTTGCGCATGAATTGCGCGATCGCGCTTTTGGATTGACCCAACTGTGCCATTGAGAAGCTGCCTAGTTTGTTTAGGCGCATGACCTCAGGCATGGAAGGAAAAACAATCGCAGCATCGAGGGAGTCACGCTGGGGTTCTACGGCCGACACCACCTTTTCAGCGAGGTCTTCGATAAAAACCAGCGAGGCAATGAAAATGTTGGCATCTGCCACATCTCGCTTGAAATCTTCGTAATTTTCTGGGTCGCGCAGTTCCTCAATCAGATAGCCGCTGATCTCAATGGCGATATCGGGATTGTTTTCGTTAATCGAGCGAACAGATGCTGAGAGGGCACTTTGATACTGAGACTCTAGCACGACATAGACCACCTTGATTAAAGAACGTCCTCTCAGGGTGTCTGGTTCAATGTGGCGAATGGTGGACTTGACGTGAGTGAACATTCAGTAATTCTCCTTTATTGGCGATAACTTTGTGGTTTGCTGCTTATTGACAGTTCACTGTGTCTGGATCTCTGGTGCCGAGAGATTGGGCACAGTTGTCTTTCTATCAAAAAAACCTTCCCTTATTGGCTATAGCGCCTTGATTCGACATAATTTGACAAAAACAAGGAAATATTTGTTTACATTTGTTTACGAAATCGTTAGTAGCCACTCATTGCTAGTGTGAGATCCTAAAGACAGTCACTTGAAGATACTAGGGAGAAGGGATGAAGGATGAGGGGTGAAAGTTGCTTTTTCTCAGTTATTCATCCTTTCTTACTCATCCTTAGCTTGTAAGGAGTCTCAATAGAATGGCACAAGATCCGACATCAACGGTAGCGATTACAGGTGCCTCCTCAGGAATCGGTTTAGAGGCGGCGAAAGTTCTTGCCCAAACCGGGCAATGGCACGTAGTGATGGCTTGTCGGAATCTCTCGAAGGCAGAAAAAGCTGCCCAAGCAGCAGGAATGCCAAAGGAGAGCTACACAGTCATGCATCTCGACTTAGCCAGCTTAGAAAGTGTGCGAGAGTTCGTGAAGAACTTCCGGGAAAGCGGTAAATCTCTGGACGCTTTGTTATGCAATGCCGCAGTGTATATGCCTTTATTAAAGAAGCCGTTGCGAAGCGAAGACGGATATGAATTGAGCGTTGCTACCAATCACCTCGGACATTTCCTCTTGTGTAACCTCATGCTTGAGGACTTAGAGAAATCCTCTGTTTCCGAGCCCAGGCTAGTCATTTTGGGAACTGTGACGCATAACCCGAATGAGCCTGGAGGGAGCATTCCGCCGCGTCCGAACTTGGGTGATCTCAAGGGGTTTGAGGAAGGATTTAAAGCGCCTCACTCCATGATTGACGGCGGCGAGTTTCAACCCATCAAGGCTTATAAAGATAGTAAAGTCTGCAATGTGCTAACCATGAGGGAGCTGCATCGGCGCTATCACGACTCACACGGGATTACCTTCAGCTCTCTCTACCCTGGGTGCGTTGCCACGTCTGATCTATTCCGAAACCACTATCGCCTGTTTAAGTTCCTTTTCCCACTTTTCCAAAAGTACATCACCGGGGGATTCGTGTCAGAAGAAGAGGCTGGCAGGAGAGTTGCAGAGGTGGTTGCGAGTCCTGCCTACAACCAATCCGGTGCTTATTGGAGCTGGGGGAATAGACAGAAAAAAGATGGCAAGTCGTTTGTTCAATCAGTTTCTCGGGAAGCAGGCGATGAGGATAAAGCCAAGCGCTTGTGGGAGTTGAGCGAAAAGTTGGTTGGTAGTAGCGTGAGTGTGTAATATCAAGTTCAGTTAAGCACCCATGATTAAACAGAAGCGGAGATGAGGGACGTATCGGAAGGCGAAAGGCATTGAATAAGGCTAAAGGCGAACGGCGAAAGGCGAAAGTACTATCGCTTACATCATTATTTTCTCCTTTTGCCTCTTGCCCTTTGCCTTCTTTGGACGCAGAGAGTTATTGATTGGGGGGAATCAAACGGATTTGATCTAAACGCCAAGATGGGATTATTGGGGAGTTTGGGGTTTTCTTCATCAACCACTTAGAGTGCCTATCGAGAAAACCGCTGGCGTATCCGAGAGACTACAATCTCTACCTCTGGCAAGTTTAGTCGGCTGGCAAAAAGGGCAAAAATGCCCACTGCAACCAGCGCCGCTAGAGTAAATTCGAGAAGCTGGAGCAACAAATTTCCACTACCCACAATTTGTTCCCATCCCCAACTCACTGCCCAACTCCCTAAACCAGCAACAAAGCTGCTACCTGTCAGTGCCAAAATTGCCCCACCCCAGTTGAGTAACGGTAAGCCATTAAGCCTGCGGTGCAATACCCATAACAGTACCGCCATTGAGGTGAGATTGACGCCAATCGTTGCTAAGACTAACCCTGGTGTGGCAAAGGCGTTGACAAGCAAAAAATCAAGCAGGAGGTTAAGGAAGATATTCGCCACACTTACGCGAAACGGTGTATTGCCATCTCCTAGGGCATAAAATACCCGCACGAGAACATCGCGCCCTAGGTAAAAGAACATCCCCAAGCCATACGCCACTAACACAGGGACAACTATCTCCACTGCCTGTTCGTTGAAAGCGAAGCGTTGATAGACTAAGCGCACGATTAAACTGGCAGAAGCGATGAAAATCGCCGTTAACGGCAGCATGGTTAGCGCTGTCAGAAGCAATCCCTGACGAATCCGCACCTTTAGTTCCTGCCAGTTCTCTGGGGCAGCAAGCTGCGAAAAGACGGGTAGCATTGGCACCAAAATCATATTGGAGATAATGCCCAAAGGCGTTAGCACAATAAGACTGGCATACTTCATCGCCGCAGCAGCGTGATCGATATAGGAAGCAAAAAACAAATCGGTGTAGACATTGATGTGCAGCATCCCAGCCGAAAAGATGGCTGGAACCATCACCGACATCACTTCTTTAAGTCCGTCGATTCGCCAGTCAAATCGCAGCCGTAATTTTCCCAAGCCTGAACGCCACTGTGCCACGAGTTGCGCTAACCATTGCACCACTGCCCCAGCAAGGGTTCCTCCAGCTAAAACAATTCCCCCCACTGGGGCATACTGCCTGGCATCGATTTGAGCGCCAAAAAGACCATACAATATACCTAGCCCTGCGATAATCGCCAAACTGGAGAATATGGGGCTGAGACTGGGTAGCCAGTATTGCTCCGAGGCATTCAGGATACCAAAGCCAATGCCGATTAGTCCCGCTAGCAGAGCCATTGGTGCCATAATGCGTAATTGTTGAATAGCGATCGCTCGCACTGGCTCATCCAAACCTGGTGCCACCAGATCAATGAATGTGGGGGCAAATAGAATCAAAAGAATCGTGACTACAAGCAAAACCCCACTGACTAGCGTGGTAACAGTTTCGAGTAGGGGAGCAGCAGCGGATTTTTCCCGCTTTGCCAAAACACTGACGATGGAACTGTGAAAGGGACCATTAATTCCCCCCAGCAGGATGAATAAAAAGCCAGGAATAATGTTGGCATAAACGTAGGCATTGGCAACTGCACCAACCCCAAACGCAGCCGCAACTGCCTGTTCGCGCACCAATCCAAAGACTTTACTAATGAGTGTGGCAAAGGCGACAATGCCAGCAATTCCTGTGAGAGAACGACGAGTTGACTTACGATTTTCTGGCACGAAGAACTCAAAAACACCTAGACTGCTTGACTCATTATCCTTGTGAGATCAAATTTTCTCTACCCCTATCCCCCTCTCCAAGCCGGAACCTTACTCAGACGCTACAAGCGCTTCCTTGCCGAGATTGAATTGGCTTCGGGAGAAATTATCACCGCTCACTGCCCCAATACTGGTCCTATGACAGGCATTTGCACGCCCGGTAGTCCAGTACAAGTTTCTTACCATAACAATCCTAAGCGCAAATTGTCCCACACTTGGGAGATGATCCAAGTCAACGACACACAGCCTACCTGGGTGGGAGTAAACACCAGTTTGCCCAATCGTGTAGTCAAGCTAGCCTTGGAAAAACAACTATTCCCGGAATTAGCCCATCGCTATAACCAAATTCGCCCGGAAGTGCCCTATGGCAACCAGAAAAAAAGCCGCGTGGACTTTCTTCTCACTAGTGAGGACTCCCAACCACCCATTTATCTGGAAGTCAAAAGTGCTACTTGGGCACAGGGAAAAATATCTCTGTTTCCCGATACTGTCACCACCAGAGGACAAAAACACCTTCGGGACTTAATGGGGATACTGCCAGAAGCGCAACCAGCAATCCTTTACTTTATTAATCGCGGCGATTGTAGTACCTTTGCTCCTGGCGATCGCGCTGATTCAGTCTATGGGAAACTCTTACGAGAAGCAAATGAACGAGGCGTGACGGTATTACCTTACCGCTTTGAAATTACGCCGCAGGGAATTCGCTATCTAGGGCGGGCAGAATTTTTGACTGTGCCACCTTCAGGAAATAGTGACTAAACAATTAACAATTAAAAGTTAGTTAATCCTCAGTCAATTTCGATAAACGCTCTTCACTAAGTAACTGTCTCGCGCACGCTAGTTTCTTCCCCTGCCTTCCCTGAGTATGTTGAAGGTTAAAAATTGAAACTTGAAAGGTTATTACGCGCCCTGTAACCTGCAAGCTGTAACTCCTTATCTCCCCTACTCGTCTGAATCGTAAATTGTCTGTGCGTGAGATAGCGTCCTGGCTGCGAGTCGTTCATACCTCCTCGTCTTCTTGGGCTTCCCAACGAAATAGCCTGGGAAGCTGTGCCAAATCTAAGGCATAGTTAGCAATCCAAACAACAATATTGACAAGCAACAAAATCCGCACCCAAATCAACTCACTTTCTGGACTCAGGAAGGTTAAGCCCTCGTACAACTGCCAGACGCGGTAAGGCACATACAAGTAAGGAATCATCACCCATACCACAGATTGAAACTGTCTCAAGGTGACAATTTCGGAAAGAACTTGCAGCCCTAGCATGACTAAGTACGGAACCAGCACTGTTAAGACGCTAGAGTAGCCCCACCACAATCCCCACAGGAGTAATGCCAGCAGCGGAAGCACACCCCCTAGTACTTGTACCGTACCAAACCAGAGATTAAACCATCCTGGATTTTCCAGGAGGAGGTAGAGGTTGCTATTCAACAAATTCATAAGCATGAACTTCTTACCTTCCCGCCTTCATCACCCTCTCACTCGTCAATTCCCAATCGGGAAACATTGGCGATACAATCCGCTCATCCCCTCGATACACTCGCTCCTCATAAAGCCCTTCCACCAGTATCAGCACTGTGGTTACTTGCCTAATTGGGTCAAAAATCCAATACTCCTCTATTCCCCTTGCCGCGTACTCAGAACGCTTGTAGCGATAATCTTGGGCTTCGTTTTCCTTCCCTGGCGAAACGACCTCAATGGCTAACGAAGGAGGTGGCATATTGCGATTTATCGTACCACGCGCGTCGCCTAAAATCTCTTTCAATTCCTCAGTTAAAACCATGACATCGGGCAATCGGGCTGTTGCCAATCGACCACTGGTTTCGATTTCTGTATCTTTGTGACAAATGAGATCAAACGGGACGATTTTAGCAAGCTCCAACACTAAAAACATGGCAATTTGGGAATTAAGCCGAGACTCGGGTGGCATGGAGACTAATTTCCCGTTAACCAGTTCATAGCGAGTATCTGTGCGATCATCATAGTTGAGGTACTCCTCAAGCGTCATTTGGGAAGAGGCGATACTCATCATTAATCTTGCTGGTTATGTAAAACATCACTTTCTCTATTACATTCTGGTGTGTATACATTTAGATACTCACCACTAAGTAACGCAAAACATCACTTTCTCTATTACATTCTGGTGCATATAGGTTTAAACATCCCCCGAACCCGTAACCCTTGATGCCATGCCTGAGATTAAGCAGCGGGTAGAACAACTGCGCCAACAACTGCAAAAGGCAGACTACACTTACTATGTCCTCGATAATCCCATCATGGAGGATGCCGTTTATGACCGACTTTATCGGGAGTTAGAAGGGTTAGAGCAACAACATCCAGAACTCGTCACCCCTGATAGTCCTACCCAGCGCGTGGGAGGCGAACCTGCTCAAGAATTTCAGGAGGTGCGACACAATATCCCGCTCTATAGT
>PXPT01000188.1:0-16318 GCA_003021505.1 Cyanobacteria bacterium QS_4_48_99 | reverse complement strand
CGAGGGGATGGTGTCACTGGCGAGGAGATTACCCAGAATGTCCGCACAATTCGCGCAATTCCGCTACGCCTCAATCTAGAAAATCCACCGCCTAGAGTAGAAGTACGAGGGGAAGTATTTTTACCCCTGGATGTGTTTGAGCGCATTAACGCCGAACGCAGGGAAGCAGGATTTGCAAGCTTTGCCAATCCTCGCAATGCTGCTGCGGGAACACTACGACAACTCGATCCCAAAGTCGTAGCACAGCGACAGCTAGATTTCTTTGCTTATACGCTGTATATGCCAGAAGAAGGACAAGGGGACAAGGAGACAATTCCGCATTCCCAATGGGAGTCGCTGGAATTATTACAAAAAATGGGACTTCCAGTAAATCCGAATCGGAGGCTTTGCCAATCGTTGCAGGAGGTAGCGCAATATTACCGATATTGGGAAACTCGGCGGCAGGAATTGCCCTACATGACAGATGGCATAGTGGTAAAGCTGAATCCCTACAATTTACAACAACGGCTTGGGTTTACCCAGAAATTTCCCCGTTGGGCGATCGCCCTTAAGTATCCTGCCGAAGAAGCACCCACGCAAGTAAAAAATATTACTGTCAATGTGGGACGCACTGGAGCAGTGACTCCTTTGGCACGCTTGCAACCTGTCTCACTGGCAGGGACAACCGTGCAAAGAGCCTCCTTGCATAACAGCGATTATATTGCCGAATTAGATGTGCGTGTGGGCGATACGGCGGTGGTACGCAAAGCAGGAGAGATTATTCCCGAAATTGTTCGGGTACTGCCAGAATTGCGCCCTGAGGACAGCCAACCCTTCCAAATGCCCACTCACTGCCCAGAATGCGGTTCGGTATTAGAACATCTCGAAGGTGAAGCAATCACTCGTTGCGTCAATGCCTCTTGCCCCGCCATTCTGCGCGGTAACTTGATTCATTGGGCATCCCGCGATGCGATGGATATTACTGGGTTGGGGGAGAAAATTGTCGAGCAACTCGTCATGAAAGATGGAGAGAGAGCAGAGAAAGAAAGAAAAACAAGTAGGCTTGTTTGCTCAGTCGCTGATCTTTATGAATTAACCGTCGAACAACTGGTATCCCTAGAGCGCATGGGAACCAAATCAGCAGAAAAATTAGTGCAGGCGATCGCGGCTTCTAAAAACCAACCTTGGTCAAGGGTATTATATGCTTTGGGGATTCGCTATGTCGGCAACGTGAATGCGGAATTGCTTACTCAGAATTTCCCCAGTGTGGAACAACTAGCCCATGCTTCTGTCGAATCTCTCGAAGCTGTCCATGGTATTGGTAGAGAAATCGCCCAATCGGTTCACCAGTGGTTCCAAACCCCTGCCAATCAAACTTTAGTACAGCGCCTCCAAGCGGCAGGTTTACAGTTCGCATCCTCGCCACGCGAAACACCTCAAGCTACAAAATCAGTGTCTGGTAAAACGTTTGTCATCACTGGAACTTTGCCTAGCCTCACGCGGGAAGAAGCAAAAGCATTGATTGAACAAGCAGGTGGAAAAGTAACCAGTTCGGTGAGTTCTAAAACGGACTATCTGGTAGCAGGAGAAAAGGCAGGTTCTAAACTAGAGAAGGCACAACAATTCGGGATTACTCAACTCAGTGAGCCACAACTACGCGAGATTGTGGAGTAATAGCTTGCACGGCTGCCTCGCCTGAGACTAGAATGATATGCTGGGTTGTATTAAACACTGATTCATGCCGAAACGAAAAACCTGTAAAGCAGCGGCGAAGCGCTTCCGTACCACTGGCACAGGAAAAATTCGCCGTCGCCAGTCTAATCGAAACCACCTGCTCCAGCACAAGACTCCTAAACGCAAACGCCGTCTGTGGAAGCTCACGCACGTGCATGAGCGCGACGAGCATCAAGTGCGTAGAATGCTGCCTTACATGTAGGTGGCTAAACTCAAAATTTGTAGTCTATTAGAAAAGCATAAAAGTTAGCGATGACAAGAGTAAAACGGGGCAACGTTTCCCAAAAACGTCATAAAAAAGTTCTCAAACTTGCGAAAGGATACCGAGGAGCGCACTCGAAACTTTTTCATGCTGCCAATCAGCAGGTGATGAAAGCACTGCGCTACGCCTACCGCGATCGCCGCAGACGCAAGCGCGAGTTTCGCCGCCTCTGGATTACACGCATCAATGCCGCTGCTCGTCAGAATGGGATGAGTTACAGTCAGCTCACGGGTAAGCTCAGAAAAGCTAACATCGGGATTAATCGTAAAATGCTAGCACAACTGGCAGTGCTTGACCCCCCAGCATTTACAAAAGTTGTAGAACTTGCCAATCGAGCCGAATAATCGAAGAAGACACCACAGAATAGGCTTTGCAGCAGAAGTCTGTGAAAAGGGGAAGGGGAAAGGGTAAAGGAAATTTCCCCTTACCCGCAAAACCATTACCCTTTAAGTTGGGATCTCGCGCAACTCCCCTAAACCTTTTTCCCACTCATAACAAATTGTTAATGCGTGCAAATTAATGCGTGCAAAAGCTAAATCTAGTGCTTTTAATGGGTAAATTTTGCCTATAGCTCTAGCGCCCTGTTCCGGAAAAGTTCCATGCAGCGCATCGCAATTGTGGGTTCTGGGGGCGCAGGAAAGTCAACCCTAGCGCAGGCGTTGGGGCAAAAATTGGGCATCGAGGTGATCCATGTTAAAGGAAGGCAGAAGTGGAAAATAAGGTTATCTCGCTAGCCCTATGCTTCCCGCCTTAATTCTGTTGCCTTCTTGTGGAGCTACATTTGGAATTTTCCTCATCAAGAAAGAGAGAAAATTGTCAATAAGCTAGATAAGCAGGTAATTATTCTGCAAAAACCGCAGCAAGTGTCCGAGTTTCTCAGCTTGGTAATAAAACGTCACTCAATTTGAGATCGATGACTTGACTAAAATGGACTTATCCCAAAATTTCAATCGTGGGTTTAGGATATATTGTTAATCCAAAATCCAAAATTCTTTGGTCAATGATCAAGCAGAAACTCTTACGCCTCAGTTTAGTTATGGGGCTAGTTGCAGCATCTGGGACAGTACCCAGTGCGGCGCTTGCTGCAAGCCTAGAGAAAATTAAAGAGCGCGGGAAGCTCGTTGTTGCGGTGAAAGATGACCTTCGTCCCCTGGCATTCCGAGATGCAGAAGGCAACCTGCAAGGGTTAGAAATTGAGATTGCGAGGCGTTTGGCGAAAGAATTGCTTGGAAATGCTGATGCAGTGGTTTGGGAGCCAGTGACGAATGGAGAGAGGCTGGAAGCGGTTTCAGAAGGAGAAGCGGATATCGCCATTGCCAGAGTAACAGTCACCCCGTCTCGTTCTCGGCTGGTAAACTTTAGCCGCCGCTACTACTTAGATGGTACAGGGTTAGTAACCAAAGATCCCTCGGTGCAGCAGTTAGGGGATGTTTCCGGGAACAAAATTGCTGTCCTCAAACGCTCAAGCACCATTGCGGTAATGCGGTATTCTATACCGAATGTGGAGCTAGTGGGCGTGGATTCCTATCAGGAAGGACTCGCGGTTTTGGAAGCAGGGGAAGCAAGCGCTTTCGCAGCAGACAGAAGCATTCTCACAGGCTGGGTGCAAGAGTATCCCCAGTATCGGCAGCTCCCCGTGCGTCTCTCAGGTGAAACATTGTCTGTGGCGATGCCCAAGGGATTGCAGTATACCGAGTTACGTGAGCAAGTGAATGAAGCGATCGCGCGTTGGCGTAAATCCGGTTGGTTGCGTCAAACTGCAATAGAGTGGGGATTGCCCTGGGGCAGACAGGGAGACACGGGGACGCGGGGACGCTCCAGACGCGGAGAGGGTTTTTATTCATCGAACTGATTTCATCCGAGAATGGGATTCTACACATCATTGAAAATAGAGATAGCAGCTTACATCGGTGCATTCCAAGCTTATGAATGATTTTCTCCCAGCGATTTATCTGTCTTTTTTAGTGGCTCTGCTTGCCGGTACTGCCATATTTATAGTTCGTCAAATTCTCCGAACCCGCAAAACCGAAAGTAGACTCTCACAACTGCAAAACAAGCTGAAAAAGGAAAAAGGTACAGCTCAGGAATATTACGAGCTAGGCACTCTCTATTTAGACAAAAAACTGTACGTGCAGGCAACCAAGCTCTTTCAAAAAGCATTAAGCACTAAGGAGGAAGTAGAGCCAGAAAACCGCGCCCTCGTCTACAATGCCCTGGGCTTCACCCACTTCGCTCAGGAGCAGTATGACCTAGCAGTTCGCCAATACAAAGAAGCTTTAAAGCTCAACCCCGAATATGTCAAAGCTCTGAATAACCTTGGTCACGTCTATGAACGCAAGCAGCTAGTGGCTCCGGCATTAGAAGCCTATGAACAATCACTACAGTACGAGCCTAACAACGCCACTGCCAAGCGTCGCGCCGAAGCCTTACGCAAACGCTCCGTCACCTCCAGTTGAACGATTGTACGAGTCACACCAATTTGCAGTTGACAATTACAAATTGCGAAGTGGAGGGGCTGGGTTCGAGGTTCCCTCGAACCTTTAAAAGCCCCGTCGAATTGTGAATTGACAAGTGCCCTTGCTCCATTCTGGCAACAGACTCCTACTATGGAGACTGTAGTGATTTAGAACAGGATAATAATGACAGCCAGTGACGAATTCAAAGCGCAACTCCAAGCAGGTAAAATCACTGATGCCCTCACGCTGGCACTTAGCGAAGCAATTGAGTTAGAAATTACCACCTGGGTGTCTACGGACGAATCAGACAACCAATCGGATGAGAAACCCACCTCTGGTCATTGCCTGCGTACCCGCATGAATATTGTAGACGGTAACGTTGACAACGAAGTGGGGAGTGAATATTTCGGCAGTGGTCCATATGCAGAACTGCAAAACTTTCACCTCGAGCAGGTAAAAGAAGGACGCCAGATAGTCCAGAAAAACTTGGAGAGCTTGCAACAGATGTTTGCTGTCCTGAGTAAGATGAGATCCTACCTGAGCGAAGGATCAAATCATAATTCCCAGGAGAAGCCTGCTCTTTCTGCGTCTGAGCAGCAAGACTATTCCTAAAAATCTCGCACTTACGAGGAGATAACCATTATGGTGTCGAGCGAAGAATTTAAAGAGGCACTCAGAGGGGGCAAGCTCGAACAGGCATTGCTTCTAGCAATGAGCCCAGCCATGGAGTTAAAGATTACTACCCAACTAGCCTCAGACTCAGAGCAAATCACTCCCAGCTCCCGCTTGCAAACACGCATTAATCTCATTGAGGGCAAGCTTGAAAATGAAATTGGCGAGCAGTTTCTCAACAATGCTCCCTATCGAGAGCTGCAACAATTTCACTTAGAACAAGTCAAAGAAGGCAACCAGACGATTCAGCAGAATATTGGGAGTTTACAAACCCTGTTCGCAATTGTGATGGACATACAGCAGCACACGCGGGAAGGGTTCCAGCAACAGCCAGCGTTATCGGGGATGGAGAACCTGCCACTTCCTGCAAAAGCACCGCATTCGGAGCCTCAAACCTCTGCTGAAGAAACGCCGCCTTCCCAACCACAGGAGGAGGAAGATTTAGATGATACTGACGAATGGGACGATTCCGTCTTAGATGTCTTGCAATCTTTTCCCGCCGAAGCTCCCTTGCAAACGCCAACTTCTGAGGCAGAAGAACCACCCCCCTCAGATGAGATGGCAGATGGGGAGCTAGAAACAGAGGAGGAAGAGCAAGCAGACGAAATTTTAAGCCTGGAAGATTTAGAAGTCGATGCCGAAACTTCCTCCCCAACAGAGCAATCCCAGGAGCGAGGAACTGAACAAGATTGGCTGGAACCAGAAAATACCCGTTCTTCCCAACCAAAAGAGGAGGATACAACAACTTCGCAGACACAGAGAGAATGGGAAGATTGGTCAGACACCGACTCAGCAGAGGCTCAAGAGAAGGAGTGGAATATGGAAGCGCCGAAGTCGGAATCAGTCTCAACGGATTGGGATGACGATGATGAGGAATTCTCTGAGGCAACTGAGCAGAATCGGCGTGAAAGCGGAGGCTGGAGCAAACGACTGGGAATATCGTGGCTAAACCCCCTTCGCTCTACCGATTCCCCACAAGAGTCTGAGAATGAGACTTCCCCCTCCGAACAGGAAGATGAACTCTTCACAGATTGGCCCGAGGACACCGAAGCGGAAAACCCCCAAGAGTCGTCAGATAGCAATGCTTACAAAGATAACCAGAATTCGGGAGGTTAAAAGGTTTGACCTCTCAGAGGAATAGTAAGGGCAAAAGTTCTCGCGCTCCCAAAAGCTTCGACAACTGGATTAACTCGTGGGACAAACTTCTGGGAGAAACGACGGCGCTGGAAGTCAATACTATGGTTGTCGAGCACATTACCGGAGAAAAGTTTATTGCTTGGGAAACTTACCGGGAGCTGTATATGATTTCTCGCAAGGATCTCCAAAACCAGGGGGTTCATGAATCTCTGCGTGATCGCTACTTGGAACTCCGCACTAACATAGAGCGAGAATATGTCTCACTCTTGCGCGATCCCAACTCTGAGTTATACGATTCCGAGCAAGCCAGGAATGACACCAAGCCCAGACTCCCTGATCCTACCCAAACAACAATTCAAACGCTGCTCCGCAATGCTCGTTTCTTGCGTTGCTTGCGTAAACTTGGGGAACTAAAAGCTGCTCTGGATCACCGCAACCAAGCATTTAAGGAAAAAGAATCGGAAACTTCCGATCAAGTCTCACATAAGGCAGTCAAAACCGATCTCATCTACGCCCAGACTGTAATGCAACTCGATAGTGATATTATCAATCGTTACAGCCAGGAAATCTTTGACCATTCCCATAAAGAGTTAATCCTGCAAATCCACAGAGAGGGAGTCCAGGCAGCAGGAGTGCAATGGCGAGGACTGTTGGGATTCATCGTGGACATGATCGAGAGGGTAGGCAAGCGAAATACGTCCAACAGCACAAGCTAAAGTTTTTCCGTGCAGCATCTTCGTTTTCGTAAGCGCCGCCAGCACAAATCCTCTCGTGTTAATCTAGATTCCTGCATCCAACTTGTTACAGAAAATATTACTCGCCAACGAGTGGCATTTCACGGCATTCGCTTCTACTTAAACAGAGAAACGATTAGCCAAATTCAACAAGCAAAAGCAAACGGCGATCGCATCCACATTTCTCGCCCGTTACTGGCAGATTTGCGCTATTACGCTCTATTTGACTGGGAAAATAATCTCCAGTCTGGACTAACTTTCTCCACTTACTACCAGCGGGGCAAAACTTCCCAAGCCCTCATACGGAGCATCATGTTCCCAGATGGCGATGCCATTCAGCAAGTTCGCAGCGATTCCCTACAACGCCCTCAACTAGCTTTAACGCTTATTTCTGCCCACCACTGGCTGGTTGAGCAACTTCTAAGGGAATTACGCCCTCACTCGTCTGGCAGTTGGCATAGGCTGGCTTGGGTGCTATCAGCGCTGATTGTTGCAGTTGTCGCGCTACCTCTTCTGGGATGGTTGGCATCGATCCATCCTCTATGGCTATTATTAATCCTTTTGATCCCCGTGGCAATCTGGCTGTTGCAAGTGGGCATCCGAGGTTTGCTGCATGGGCTTTGGCATCAGATATTGTTTGGGAGATTTTCCCGCAGGCGTACCAGGAAGCTTGCCTTGAGGATGTTGGGATGGATGGAGCTTTAATCAGTATCAACTCCAGTTAAACACCCCTAGTTAAGGCAGACGCGGAGATGGCTAAACGCGGGGACAAGGAGAGATTTTTATGACAGACAATCAAACGGAGGTGACACTAAACCTTCTCACTATCCCGACTTTAACTAATTAAACACCTGAGCGACTGTCAAGTCCAGCTCCAGAAATTCTGGTACGGGTAATTTTTCCTCTCCAGTCAACTCCACAGGTTGCTTACCCGGAAAAAATACGAGCACAAAGCGCTCTATCTGGGTCAATCAACCACCCTAGCTGAGTGCCATATTTGAGGCAGTGCAGGATGTTGCTAATTACCTTGGTTGCTCTTTGGTCGGGCGAGAGAATTTCAATTGTCCAATCGGGAGGAATCTCGAAGGCATTCTCAACTTCTCCCTCCGCGTCAAAAGGTATGCGTTCCCACGAAAAAATCATTGCATCGAGTACGATGGAGCGTCTCCCCAAGGTACAACGCAGTTCTGGGAAAGCTAGAGCAATCTGCCCATTCTCAGCGACTTGATTAACTGCACTGCAAAGCTTTAGTTGGAGCCGAGAGTGTTTACCTTGGGGCACAGGCTTCTGGTAAATGCGACCATCGACAACTTCACTAGCAGGCTTGGTTTCTGGCAGTTTGAGAAACTCTTCTAGCGCGATTGACTGATGAGCTACGGTGGTCATAGACTCAAAAGCGTTATATCAAATCCGTTTGATTACGCACAATAAAAACTTCCCGGCCCCTTCGGGGCAGTCTTTAGTCAATGGTCAATAGTCCGTAGTGACTAACGATTAATGACTGATGACTATAACAGAGGACGAATTTGCTGCTTATAGGCTTGAGCATTTAACCCACCTCCCCCACTTGGAGAATCAATTCGCTGTTTCAAAGCCTCAATGCGGTCTGAGACTGCCGGGTGGTCACTTAAAAACGTGGGGGGAGAACCGCCTTGTTGCTTCAGCTCGTCAAAAAAGTTGACCATTGCTGAAGGCGCATAGCCTGCCTGTCGCATCATCCTGAGTCCTCTCACGTCGGCCTCATACTCATCCTCACGACTATTAGGGCGCTGTAGTGCCAGGTCTACCCCAATCTGAACCGCTGCACTTTGATTCACTCCAGCAGCGGATAGCACCCCTTGCGCGATCGCGCTTTGGCGCATTTGTTCGACTGAATGACGACTAGAAATATGACCAATCTCGTGGGCAATTACACTCGCTAGTTGCGCTTGATTATCTGCCGCTTTAATCAAACCAGTCGTGACGTAGACATAGCCGCCCATCGTGGCAAAGGCATTGACACTGCTGTCTTCAACCACCTGAAACTTATAAGGAATATCAGTGCGATCACTATACCTTACCAACTGCTGACCAATCCGGCTAACATATTGATTAACTTCTTGACCGCGATAAAGTTGAACTTGATCGCTAATCTGCTGATTAATCTGCTTACCCAGTTTCACTTCCTGCTCGTCAGACATGTTGGACAACTGATAAACTCGCGCGCCCTGAAGAAGGAGTTCCACCCAGGAAATGGCGTAACTTGGCTGGGGAGTTCCCGCCCATACGCTCAATGCCGTCGTCGCAGACAATAATCCATAAAGCAAATGCCGCCGGGAACGCTGGGAAAAGCTAGAAAATCGTTCGAGCATAGTCAATTTCGCTTAAGTAAAAAATGACACTAACACTTACTAATCACAGACGTAACTTAAGCGTTTTAAGTTGCAATTCCTTCTCTACTACTATTTTGATAAGCGTACCTGTTCCACTCCTTCTTACCAGAGGAACAAAACCCAAATTGTGCTGAGATTTCCGTAGTCGTTGTGGTAGCATAACGCCAGTTTCACCAAAAAGGCGGCGTGGAAGTCCCTTCTTTCATGTGGGGGATTGCTAATGGCTAATTGTCAATTCTCCATTAGCCACGTTTCGCGAAATCTCCCTGTCTTTTGAGTGGGGGATTAGCTTAAGCACTTCAGAAAAAAGCGACTCCATCACCTCATGAAAATTTTGGATTCTCAAGGACGGATATTCGGCAAGGTCAGCATCCTGGATCTCGGTGCTGCCTTAGTCATTCTCTTAGCAATTATCGGAATATTTTTCTTTCCCGGCACTTCCGGTTCAGTCGCGCAAGTCAGCGGGAAAAAACCAATCGAAGTCGATATAATCGTTCAGGGATTGCGTGTTAGCGAGCCTGATGCGCTAATGGGTAAGTTTCGCCAAGAAAAGAAGACTAACATCATCATCCGCAATCAACCTTACGGTCAAGTTGAGATTAAATCTGTCCAACCACTACCGAACGTTATTGCTGTACCGCAACCCAATGGCTCCATCGAAACCCGACCCGACCCAACACCATTATCAAAATATAGCACAAGTATGCTTTTGACCATGGGCGGAAAGGCACAAATCACCGAAAGTGGTCCTGTCTTGGGCAACAACAAAATAAAAATTGGGACACCAATTGAACTAGAAGGCTTCAACTACAACTTCAACGCTAGCGTCGTTGATGTCCGCATTCAGGAGTGAGATAAACTCCAGTTAAATCCCCATAGCTATGGCAGACGCGGAACCTAATAGTCATTGGTCATTAGTCATCACTCATGTGATTACTCACAGTTAAACTCTATACGCGTTAGCTACTAAGGACTACTGACCACAGACTAAGGACTGTCCCCAATCACTCTGTCAATAGCTGCAAAAATCGCCGGATTAAGCCAATGGTCACTGCCGGCAATTCCAACTGGGGAGTCAACCCCACATCTTCCAGTGGTTGAAATACCTTGATTGCTTCCGGGTTGAGGTCGGCAAGCCGTTTACCAATTTGGGGACCTATAAACTGGGTTTGTTGTCCCCAAATAAACGCGGTGGGAATGGTCAATTGAGAGATATATAAAGATAAATCGAAACTCAAATCTCCCCTCACAAAAGAAAGTGCAGCATATTCAGCATTCGGTTTTAGGGCAGATTCGAGATAGGCATTCACAATTTCGGGGTGGATTCGCTCAGGGCGAGCAAACTGCCGATTTTCCAAAAAATTGCGAATCCCAGCATCAGTGGCGATCGCAGTGCTATAGAGAATTTGGTCGATTATGGGAGTGCTAACAAGCTGGGCAAAAAAGCTGCTGGTATAGTCTTGCCCAAAGTCTGATAACCCCGCAGGCGTGGTGAGAATGAGAGACTGGAATAAATCGGGACGCTGAATGGCAGCGCGTATAGTGAAAGCTGCTGTCAGTGAAGAAGCGACGACTAAGGCAGGCTCGCTACAAGTTTGCTCCATAAACTCCTGGATGGTGCTGATATAGTCATCAACTTGGTAGCGCCGCTCGGGATGCTCCGAGCGACCCCAGCCAATTAAGTCTGGTGCTAAAACGCGATACTGGTAAGCAAAGGCTGGGTAAACCTTCGACCATTCATAAGCAGAAGAGCCGCCACCAAAGCCATGCAGAAATATTAGGGTAGGTCGCTGGTCGCTGCTAGCCTCACCAGCTTCCTGCCAGGGCATTTTGGTAGGAGTATAGTAGACCATTCTCCCCAACGAGGTCACTAGCGAATGCGTTTCTACGCCGATTGGTTCAATCATGGATTAACCTCATCTGAATCTTCCTACCTCAATCATATGGGGAGGGAACTCATTTGCCTTGTCTGCGCGTGGCGTTCTCCTGAATGGGGACAATCTCTTAGAAGCGTGTTAATTGTGGAAGGAAAGATGTTGGGACTAGATTATACCCTGAAAGAATAATTGCAGGCAAGCGTTACTGCTTGTGTTGCTCAACTTAGCTGGAAAATTCGGAGTTAGTAGATGAGGCACGATAAGGACCTCAATCAGTCACAGGTTAACTCCAGCCTGAAGTGATTGCATTGATATCTTCGTTGTCTGGTGTTTTTTTGCTCTCACTATAACAATTGCCGACTCTAGTGGAGCCTAAGCGGAAATCGGTATGGAATCAACACTTGTTAAGGCATTAGAAGAATTTGAGCAGCACTACAGTGGCTGGATTTTTTGGAACTTATTTCTGGCTTTTATTCCGCTAGCACTAAGCTTTTGGCTATTTCGAGGGCAAAGCAGGTCACGCTCATTTCTGTGGTGGATAGGTTTAATTGTTTTTATCGCTTTTTTACCTAACGCTCCCTACATGCTGACAGATGTTATTCACTTGATTGCTGCTATTCGCTCAGACTACTCAGTTTGGGAAATTACCTTGATCTTTATCCCCCTGCATGTGTCAGCAATATTGTGTGGGTTTGAAGCCTATGTTATCTCCTTGATTAATCAGGGTCATTACTTAAAACAACAGGGAGCTGGGAAGTTCGTTGTTGGGAGTGAGTTATTAGTTCATGCCCTCTGCGCTGTGGGAATTTTCCTCGGTAGATTCCTACGATTCAACAGTTGGGACATAGTAACAAACCCCGACGTTGTACTTTTCCATACCATCGATTATTTAACCGATAAACGACCTTTGTTAGTAATAGGAATCACTTTTGTGGTGCTTGCGGTGTCATACTGGATCATGAAGCAACTTACCTTAGGAGTTCTACTCCGAATACGCTACGCTTCCCAGAGGAGTGCGAATCAATCGAAAAGGAAATAAAAATCTAGGCACTAGAAAATAGATTAAAAGAAGCGATCGCTGCCACTAGTATAGGGGGAAACAGCCGTGATTGATGGGATAACACTTGCACAAGCAGCACAACAAGAAGCTCAAGCTAGCGCTAGCTTTTCCATTAACGGTATTATTGCTCTAATTGCTGGTATCCTTGTCCTCATTTTTCCGAGGATACTCAACTATGTTGTGGCAATCTACCTAATCGCCATTGGGCTAATCGAGATTTTTGATATACGTATCGGTTGAACTGAGTGAGTTTTCTTAAATAGCATTGTGGGATAGTGGCGTGGAGTTCCCTGCAAGCTTGGAGAACTAACAAGATTACCACTACGTCAGGAAGAGGGGGTTTCAGTGATTTCGCTGAGGACAGTCCAGATCCAGCAAGATTACGGTATAAATAATTACTCCTGTGCTACCGAATTCCCGGTTTGCTTATTTCTCAAGCGGCAAGATTGCAAATGAGAACTTCACCTCCGGCAAGCGATCGCAAATTAGGTGCGAGACATACACTTCAACAATCGGCTCCTAGATGGGTTCGCACTCGTTCAGCCGTGCTTAATTTTCAGCGGCATCGTTTGCCAGTGACCAAGCAACAACTCAAATTCAAATTACCAGTCCCCAACTACCGCAGTGGAAATCTACCCGCTAGATTGCCTCACCTTGCCTTAGTTTTACTGGTGCCCTTCTTGCTGGGCGCTGCTGACTCTCAAGAGCGTATTAAACGCTTTAGCAGTGATATAATTGTCTACCCTGACGGCAGCTTGCAAATAAAGGAAAAAATCAAGGTACGGGCAGAAGGCAACGAGATTAAGCGAGGAATCCAGCGAAAACTTTCTACCTCCTCTGCTCATGTTTTCAAGGTAGTACGCAATGGGCAGAAGACGCCCCACCGCGTAGAACTCCAAGGGGAGAGGAAAGTGGTAGAAATTCGGCAGAAGAATCCATTAAAGCCAGGAGTTTACACTTACACGCTGACTTATGCTACGAAGGGGCAACTAGCGTCTTTTGGGAACTACAAGCAGTTTTCCTGGGATGTTATAGGTCAAGACTGGCCCTTTCCGGTGGAAAAAGTTAGGGCAGAGGTGCATCTACCCGATCAGGTTCCCGATGACAGCATCCGTTTCAACGCCTCTACAGGCTACTCCGGTGAAAAGGGGCTAAGTTACGATGCCCAACTTACAGAGAAGGGAACGGTTTCGTTCTCCGCTACTCGGCTCCTAATGCCGCGCGAAGGTTTAAGGGTTATGGTGGCGTTTCCCAAAGGAAGTCTCAATGGTGAACAACGCGGGTGGCTTAACTCCAGCTTGATGTTCTCTGTCTTGTCTCTGCTGGTTATTATTAGTGTTATGACTTTCCTCATTTTCTTTCTAGTCAAGCGGGTTAGTAACAGTCGTAGCAACCGCCAGGACGACAAGGCTGGTGGCAGTAGCGCTACTCGCGAAGGCGGTAGTGGGAATGCTTAATCTTAAGTTCGGTTAAATAACCATACTCATGAGTTATGAGTCATAAGTCATTGGTCATTAGTAACTAATAGTCAAACTATATATGCGTTAGCTACTAAGGACTAATGACTACGGACTAAGGACTGTCCGGTATCTGAAATCCTTGGAGTGATCGCTCCTGCTCTTTTTCACTCAAACCACCACTTTGCACCAATACACCAAATCCTCCTAGTCCCGCAGGGTCAATCAATTGATGGAGTGCATCCCGACGTTGCAGCACTTCCGAGACGCTTAAATTTCCACTGGAGAGGGCAGATAAGCGATCGCCTAACCCAAGCGCCATTAAAAACATGCCCTGCTTCGTAAACCCCACCTCTTGCAAGCCGCACCTTTTCCCCTGATGTTCCAGGGCAGTCCAGTCTATGTGAGCGGTAATATCCTGATGCCCAATATTAGTATAGGGATCGTCATGGCTGCGATGCTGATAGTAACACTGCAAGGTTCCCTCGCGCCGCTGGGGCGTGTAGTAACGCTGGGCAGCGTAACCATAATCAATCGTTAGGACATATCCCCGCTGCAAGCAATTAGCAACTGTTGCCAGCCAATCTAATGCGACTAAATTGACCTCAGTGCGATAGCCATCGGGATAGGCATTAGCAGGTAAATTAATGCCTACTTGTTGAAAATACTCTTCTAACCGAGGCGTTGAAGGTTCACCACTAACCTCCACAAACTGGACTCCCTCCCCTTCCTTGTCGGCAGTCGTGACATAGATTTCCCGTAACTGTCCTTGCTCGATAGCGACGCGATGCACCGGCAATGCATCAACTAGCTCGTTGGAGAAAAAGCAGCCTGTAATAGAATCTTGCGGAATCTGCCCTAGGTCGCGCCAGCATATATGGATATTTTTGTCAATCCAGGGTTGTAATAATTTCCGCTGTTGGGTAATTAGTGCTGCTGCCTGCTCGACGATGACGTAGTTGAGGGCTTCCAGTAAGTCTGGATGATGCTGCTGTAGGTGATGGAGAATATCTGCTGCCAACAGCCCTTGCCCTGCACCCATTTCCACCAGCGTAAAGGGACGAGGATGCCCCAGAATTTCCCACATCTCCACAAACTGCTCGGCTAGTAACTCACCTAAGTCTGCCCCCACCGAAGTAGAGGTGAAAAAGTCCCCCTGCGAACCAATTTCGACAGTGCCGGAGCTGTAGTAACCATATTGAGGATGATATAACGCCAAGTCCATGAAATGGGAGAAGGTGATGCGCTGCTGAGGGGTTGCTGCAATCTGCTTGGCGATAATGTCTGTTAGGGGAGTGGTATGGGAGTTCATCTCGTTACTGTCGCTTCGCTCCAATTCAAAATGAAAAATGCCTTCGGTTCGGGCTTCTTACATTTTCGGAGGCGCTGGGTGCCGAAGTACTTCGGCACACCACTGATCGCCGATAGGAAACCTTACGGGGCTTTTAAAGGTTCGAGGGAACCTCGAACCACAACCCCTCCGAAATTAAGCCCTCACAAAATGCAAAATTGGAAATTCCAATTTTTAATTGTTTTGTCAAAACCGGAAAGTGCCATCACTTCCGCATTTACCGGCAGCAACTACTGGTAAATCATTTTTCGCGTCATGCCGCCATCGACCACAAAGTCAGCTCCGGTGATGAAAGCAGCTTGTTCAGAGGCTAGATCTAGAGCCATCGCCGCCACGTCTTCTGGCTTTCCGACACGACCTGCGGGATGTTGCTGGTGGTCTTGCTCGCTCAATTGGGGGTCGAAGGCTTGCTTTTGCCACTCGCTCACCTCAATCCAGCCAGGGCTGATGCAGTTGACTCGAATCTGGGGACCGAGACTGTTAGCCAGGGCATAGGTTAAGGCAACCAGATCCCCCTTGGCAGTCGAATAGGCTTCAGTGTGGGGTTCTGACATCAAAGCTCGGGTTGAGGCAATGTTGATAATTACGCCTCCATTAACCTGCAAATGGGGAACAGCGTGCTTGGTAAAGAGAAAAGCACCAGTAAGATTGACTGCCATGAACTGGTTCCAGCTTTCCAGGCTTAACCGGGTGATGGGAGCATTTTCTGGGTTAGAAATAGCCGCATTATTTACTAAGATATCTAATTGACCAAAAGATTTTACGGTTTCTGCGATCGCTTCTTTAAGTTCCGCTTCACTCGCTATATCGGTGCGGACAAATCGAATTTCACCGAAATGGCTGTAGTCAGACTGGGTTTTTAAGCCAGCTTCCGAATCAATCTCAGCAATGATTACCTTCGCTCCTGCTTCCAAAAATTTGCGGGTGATCGCTTTACCAATTCCCTGCCACCACCAGTAATCATTGCAACACACTCTTGAATGCTCATCTGTTAAGCTTTTTGACGATGGTTTCGGCATTGCCTACAATCAGCGCGACATTCATAAAAAACTCTTCGGCAATTTTTCCCAGTTGGCGAGAGGGTAGGATAGTTGCTTTAGGAAACTTGGGAAACTCAACGCTTTATTAGACCTCTTGCACAAATTAGCTAGTAGAGAAGGAAAGTTCGAAGTGGTACAGCCCAGCAATGAGATGGCAGCGCCAGCCAACACCTCGGCGGCGGTTGCG
>PXPT01000187.1 GCA_003021505.1 Cyanobacteria bacterium QS_4_48_99 | reverse complement strand
TCTAAGAGCGCGAGTTTCTCCTTTAGAGAATCAGAGGCGCGACTTTGAGCAATAACTGCATCTAGCGCCTTGGTGGAGACAACGACTTGAGAGAAGTTACTGTCGAGAACGCGGCGGAACGCTTCTGTGCCTTCGTTGGGTGCAATTCCGAGGTCGATGTTGTTTTGCCGTCGCTGGGCGAGCAATTCGGGAACAGCGGTGTTGACAGCCATACCAACTTCTTGCCAAGTGTCCCAGTTAATAGAGATAGTGAGTTGACCTGTCGTGGCACGACGGTAGTGGGCAAAGGCATCTAGAAAGGCGTTGGCAGCACAGTAGTCACTTTGCCCGAAGCCGCCAGTAATGGCACTGAGAGAAGAACAGAGTATCATGAAATCTAAGGCGTGATCGCGCAATAATTCATCCAAGATTAAAGTGCCTCGAACCTTGGCAGCCAGGACTTCCTCAGCTTGGTTTTGGGTTTGCAACTGCATGGTGTGACCTCCTGCAACACCAGCCGCATGAATTACGCCGTTGATAGAGCCAAAATGCGCTTCTGCCTGGAAGATTGCTGCTTGCATCGCGGCGCGATCGCTGATATCCGCACTAATTACCAGCACTTGGGAACCCAGTTCTTCTAAATGCTTCACAGCCCCTGCTCCTCTGCTCCCCGCGTCTTTTTCCTCCCGCTCTGGCAAACCAGAACGAGTAACTAAAACGAGCTTGGCGTTCGTGGCACGAGCAAGATACTCCGCCAACACTAAGCCCATACCGCCCAAACCGCCTGCAATCAGGTAAACACCCCTGTTCTGAGCGGCGAGGGTGTTTCGCCTGTCCTCTCTAGCGGCATGGAATCGAAAGATTGCACCCAGCGATGGCGACCACGATAGGCGACAATCGGTTCGGGAGGGGAAGTAGCAATTTCGTGGAGAAGTGACTCGGCGAGTCTCGCTTTTTGTGCGGATTCGGGAGGAACTTCCATATCAATCGTGCCAGCGCTAACACCTGGGTACTCTTGAGGGATGACGAGGCACGCGCCTTGTAAAGTGGCTTGGGTAGGAAAGAGAACTTCACTCCCAGTAATGTCATGCGTGGGGCTAGTTACCAGCGTCAGGGAGATTGTTTCCCTGGAAGCATATCTTCCCATTGCTTGGGCAAGAGATAGCAGGCTGTAAAATCCGCTATCGAGATTGTCTAGGGAGCGCTCAGGCGTGATACCCCAGAGGTAGACAATCTGGTCAGGCAGGCGATCGCTAGCTTCCAATTCTTGCCACAAGGTTTGGTAATCCGCTGCTGCGGTTGGGGTGATCGCGTATGCGTTTTCTCCAAGCTGGGTAAATTGCTCTCCCACAGCAACCGTAATCACAGACTTTCCCCACTGCTGCAAACGACTTGCGAGGGCATCTCCCATCCCTTCGGAATCGAGGAACACCAACCAGCGAGACTCCGAATCAGGCAGAGGATTTCCCAGTAGCGGCGCTTGTTTCCAGGTAGGAGTATAGAACCACTCGGCAAGATGGGAGTTCTTCCTCTGGAGTGGGGGATGCTCAGGACGCGCTTCTACCCAATATCGTTGGCGCTCAAAGGGATAGGTGGGCAAAGGGATACGACGGCGATGGCGTGAAGCGTAAAATCCCTGCCAGTCGATGGCAACGCCCGCCAGCCACAGTCCGCCAAGGGTATCGAGAATGTGGGCAGTATCCGAGGTTTGCTCTTTGGGATGGCGCGTGGAAGTGAGGACAACCTGAGTGGAGTCTCGCTGCTGTTGTGCGAGAGTAGTTAGAGTTCGTCCTGGTCCCACCTCCAACAGAGCCGAGTTGTCTAACTTTAGTAGTTCCGCCACGCCACTCGAGAAGAGAACAGGTTGGCAGAGCTGTTGCGCCCAGTAGTGGGGATCGAGCGCTTCCTCCTCAGTAATCCAGGTTCCCGTAAGATTGGAAATGAAGGGAATTTGCGGAGGATAGAGTGAGACACGCTTGACAACTTGGGCGAATTGTTCCGCCGCAGGAGCCATCCGGGAAGAGTGGAAGGCATGGGAAACCTGCAAAGGGCGACAGGCAACTCCTCGCTCATGGAGTTGGGATTGCAGATTGGTGATCGCGTCTTCATCACCTGACACTACACACAGGGATGGCGCGTTGATCGCCGCCAAGGAAAGACGCTCCCCCAGCAGGGGTTCGACAGCTTCCGCGCTTAACACCACACTCAACATCGCTCCACCTGGCATTTGTTGCATCAGCCGCCCTCTCTCAGCAACCAGCATCAAGGCATCTTCTAGGGAAAAAACGCCCGCGAGACAAGCCGCCACGTACTCGCCGATGCTGTGCCCGATTCCTGCTTGGGGCTGAACTCCCCAGGAACGCCACAATTGAGCTAGGGCATACTCGACAACGAAAAGAGCAGGTTGGGCGATCGCCGTTTGTTGGAGCTGTTCTGGCTGCACGAAGGCATTGGGATAGAGCAACTCACCGAGATCTAGGTTCAGCCTAGAGACGAGCCATTCCGCGCACCAATCGACTGAGGCGCGATAGACAGGTTCCCCCTCGTACAGCTCTCGCCCCATGTTGATATATTGCGCCCCTTGTCCGGGAAAGAGAAAAACGCAGGCGCGATCACTCGTTTCGCAGCGTTCCTGCCTTTGCATCCCATTCCCTGATAGAGTGGTGATCGCATCCTCCTTGTTGCGGCATACCACTGTTTTCCGGTAAGGAAATGCCTCACGACCAACTTGGAGCGTGTAGGCAACATCTGCAAGGTTAAGATCAGGATTGCCCTCTAGATGCGCTTTGAGGTTATTAGTTGCTGCATCTAACGCAGTTGCGGTTTTGGCAGAGAGAAGTAACAGTTGCCAGGGACGGGAAGGAGAAGACTCGGAGAGTGGTTGTGCGCCTGAAACTGTCCCCTCGTTCCCTATTGGTGGGGCTTCTTCCAAGATAATGTGTGCGTTCGTACCACCAATTCCAAAGGAACTTACCCCCGCACGGCGCGGCGTGGTATCGCGTTGCTAGGGTAACAGTTGGGTATTAACAAAAAAAGGACTCTCGGTGAAATCAATTTCGGGGTTGGGTTCCTGGAAATGCAAGCTTGGCGGAATTAACTGCTGCTTCAGTGCCAAGACAGCTTCGAGTAGCCCCGCGACTCCAGCTGCTGCGTCTAAATGACCCACGTTGCTCTTGACAGAACCAATCGCACAGTAAGGGCGACCCGGCGGTTCGCCCCTTCTAGTTCGGAACACTTGGGTTAACGCCTGGATCTCGATGGGATCGCCAAGCGGGGTAGCCGTGCCGTGGGTTTCCACGTATTGAATGGTTTCGGGATTAACATCAGCGACAGCCAGTGCTTCCTCGATCACCTCGGCTTGCCCCTGCACGCTGGGAGCAGTGTATCCTACTTTTCCCGCACCATCGTTAGCGACTGCGGAACCTTTAATGACAGCATGAACTGAATCGCCATCAGCGATCGCATCTTCCAGTCGCTTCAAAACCAAGATTGCCATCCCGCTGCCCCCTACAGTGCCTTGGGCATTCGCATCAAAGCTGCGACAGTGACCATCTGGGGAATAAATCCCCCCTTCTTGATAGAAATAGCCGCAACGATGGGGGACTTTCAGCGACACCCCCCCGGCAAGGGCAAGGTCATTTTCCCCGTTAAGCAAGCTTTGGCAAGCGAGATGAACTGCCACTAGCGAAGTAGAGCAAGCAGTTTGTACCGTTACACTCGCACCTTTGAGATTTAACAGATAAGAAACACGCGTGGTGAGGAAATCCTTATCATTACCAATTAAAGTTTGGAATGCCTCAGTGGAGTCCAAGGGAGCGAGGTTGGGATAGAGGTTAAATAACAAATACGTATTCCTGCCCACACCGCCGTAAACCCCGGCACGCCACCATAAGTTCGCGGACTATAACCAGCATTTTCCAACGCCTCCCACGCGCCTTCTAAGAAAAAGCGTTGTTGGGGATCGAGCATTTCCGCCTCACGAGGACTGAAACCGAAGAAAGTAGCATCAAATTCAGCAATATTGTTGTCGAGAGTAGGGGCAGCTTTGACGTAATTCGGTTGGTTGAAAACGTCAGGGCTAATCCCAGCAGATGCCAGTTCTTCCTCACTCAGGGATTTGATCGACTCCACTCCATCACGCAAGTTCTGCCAGAACTGATCGATAGTACGTGCACCAGGAAATCGTCCCGCCATCCCAACAATGGCAACGTCGCTAGTAGTCGTTAGTTGCTCGTCTGTAGTCATAGTTAACCCTTCCCTTGTTAATTTAATCCTGGTTCTGCTTGGCAAAGTTTCTTTCAAAGGGCATTGCACAGTTTCGGAATCATGTCTGTACACACTAGCCAGATTGTTCTCCTCTGCTCCCCTGCCCCTCTGCTGCCTTCACGATCTGGCAGTGCCGCTACAAAGGAAACTTCACTTCCTCCGCCGTCGCTGTCGTTGCTGCTGCATTTTTTCGCGGCGTGATCGCCCTCTCGCTTGCGTTGTTCGCTGTTCAGGTTGAGCCTGCGGCGTTTGCTGCCAAGACTCGGTAAAAGCAGCGATGGTGGGATATTGAAATAGCGTCGCCAGGGGAATTTCGCGTTGCAGAACCCCTTGCAGGCGATCGCCGAGTTGAGCGATTAGCAAAGAATGCCCACCCAGATCGAAAAAGTTATCGTGGATACCGACGCGCTCCACCTGCAAAATCTCTTGCCAAATGCTGGCAATTTGCCGTTCTAGTTCCGTTCTAGGTGCAACGTAATCCGTAGTTAAGGCTGGGCGATCGCTTTCGGGTTTGGGCAAAGAGCGGCGATCCACTTTACCGCTGGGCGTTAGCGGAAGCGCATCTAAAATGACAAAGCTAGCGGGCACCATGTAATTGGGAAGACGGGACTTGACAAAGGTGCGCCAGTCGTTTTCTGTGTGATTGGTACGAGGAACAATGTAGGCAACAAGACTCCCCGGCGTGTCTTCTCTTACCGTTGCAACCACCGCCTTAATATTAGGGTGTTGTCCCAAAACTGCCTCGAGTTCGCCTAACTCCACTCGGAAACCGCGCAGTTTTACCTGTCCATCCGCGCGCCCCAGAAACTCAATATTCCCATCGGGGAGATAGCGCCCCCAGTCCCCTGTTTTGTACAAGCGATCGCCGGCACGAAAGGGATGGGCAATAAAGCGTTCGGCGGTTAATTCGGGGCGATGGAGATAGCCTCGCGCGAGAGAGATACCACCGATACACAACTCTCCCGGAACGCCGATGGGTACGGGTTGCTGTTGATGATCCAGGATGAAAACTTCCGCATTGGCGATCGCGCCACCTATAGGAGGCAAAAGCTGCCACTCCTGTGGCGTTCCTTTCAGGGTATATGCAGTGACTACGTGACTTTCCGAGGGACCATATTGGCTTTGCAGCGTGCAGTTGGGTAACGCTTGGAAAAAACTTCTAACTGGACGAGTAATCTGTAACTGCTCCCCTGCTGTAATCACTTCTTGCAAATGCTCAGGAACAATTCTTCGACGTTCTGCTGCTTCTGCCAATTGCCCTAGTGCCACAAATGGTAGGAATAGCCGCTCGATTCGCTCCTTGATCAGCAAATCTAACCAGCGATTGGGATCGCGGCGCACCTCTTCTGGCATTAACACCAACGTACCTCCGGCACTCCAGGTAGCGAAGCACTCTTGAAAGGAAACGTCGAAACTCACAGAAGCGAATTGTAAGGTTTTCGCGCCTGGTTTCAGGCTAGAGTGCTGGCTTTGCCAGTGGATGAGATTGCTCAAGGGATGGTGACTCATGGCAACACCTTTGGGTTTTCCCGTGGAACCGGAGGTGTAGATTACGTATGCGAGAGTATCTAATCGGGCTAGGAATTCGAGATTGCGGTCGCTTTCACTACTAATAGCTTGCCAATCTGTGTCGAGACAGAGGATGGTGGCATGGGTTTGCGGTAGGGTTGCCAGTAATTGCTCTTCACTCAGGAGAACTTCTGCTTCGGAGTCTGCAATCATGAATGCCAAGCGCTCTTCCGGATAACTCGGATCTAAGGGAACATATGCTGCCCCTGCTTTGAGAACACCTAAAAGAGCAACGGGCAGGGCAAGCGATCGCGTTAGGCAAATCCCCACGCGACTATCCAGTTGAACGCCGAGGGCTTGCAACTTGTGAGCGAGTTGATTCGCCTGTCGGTTGAGGGCATCATACGTGAGGTTTGCTTGGGCTTGGGTTACAGCGATCGCATTCGGGGTTTGTGTGGCTTGTTCCTCGAAAAGCTGGCAAACGTCTTGCTCAGGATATGCGACGGTGGTGTCGTTCCCAGTCTCTAGAATTTCCTTCCGCTGGGCGGGGGAAAGTAGGGACAGTGCCGAGATCGGTTGTTCCGGCTGTGCCACGATATCGGTGAGTAAGCTTTGGAAGCACTCAGCCAGGCGAGCAATCGTCCCTTCCTCAAACCGATCCAGGTTGTACTCCAGAGTGGCAATGATTGTTACCTGCTGGGTATCCAGACGGGTAAGCAGGCTAAGATCGAATTTTGCCGTGCCGCTATCCATCTCTAGTAGCTCGAACGTCAATCCGGGCAGCTCCGGCAACACGGGAATGTCGTGGAACGAAAATAGCACTTGAAATAAGGGGGAGTGGCTCAAATTACGCTCTGGTTGCAGCTCCTCCACTAGCTTCTCGAAGGGAACATCCTGGTTAGAGTAGGCAGCGAGAGCTACCTCCCGAACGCGCTCTAGCAATTTTAGGAATGAGGGATCGCCGGATAAGTCCGTGCGTAAAACCAGCGTGTTAGCGAAAAAGCCGATTAAATTTTCGATTTCGGGGCGGTTGCGGTTGGCAATCGGTGAACCAACGGCGACATCGACTTCTCCTGTGTAGCGGTATAGCAGGGTTTGAAACGCCGCCAGTAGGGTCATGTAAAGTGTGGCTTCCTGTTGCTGGCTTAGGGATTGCAGCGCCTTGGTCATCTCTGGCGGGAGAGTAAACTGGTACTGCGCCCCCCGGAAGGTTTGGCGATCGCTACGCGGGTGATCGGCGGGTAAATCCAGCACAGGAGGCAGGTTGCCTAACTGAGCTTTCCAATACCCAAGTTGCGCTTGCAATCCCGCTTCTTGTAGCCACTGCTGCTGCCAAACCGCAAAATCGGCGTACTGAATCTGTAATTCTGGTAAAGGAGAAGGCTCCCCAGCGGCGAAGGCGTGGTAAAGCGTCGTCAACTCATGCAGCATGACCCCGCGCGACCAAGCATCAGAAACGATGTGATGCGCGACAAAGACCATGAGATGGTGCTCCTGGGATAACTTTAGTAGGGTTATTCGCAACAATGGCAACTGTTGCAAGTCGAAAGGCGTTCTTGCCTCCTCACGCGCGAGGTATAATGCCCGCTCCCACCGCTGGGCTGCCGGGATATCCTGGAGGTCGATAACGGGGATTTCTAGGGGAGAGGAAGGCTGGATGATTTGAACGGGTTGACCATCCTTCATATCGAAGCGCGTGTGCAAGATTTCGTGACGACGTGCGATCTCGCTGAAGCACGATTCTAGGAGTTGTGCATCTAGTCGCCCCGTGACTTCCAATACGCCGGGAACGTTGTAGAAAGGACTCCCTGCCTCTAATCGGTCAAGGAACCAGAGGCGTTGTTGGGCAAAGGAGAGCGGGAAAGAAGGCTTATCGCCGCGCGGCTGGCGTGATATGGGTGGCGCGGATGTATTTTTCTGCTGCGCTTGCAGTCGCTTGAGCAGTCGCTCGCGTTTTTCGGGGGAAAGGTCAGCAAGGCGCTTGGCAATATCAGTCATGATAATGAAGGCAAGAGGCAAAGGGCAAAAGTTGAAGGACGGGGAACCTACAAGGCGCGCGGGTTGAATTCAGCACGCAGCCCTCCGAAATTAAGAGGCACGAACCCAAGGCATTTTGCATTTTTGATTTTTATGACTCTTCGATTTCTGCCAGGAGTTGGGACAATTCTGCGTCGTCGGCTTGCTCTGTCAAAGTTTGCTCGATCGCGATCGCCAGTTGAGCAACAGTGGGAGCCTCAAACAAGTAACGCAGCGGAATCTCGATCCCAAATGCTGCTCGCGCGCGCGACATCACCTGGGTAGCGAGCAAGGAATGTCCCCCAAGATCGAAGAAATTGGCATTAACACCGACATTATCAACTTGCAAAACTCCTTCCCAGATCTCAGCAAGCTGTTTCTCCACTGAGGTGTGCGGTGCGACGCGCTCTTCTGCTGCTGCGGAAGTCTCTGGTTCCGGTGCGGGGAGGGATTGACGGTCAATTTTGCCACTGGGCGTTCTCGGTAAGGCTTTGAGCGTCGTGAAAGTGGCGGGAACCATGTAATCTGGGAGTCGCTCGCGCACGAACTCGCGCATATCATCGCTTGTCGCAGTTTGTCCCGTTTTCAGTGCAACATAGGCTGCCAATTGCGTCTCGCCCCGTTCGTTTTCTCTGACTGCCACCGTCACCTCTTGCAATGCGGGATGCTGTGTCAGCACTGCCTCGATTTCTCCTAACTCGACTCGAAAGCCACGCACCTTAACTTGGTCATCCACTCGTCCCAGGAATTCCAGGGTTCCGTCTTCGTGGTAGCGTGCCTGATCCCCAGTGGCATACACTCGTCCCTTAGAACGGAAGGGATGAGAGATAAAGCGTTCTGCGGTTAATTCGGGTTGGTTGATGTAGCCGCGTGCGACTCCTGCGCCACCGATGTAGATTTCTCCGGGAACGCCCAGAGGAACGGGTTGCAAGTGCTGATCCAAAAGATAAATTTCAGTGTTGGGAAGGGGACGACCTAAGGGGACAGTTTGCGCTGGGTGAGATGTTACGGGATAAGTCAAAACACCAATTGTGGTTTCGGTGGGACCGTAGTGATTATGGATTTGACAGGGAGGCGCGTGCTGTTGGATGCGCTCAATTAAGTCCCAACGAGCGGTTTCGCCACCAAGGATTAATTGTTGGCGGGGTAGAATTTCGCCACTGCGCTCGGAGGTTAGCAGCGCAGATAAATGAGAGGGCGCAATTTTCAAGCAGTCGATGGGGTAACTTTGGCAGTAGTCCGCTAAGGCGGCGGGGTCAGTAACGCATTCCTCCGAGAGGACGTGCAAACATCCCCTTGACAAAGTGCAGGGAAAATGGCGGTGTTGCCCAAATCAGCAGCAAGGGTAGAAACCGTCGCGTAATCTCGGTCTGCAGGAAGCTGCAATTGTTCTGTGACACCGTGGAGGTAGTTTAAGACCAGGCGATGTTCCACTGCCACGCCTTTGGGTTTCCCGGTAGAACCGGAGGTAAAAATGACATATGCGAGGTTGTCGGGCACGACTGCACTGGTGGGATTCTCGGTGGGGAACTGCGCGATCGCCTCTTCGTCGTCTAAATAAACCACTGGCATCTCCACGGGCGGCAATTCCTCGATTAGTCCCCGCTGCGTTACTAAAGCGGATGCGCCTGCCTGGGAGAGCATCAACTCCAAGCGTTCTGTGGGCATCGCGGGGTCTAAGGGCAGGTAGGCTCCCCCGGCTTTGAGAATCCCTAGGAGGGCAACCATCGCGTCTAGAGAGCGTTCCAAGCCAATTGCAACCAGGGTTTCGGAACCGATACCGAGCTGTTGCAAGTAATGGGCTAATTGGTTAGCGCGTAGGTTCAGTTGCGCGTAGGTTAGTTGTTCTGTTTGAAATTGCAGTGCGACTCGTTCAGGGAAACGGAATGCTTGCTCTTCAAAGAGCTGGTGCAGGCATTGCTGTGATGGAAAGTCCCGCTGCGTCTGGTTGAACTCAACTAATAGTTGTGAGCGCTCGTTTTCACCGACAATTGCTAACTGGTCAATGCGGGATTGGGGATCCTCGACAGTGCTTTCGAGCAGCGTTTGGAATCTTTCTGCAAGACGGGCGATCGCTTCCTTACTATAGGCAGATTCGTAATCAAAAGCGAGGTTCACTCTCCCTTGCTGACGATAGCAAGTAAGACAGAGTTTGAGGCGATCGCTACGCACGTCCAAGCGTTCTACTGCAAAGGTAACGCCTGTTGCATGGGACTGTTCAGGAAGTTCTAAAAACTCGAAACCAATGCGATCACTTTGAGACTCGCCCTCGAAATAGTCTTGCCATTCCTCTGCTTCTTCTCGAGACTCCCTGGCGTGTTCGATTACCTCACTAAATCGCTTAGTGGCATCGAGGTGCGTGTGAATGGGCAGCCATTTCGCCAACAGTCCGAGAGTGTTTTCCAGTTCCTCATCGAACCTGCCGTCGCTGCCGTAGTAGACAACGAGATTGCTTTCTCCTGAGAGTCGCCACAAAAGAATTTGCCAGGAAGCTAATAACCAATCCGAGAGGGAAGAATTGAGTTGTTGCGCTTGGTTTTCGATTTTTGCGAGTAATTTTGGCGCGATCATCCCGGAAGGTCGATTCGCCGGAATGTAGGGGCGACTCGCCGAGTCCCCCCTACTAGCATGCGGCTGTCTTTCTGTGGGCAATTTCACTACAGGCGGATGAGATAAATAAGGCTGTTGCCAGTAGGCTTTCCCGGTTTCGGCTTCTTCATCAGCCCATAGTTCCTGCTGCCATTCCGAAAATTGGGTATATTGAACAATATCCTCCCACTCGGCTTCACCGCCGGCTGCATAAAGTTCGCAAACTTCCTCCACTACAATCGCTAGGGTTTTCGCATCCGCGCAAATTGTCGGCAAGCTGAATAGCAAGAGATGGTTTTCCTCAGCAAGTTGTAGCAGGGATACTCGCCAAGGAGATCCTTGCTCTAACTCAGGCTTAATGCTGGCTTCTTGCCTCCAAAGTTCCTCAATCTTTTCCGCTTGCGGTTGGGGAGACAAGTTGCGCATATCCGACTCACTCCAGTCAGGGGAACTACTTGCTGCGATCGCTTGCAGGGGAAATTTCATCCCCGCGTGGCGGTGAAAAGTGGCACGAAGAATGTCGTGGCGATCGCTAATTATTTGCAGACTGGCAAAGAGTCTGGCGCGATCAAGTTCTCCGGTGATGGAAACGAGGCATCTAGCGCGGAAAGCAAGGTGGGGTTCCGCTTGTTCCAGCCTCCACAGGCGTTTTTGTTGGGATGAGAGTTGGAAACCTTCAATGGTCTGTGTCTGCATGGCTCTAAAGGTAGATGGGGTATGGTGATACTAAGTTGCGCTCACAGGTGTAATTTTCTGTCGGCACGGGTAGCACGGGTAGCAGGGGGAGCAGGGGAAGAAAGAGTTGCCTTCATTAATGCAACTTGGTATAAGGTTATGGTGCGATTCGTGCCTAGCTAGGAGAGTGCTTGTTTAGAGATCATCTCCCCCATTGCAACAACAACTTTTCGATCTCCGAGGTAGGGATCGCGCCCGTGCGCGGTTATCATATTATCCAGGATCACAATGTCACCTTCTTGCCACTGAAAGCGGCGCGCTTCTTGCTCGTAAGTGGCAAGCACAGCCTGTATTTCTTCATCCGAAATGGGCGTGCCATCCCCATAAAAAACGTGGCGCGGCAAGTCTTGCGGTGAAAACAGCGAAAGCAGAGACGATCGCGTAGTGGGTTCCAAGCAAGCGATGTGGTGGAGTTGGATTTGATTGAAAAAGACTTTTTCTCCGGTTTGGGGATGTTGAATCACTGCGGGACTGTACTGGCGCGTGGCAAGGCAATTGTCCCCTTTCCACTCGAACTCGATTCCGGCTGCGTGACAGAATTCCTCGACTTGCGAGGGATCATCCGTGTGGAAAAAGTCTTGCCAGCTCACATCTAGCCCTTCTGTGTAATTGCGAGCATACATCAATCCCTTGCGCTCGAATCGATCCCGGATTTCCGGTTCGAGTTGCTGATAAATGCGGCGACAGTCAACAATGGGCGTTGCACCTCCCTCCTGAGCAGCGCTGAGGCAGCAGAAAAATAGTTTTTGAGGCCAGCAGTGCATGTGAGAACTTTCGTTGTGGAAGCGAATCGCTTGCTCTGCCGGGTAAGGGGTAGCACCGTAAACTTGACCATTAATGCTTTCTCGGGGTAAATCGCCGTAGTCACCAAATAAGTGGGGACAAATCCCTTGCGCGACTGTCTCGAAATCAGTTGCGGAGCGGGTTTGAAATCCTCTCAACAGGATTGCCCCGTGCTGCAATAACGTCTTTTCCAAATACTCCCGATTTTGGCTTGCCCATTCTGCTAGCTCCACTTCCGCAGCAGCAGGTTGAATCACTAAGGGGAAAGACTCTCCTTCTAAATCACTGATTTTAACTAGATCCTCACTGGGGAAACTCACCGCCTTGGGTTGAGTATGCTTGAGTTTTTTCAAGCGGGGTGATCGCTGCTTTCGCTTGTTGTTGGTTTCCGGTTCAAGCTTTAACTGGTTCAATCGCGTATCGGGATTAGCAACAATACTCTCTAGCAGCATTGCGAAGTTTTGCGAGAGTCGCTCAATTGTGCTGGTGTCGAATAAATCGGTGCGATATCGCCAATTGCCCACCAACTGACCCTCGCGATCGCCCACAAACAGTCCCAAATTGAATTTTGAGGTCTGGTCATTAACTTCCACCGATTTCAGGGACAGCGTTGAGGTTTCAAACGCGGGCATGGGGGTGTTTTGCAGGACAAAAAGTACCTGAACTAGGGGCACTTGATTTGCTTGTCGCTCTGGTTGCAGCGCCTCAACCAGTTTCTCGAATGGTAATTCCTGATGCGCGTAAGCGCCCAAGGCAACTTGGCGAACTCTTCTCAATAACTCCCGGAAGGTGGGATTACCGGAAAAATCTGTTCTCAGCACCACGAGGTTGACAAAAAAACCGATTAATGGTTCTGTCTCCTCGCGTTGACGATTGGCGACATCCGTGCCGACGAGAATATCCTCTTGGTTCGAGTAGCGATGCAGTAGGGTTTGGAACGCTGCTAGTAACGCCATGAACAGGGTGACACCTTCCTCCTGGCACAGCTTTTTCAGCTTGGGTGACAGTTCTGCCGGGAGTTTTAAGGGGAGTGTCGCGCCTTCGGGGGGTTTGTCAGCAGAGGGAGTGCGATCCGTCGGGAGCTTGAGTGTGGGAGGACTACCGCCGAGTTGCTGCCGCCAGTAGGAAAGCAGGGAGTCCCATGTTTCCCCTTGCAGGTGTTGCCGTTGCCAAACCGCGTAATCCGCATACTGGATGGGAAGTTCTGGCAGAGGGGAAGGTTCTCCTTGAGAAAATGCCTCGTAGAGTGCGGCGAGTTCTCGCACCAGTACGCCCATCGACCAGCCATCGGCAATAATGTGATGTAGAGTCAGCAAAATGACATGCTCGGCATCCGCCAACCGGAGCAAATTCGCCCGAATTAGGGGGGCGTGGCTCAAGTCGAAGGGGTGTTGCGCTTCTTGAGTGGCGCGCTCTCTAACCACACTCTCCTCGGATTCGGTTTGCAAGCGCGCACGCAGGTCAATTACTGCTAAAGACAGAGTTAGTTCAGGTTCGATCACTTGCACGGGATCGCCGCGATCATCAGTTTGGAAGGTGGCACGCAGAACCTCGTGTCGCCGGACAATTTCATTCAGGGCAGACTCTAGCGCGGTGACATCCAGTTCACCACTGAGTCGCGCAGCAACCGGAATATTGTAGGCGTGGCTCCCTGGTTCGAGTTGGTCGAGAAACCACAATCGCTGTTGGGCAAAAGAGAGGGGAAACGTGCGCTCTTGCCTCGCTTTGTCTCGTAGCAGTTTCGCTAGCAGTGATCGCTTTTCGGTGTCGCTAAGGTTGGCAATTTCTGGGGGCAGTTGAGTCACGTCGCTTCGCTCCAAATTCAACAATAAGGTGAGGATGTGAGCAGGGGGAGCTGGGAGAGCAGGGGAAGCAGGGGGAGCTAGGGAACAAACCTTGAACCTTGAACCTTTAACCTGCAACCTTCACCCCTCACTCCTCACTTCCAACTTGATTCAGCATTTCGTTTAGCAAAGCCTCGACTTGCTCGCTCGACAGGTGTTCGACGCTAGTGGATTGCCACTCCTCGCCACGTTGGCGATCGCGTGCGATCATCGCAAGCCCTTTGCTTTCGCTGTCTGTTCCGGTTTCCAGCACCCGCCTCTCTAGATAGGCGATCAAGTCGTTAATGGTGGGATAGTCCCAACTCAGGGTGGCTGGTAGAGAGCAACCAAGGCTAGTTTGCAGGCGATTACGCAACTCCACCGATGTTAGGGAGTCGAGACCTAATTCTAGGAGTGATCGCCGCCCATCCAGCCGTTCTGAATGAGGCAAAGCCAGCACCGCAGCGATTTGGCGGTGAACGTGAGCCTCCACTTTGCTGTGCCCTTCTGCTGGGAACAGGCTTTCATCTCCTTCAGGACGCTCCCAGTGCGTAATTTCTGGTAGGCTTTGGTTCAAAAAACCTTCGCGCGTGGCATGACGCTGGATTTTTCCGCTAGAGGTTTTGGGAAGGCTCGCCGTTTTAAGCAGGGTGATCGCCTGTACTGGCAACTCGTGTTCTGTGGCGACAGCGCGACAGATGGCACTGACTACCTCATCCGCGTCCAAATGACGGAGGTAACGGCGCTCTACTTCCTGGGCAATTATTAATCTTTCTGCCCCTCCTACTTCCACCGAGAATGCTGCACCACCACCAGGACGTAATGCGGGATGGCTGCGCTCGACGGTCAATTCGATATCTTGGGGATAGTGATTGCGTCCCCGGATGATGATCACATCTTTGAGGCGACCAGTAACGAATAATTCACCTGCTTGAATAAAGCCTAAATCCCCTGTCCGCAAAAACGGTCCTTCTCCGGTGTCGGCGAGATAGGCATGGAAAACTTGCTTGGTTTGCTCCCAGCGATGCCAGTATCCCTGCGCCACGCTTGCGCCGGACACCCAGATTTCTCCCACTCGATTGGACGGACACTCGGTTAAGGATTGGGGAGCGACAATTATCACTTCCCCATCCCACCCGGTAATGGTTCCGCAACTAGCGATCACTTTCGTTCCACCTTCTCCCACATCCCGCTTTTTAACCCAATTTTCTTCCAAAGCGGCTCGGTCAACCGTCCGAACCACAGCAGGGGAATTCTTGGAGCTACCAGAGATCAGCAATGTTGTTTCCGCCATCCCGTAGCAGGGAGAAAATGCCGAGTTGCGAAAACCACAAGGCGCAAACTTCGCTGTACCCAGCAACTTAACTCGAGCGTGTCTCGCTGCTCTTGCGCCAGTTGACGCACGCACAAGTCATACGCAAAATTGGGAGCGCCGCTTGTTGTGCCTCGATAGTGAGAAATTGCCTGTAGCCAGCGAAAAGGCTTTTGCAAAAATGCCACAGGCGACATAAGAGCGCACATTCCCCCAATGTAGAGGGGTTGCAGTGCGCTCCCCACTAATCCCATGTCGTGGAAGAGAGGAAGCCAACTCACAAAGCGGGTTTTCTCCGAATGCCCGAACACTTTCTGGATTACCCGCTCGTTATGCAGTAAGTTGCTGTGCGTGACCATTACCCCTTTAGGCGCTCCCGTGGAACCCGAAGTGTACTGAAGAAATGCCAGGGTATCCCCATCAATTTCAGGTTCTTGCCAGTCTGCCTCCCAAACTTCATCGAGATTGTCTGTTGCTAGCAGATGAGACGAGGGAAACTCCGGTTCTCGCGCGAAACGAGCTTCCAAGCCTGCCACCTGCGAAGCTGTCGCTAGTGCTAGAGTTGACTGGGAATCAGTAACAATTGCCTTTAACCGAGACAAGTTCTGGTTCCGCCTGGGCGGGTACGCGGGAATAGCAACTACCCCTGCGTACAAGCACCCGAGAAAGGCAACCAGAAACTCTAATCCCGGTGGATGCAGCAGTAAGGCTCGCTCTCCGGTAGCTTCTAGGGATTGTAAGCACGCGGCAGTTATGCGTGTTTGTCGATCCAGTTCCGCATAACTCAACCGTGCGGTTTCTCTTTCCCCATCTTCCAAGAAAAGGTAAGCCAAGCGATAGGGATGTTCTCTAGCTCTATACTGGAGCAAATCAACCCAGGTCGAAAAAACTGGCGATTTTTCGTAGAAATTGCCGTTCATTTACTGACTGCGAGTCAATAGTGAAACATTTGCTGCCAGAGAAAACGTAAGATCGCTTCTTCAATCAAGCTAGGAAGTCCAGGTTAGTCTCTGTATCATTCACGAGACTAACTAGAGCTGTTGCGGCATCAGCGCTAGCAACGTTGCCAGTCCCGAAGACTTGGGCTTGAGCATCGAGGGCATCGTTGCCGACGTTGGCATCGCCCAAGACCAGGACATCACCAGCCTCCGCATCCTCACTCTTGCCACTCGGCAGCTCAGAGAAGGCTAACCTCTCCTGAGCCAGGTCTGCCTGAAAGGTGACAGACCCCCCATCGTTGAGGAGAAATCTCACTGTAGAGTTTTCAAAAACCTCCACCTCGTTGAACTCTCCAGGGTTACCCAAGGTGACTTCCACCGAGTTGCCAGCATCAAAAAAGCGAGCGATTTGGTCGGAAGTAGCTCCGGTAGCAGCAGTACCACCACTTTCTTGATAGAAAGCGTCGCTAGTTGCTGAAGATTCTGACAGCAAGCCTGCACCAAAGCTCACCACGTCCGTGTCACCAAAATCGGTGAAGTCAAAATCAGTAATGAAGTCATTGCCATCGCCAGCAGCGTAGCGAAATTCGTCTGAACCAGAGCCGCCAGTCAGGATATCATTTCCTTCATCGCCAGAGATGATGTCGTTACCTTCACCGCCGCTTAAGTTATCTTTGCCTTCACCACCACTAATTACGTCTGGTTCGCTACCACCAGAGAGGACATTATTTTGTTCGTCGCCCTCAATCACCCGATCAACGATTTGTCCTCGGATTTCGCTACGGTCTCCTGGAAACTCATTGGTGTGAACGGCGGCGTAAAGCTCACCCTCTAACAGCTCATCCTGGAAGTCACTGAGAAATTTGGTTGTTTCTTCACTCTCTTGATTGGAAGGTTCGCCAGTCTCGGGATTAATCGCGTCGCTGTCTTCCCAACTCCCCCTCAATCTATCGTTTTGGAAATCAACTTTTAAATCGTCATCATCCTGGCTCGGTTCACCGAAAATATTTAACACGTGCTGACCGTTAGTTCCTGGTTCGGCGGAGTGGAGATGGGCTTTGGTGACATCATCTGGTTCTGTGCGATTAGCTGGGTTGGCTTTCAAATCCAATCCGTTTAGTTGAAGGAAGTAATCAACAGCATTTCCATTCTCTTCAAGGGTTAGTTCTGCAAAACCAGTTGCCTCGGAGTTGGTTGGAGGAACTGTTTGCGAACCATCTAGAGTGACAGGGAAAGAATAGGTGGTTCCATTTTCTTCCTGGTTAGTCATGCCAGCAGCGGTGTTTTGAGTATTGTTTGCTTCTGGCGTGTTGGTTGTTTCAGCTTCCTTATTCCCGTTTTGGTCGGATTCAACTACTGCCATTACTTTTTCCTAGTTGTTGTTTTCAGAACTGAGTCAAGAAGGCGATCAGGGCACTCTATACCGGGGGAAATTATTCAGGTCGAGAAACTAGCGCGATCGCGCGTAAATAATTACCGCTTGTCTCCCACTCCCGAATCAACGAGTGTTTGATCCTCCTACAGCCGAGATCACCTGCAAGCGAATCGCGATCGCCGCGCAAACTGAGTAGCTTGCTTGGCTAGCCCTCGCTTCGCAGCAATAGAAGTATACTACATTTATCGAGACTTAATTGCAACTAGGTTAATAAATTTTTTCAAAAAAAGTGAGCAACTAACACCAACGAAAAGCATTCCAGCAAGCAGGTGGTAGAATTTTAGCGGCAATTGAATCCTTATAACATAGACTAGATGGGAAACTCAGCTTTTAAATTCTATACAACCGAACGCTGACTTGGACTGGCGCGATCGCAACAACTGCTAAAAATTTTAGCTGATGACTCGCATTCAGTACGGGATTTAATGATAATCTTTTAAATTAGCTTCGGGGGCGCACCGAGAAGTTTTGCTACCGGCACGAGTTGGACAAGCCACCCGTGGAACACGCATAGCTATTAGGAGGCTTCGCTTTGTGAATCACCAAAATCACTTCACAGCTCTACTGCTCGCTGGAGCTGCTTCGGTTCTTGTCGCCCCAGCCGCTCGCGCTGATGCAATTCCAGTCACTGGGGTGCAATTGAATCCCACCGATGCAGGGTTTGAAGTCATTCTGGATACTCCCAATGGGGTTGACCCGCGCGTATTGCGAACCCAGTTTGGCAACACGCTGGCGCTTGATATCCTCAACGCGCGCTTGCAGATCCCCGAAGGAGAGGCTTTGGAGCGCGATACCCCAACAGCGGGAATAGCCTCAGTCGAGGTAGTGCAGCAATCTCCCAACAGTGTGCGAGTGCTAGTCACTGGCACAGAGACAGTGCCCAACGTAGAAATTGTGGAGAGCGAAACAGGCTTGGCTGTTGCTGTCAACACGCGATCACCTGTGGCAGAACCCCCAGCGGAAGCAGAATCTAGCGCTCCCCCAAGCGGAGAAGAACCTATCGAACTCGTCGTTACTGCCACTCGAACGGAAGAGCGACAAGAAGATGTCCCGCGATCGGTTACTGTCATTGAGCGCGAGCAAATCGAGGAGCAGTCCAACCAGTCCGACAACTTGCCCGATATTCTAGGGAAACTGGTTCCCGGCTTGGGACCACCTACCCAAAGCACTTCGACGCGAACCCAATCTCTGCGGGGACGGCAGCCCTCTATCCTAATTGATGGTGTTCCCCTCAACACCAACCGTCGCGATTTCCAGAGCTTGCGGAGTATCGACCCCTCGGCGATTGAGCGAGTTGAGGTCGTGCGCGGACCCTCCGCTGTTTTCGGTTCCCAGGCAACAGGTGGAGTGATCAACATCATCACGCGCCAACCCACAGACGAGCCATTCACCGCTAGCACCAGCGTCTTTATTGGTCCGAATTTCTCTCTTTCTGACCCATCCGAGAGCTTCGGTGGCGGCATCGAGCAATACATCTCTGGTCAAGTTGGGAAGGTTGATTACACCCTCACTGGCTCTTTTGAGGAAACAGGAAACTCCTTCGATGCCGAAGGTGATCTCATTCCCGTGGGTCGCTCTCAGGGGCTAGATCAATTACAGACGCTGAACCTCTTCGGCAAGGTGGGCGTGGATATTGACAAGCAACAGCGCTTGCAGTTATCTGTCAATTATTTCGATGACGAGCAAGACAATCCCACGCTTCCCGACCCGATCGTAAACCAAACGCCAGAACGGGAGAAGGCGATCGCGTTGGACGTTGGAGATTTCGAGATCGACAAACTCCCAGGACGCGAGGAGACAGTCGTTAACCTCAACTACAGCAACGATGACTTGTCCGGAAGCCAGTTGCAATTGCAAGCGTTCTTCCAAGACTCCACCACACGCACAATTCCTCGAGATAATCGAAAAACAGTTTTTCAGTCAGTTTCCCGGACAGCGATCAAGTCGGAAAAGATTGGCACGCGCTTGGAAGTCGAGACACCTCTGTTCGAGAACGCCAATTTACTTTGGGGCGCAGACTACATCGAGGAATCGATAGATAACCCGCTGACAATTTTCGATCCGGAAACGTTTGATGAAAGCGGAAGGACAGAGTTTGACGACATTGACGAGGCGTTTTTCGCTCCCCCCTACGACTTAAACACTTTGGGCTTATTCGCACAACTACAGTGGGAACCGGTTCCTCGCCTTGCACTAAACGGCGGTTTGCGCTTTGAGCAGTTCGATCTCTCTGCTGATGACTATAACGTGCTTGGCAGTATCGAACTTCCACCGCGATTAGGGGCAGATGAGAGCATTGAAGGGGGCGAGGTGTCCTTCGATGACCTGTTATTCAATATTGGCGCGGTTTACGACCTTACTGATAATCTCAGCGCCTTTGCTAACTTTGCTCAAGGTTTCTCTGCGCCTGATTTCGGTCGCATTTTGCGCTTTCCTCAAGCGGAAGGCTTCAGCGTGAGCGAGTCTGTGAACGTGAACCAGCCAGTTGTGGTAGACAACTACGAGCTAGGCTTGCGCGGGAATTGGGACAATGTGCAACTGTCCCTGGCTGGGTTCTTTACCTATTCTGAGTTAGGAAATAATGTTCGCCAGAGCCAGAGTGGACCGTTTTTAGAGCTAGAGCGCTCTCCTACCCGCACCTACGGTATAGAAGCGGCGATCGATTACCAACCTTCCCAAAAGTGGCAATTGGGAACCAGCGTGACGTGGGTGGAAGGGGAAAGCAACCCCCAAAACAACGAGGAGGGATTCATCGCATTGAGTACCCGCGAGATCCAACCCTTGAAAGTTTTCGCTTACGTGGAGAATCAAACTCTCCCCAACTGGCGCAATCGCTTGCAGCTTTTAGTCGTGGGAAGTCGCAATGAGGCGTTTGAAGTTGGTGTGGACGAATTCGCAATTGATAGCTACACACTTGTGAGCTACATCAGCAACCTTAGTCTGGGACCGGGAACTCTCACCTTTGGTATTCAAAACATCCTGGACAACCAATACTTCCCGGTTGATTCCCAGCTCCAAGATGAAAATAGCCGCTACGCCGCTGGGCTAGGCAGGACGTTTAACCTGGAGTATGAGGTGAGTTGGTAATGGGGATAGGGATATGGCAGAAGGGGAGTAATGGTGACCGAAACAATTAAAAATTAAAAATTCAAAGTTCAAAATTAGGAATGTCAATTTTGCACCGACGCGCAGAAATCTAAGATTTCGAGCATCGTTGAATTGGAGCGAAGCGACGATGACACTCAAGGTAGTTCGCACCTCACTTTGCTTGCTGGTGCTTACTTCCTCACTGGTTTTGACTGCTTGTAGCAGCGAGACTTCCGAGGCGGAAGGAAACAAAGGCGACTCGGTGGCGAAGCAAACTCAAGCGACGCGGGTGGTGGAGCATGCACGAGGAAAAACCGAAGTCCCAATTAATCCTCAACGAGTAGTGGCATTGGATAATATTGCCCTCGATAGTATGCTTGCGTTGGGAGTAACGCCAGTTGCAGCGCTATACAACGAGAATACAGAAAAATTTCCGGTTCACTTGCGCGATCGCCTGCAAGGAAAAGATGTCAAGCGCTTATCGCCCACGCGAGCGAGCATCGAAGCGATCACCAACCTCAATCCTGACTTGGTGATTGGTGGTAAGAACGTCGAGCGCGTCTACGATTTGCTCTCCCGGGTTGCCCCCACCATTTTGGTAGGAGAAAGCGGGACATCTGATTGGAAAGAGAAGCTGAAACTCAGCGCTGAGGCATTGGGGAAGCCAGAGGCTGCCGAGAAATTGCTACAGGATTATCGCGATCACCTGGCAAAATTAAGAGCGCAACTGGGCAAGAAAGCCGACAAACTCGAAGTTTCAGTGATTCGGGTCTTTCCTCAGGGCATTCGCCTCTATCAAAAAGATTCTTTTGTGGGTCAAATCCTTGAAGATGCCGGGTTATCTTGTCCCCCTGCTCAAAATGAGGATCGCCTCTGGACAAAAATTTCCAAAGAACGCCTCGACGCTGCCGACGGGGATGTCATTTTTGTTTGGACGCTGGGCAATGAGTCCGAAAGTGCGCTTAAAAAGTTGCGCTCTGACCCCTTATTGTCGCAATTGAGTGCTGTTCAGGAAGGTCGCGTTTACGAAGTGCCTGGCTACTGGATCGGCAGGGGACCAATCGCCGCAAATGCTGTCATCGATGATTTGTTCAAATACTTGGTTAAAGAAAAGAATGGCAAGAGTGAGGAGTGAGGGGTTCCGAGTAAAAGAGGTGAGGAGTGAGGAGTGAGGAGGTTAATGGGCTTGTTTGCTCGAAAAATTTCTTCCTATTTCCCACTCTCTCACGCTCTCACTTTTTTTCCCGCAGCTCCCCGCGTCCCCTGCTTCCCCTGCTTTCCAAACCCCGCAAATATGTCTACCGAAAAGCCCAAAACAAATCGCAATTTTTGCTCTGTTACCTCCAAAGCGAATGGAGAAGATCCCATCGGTTCTGCGGGGACTTACGATCATTGGTTCATCTTCGAGATTGCCCCACCTTGGTCAGAGGAATTCTGGCGGGAGCAGCCGATGTTACAGTCGATGTTGGCGGTAGCTAGCGAGCAAATCGAGCAGGGGAACTTAAGAATGAGACCCCTAGCTATCGCGCCTGACCGAGAATACTCGCAAGAGGTTCCTCGTAATTATGTTCGCTTATTATACTACTACCGTCCTGCCAGACTTTTCGCTCACTTTGACAAGCGCGAGTATATTTTACCGACAGAAGAAGTTAGCGCACTGGCGATCGCCTTGTTAACTGATTCACAACAGTTACCTCAGTTTGAGTCTTGTCGTCGAGACACCAGTCACATCCGAGAAATCCTCGTTTGTACCCACGGGAACGTAGATGTTGCCTGCTCGCGGTTTGGTTATCCCATTTATCGCAAATTGCGATTGGAACACGCTGCGGCTTCCCAGGGACAGTTGCGAGTTTGGCAGTGCAGCCACTTCGGGGGACATCGGTTCGCCCCTACCCTAATCGATCTACCTGAAGGGCGCTATTGGGGACATTTGGAGCCAGAAATGTTGGACTTGTTAATTTGGCGTGAGGGAACAGTAACAGAACTCCGTCGATTTTATCGAGGTTGGGCTGGAGTGACTCAAATCGAGCAAATTGCCGAGCGCGAAATGTGGATGCAACAAGGATGGCAATGGTTAGATTATCTCAAGGTAGGTCGAACTCTGGCAATGGATGAAAACGAGCAGAAATGGGCGGATATTGAGGTAGAATTCTCCACTCCTGACAGAAGCGCTGGCGGGATTTACGAGTCTCGGATAGAAGTCAGTAATTGGGTGGAAACAATGGGAGAATCTGACAACCAGAAGCTAACAAATTTGAGACAATATCGCCTTAATCATTTGGTAAGACTTGATTAACAATTCGAGGAATAAAAGCGCTTTGTTACTAAAGTTAATAAGCTGATGGAGAGATGCGATTACCGCCAACAATCTTATTTACTGTAAGCTGCAAAATTACAACCATTTTTCAGAAGAAAACGCGCCCTCAGCTTGAAACCTAAGTTAACTTTTAATTGTTTCGGTCATTCACTTCTGTGGGAAAAGTGAGCGTGAATTGAGAACCTTCTCCGGGTTCAGAAACTAGCTCAATTTCTCCTTCTAGAATTTGGACAAGTTGAGCGACAATGGTTAACCCTAAGCCTGTACTCCCTTCTCTGTATTGTTGGCTCGAAGCGCTATAGAAAGGCTCCCAAATATGTGCCTGCTCTTCCGAGGCAATTCCGATTCCTGTATCGGATACGGTTAAAGACCATTTTTCGTTGGGCAGTTCCACACAACTCACTTTAATCGAGCCTTTATCAGTGTAACGAATGGCATTACTGATAAGATTGGTTAAGATTTGTTGTAAGCGAGAAGGATCTGTGGTCACTTGGGCAGGAGCGCGATCGCAATCAATTTTCAGGTGCACTCCTTTGTATTGAGCAAGTGGTTCCATCGCCTCTATTGCGCTCTCAATCTCCGAAACAGGGGGAACACAAGCGAGTTGCAGTCGGGTTTTGCCTGACTGGGAGCGAGAAATTTCGAGCGCCTCATTCACTAATTGCAGTAACTTTCTGCTCGAACGCAGCACACGTTCGACACGATTAACACTCACATCAGCTTCTTCAGCTTTTTTAGCTCGGGAGTCATGCAAAAGCAGCTTTGAATATCCCATAATCGAGTTCAGCGGAGTTTTGATCTCGTGTGCCAGTTGGGAGAAGCTATCTTGGCTAAATTTCAGCAGGCGATTAAGCTCTTGATTGTTGAGCATTAATTGTTTCCTAATCTTTTCCTGCTTTTGTGTCTCCTCTTCTACGAATTGGTCAAAGCACTGAGAGATTGCTTCATCGATTACAGCATCAATCAAACCAAAGACACGATGATATTCTCGAACAGATAATTCGAGCAGTTCTGGCTCTAAGATTGTCAATATAGTCTGGCGCAATACACTATATTCTCGGGCTATTTCAGCAGCCCCAAATCCCTGTGCTGCTCGCTGACTGCCATGCTCCAAACTTGCCTTGACGATAGTCTCCCAATCTTCCTCCGACGAAGAAATTGTTTTTACCATTGCTTCAAGCACCTTGGGAATGGAATTGCCTAAAGCATTTTCCGACAACTGAATTGAGCTTTCTATATAACGACTTTCGCGAACTTGATCTTTCCATGTTTCAAAAATAGTGTCGGTTTTACTAGCAATAGTTTGGCTGATTTTTAACATAAAAGCAGGTTCAGCTTTGCTGTTTTTATAGCAGTTTTTATTCTTCATATTTATCCCATTCCTATTAAGAAAAGGGTTCTACAGGCAAGGGGTTAAAATGTGGTAGTAAAGCTAAAGCGAAGACTACTGTAAATTTTAATAAAGCAAAATTATACAGCCGCAAACATGTAACTGTCAATTGCTTAACATTACCGGATGAGACACTAACTGTCAGATTATATTATAAAAAAGTGATATATAGGTGACATAGAGGTTTGCGTCGAGGGGAAAGTACAGCGTTACCCACACTGCTACAAGATTTTTATACAGTCGCAAGCGATCACTCGATTAAAGTTCAAAGCTGTTGACACTTTCGCGAATTGATGAAGATAAAGTTGATGAATCGAGTATTCCATTGG
>PXPT01000186.1:15759-30689 GCA_003021505.1 Cyanobacteria bacterium QS_4_48_99 | reverse complement strand
GACGGCTGGGTTGACGGCTTTCTACATGTTCCGAATTTATTTCCTCACCTTTGAGGGAAATTTTCGGGGTAACGATCGCTCCCTTCGCACTTCACTCGCGCAACAGCCAGTCACAGTTCCTGCTGTAAATTCACTAATAAAAAACGGATTCGACATCAGAATGGGCTGACACCACTGAGTGATCGCCGCTGGTCAAAGTTACGCATTTTGTTACCAAGCTTAATATTGGGGGATTTTGCATAAATCTCTGGCTGGTGAAGTGAATAACGGACAGAAGGAAAGGAAAAAAAGTAAAAGCTCCGCCCCTATGCACCTGTGTTGTCCTCTACGAGAAAGTCGTGAACAATGCGACTAAGAATGACCACTTTACCGAGCCAAATATCTTACTTGACTTTCGTAGATAAATAGGGAACAAGTCCCATCGCCTAGCGACTGGATTCTATCTTCCAATGTTCTCTATAGCTAAAGGAGGACTTTCATGAAAACGACATCTAGCCTTGTTTCTCTACCGGATTGCACGCCCCACCCGTATATCTTACCCTTGTCCCTATCCTCTCCCGAAACATCCGGGGTGGAAGTGTCCAACTTGACAAATCAGCAGGGGTTATGGGAAGCTATTGGGATAATCTTCAAAGAAATTCCATAGATGTCAGGGGAGTAGTCGCAGCAGGTTGCCGTTGGTTTCAACAATCACCCAAACTTCTTCGGCTGGGTCTAGCACCCTGCTCAATTTTCGGTCGATGGGGTGAAATGACTCCGAGTTGAGGCAAGCGTTGAGTGAGGTTTTTAACTGCTGGCAGAGTTCGCGGAATTCGACTTCAGAAAAGTGAGTCATGCCTTCTAACTCGATTTTGATGGTTCGCTCAGAGCGCGAATTCTGCTCTCGATAGAACTCTTCGTAGAGCAACTGCCAGTGTTGGTAGAGTTGCTCAATTTTTGGTGCTGGAGGTAGACTACCCCGAAACTGCATGGGATGGCGATAACTCACTGCTGGCGAAATTTGAGCAGTGACATTGGGACAGCCATTTTGCAAGTCGCCCGAATCCAAATTGAGAACAACTAACCTACTCATAATGCTTGAGAATTTTCGCTATAACCTCCTGCGTGGGCAAATTTGCCGAGGTTTCCTTACGCAATGCTCAAAGCCCGATGGCAGTTGCGGCAGAATGAATAATGCAGAAGGAAGCAGAAGCAAGAAGAAAAAAGTGGTGGGTTAATTACATCTGCATGTCACGCCTGCTGCCCTCTGCCTCCTGCGCGTTACGCCTTCCGAGGCGGAAGTTCCTCAGTAATTTGTAACCGTGTAGCGCTTTAACAGTGGGAGTGCCAATCCCATTTTCTCGCAACACTTAGACGACAAAATCTTCAGTAACGCTAATCTCATCGAGAGCCACTTGGATACTGAAACTATCTCCAGCTTGGCATTGAAATCTTTTTAGTTGAATATAGTTATCTTGATTTCTCGATTGAGTTTCTTGAAGCGCTTCGCTAGAGCCAGAAAGCATAATTAATTTTATCTGGGAGGGTAGATAAGTTGGTCCACTAACAGGACGTAGCTGTACCAGAATACTTACTGTCTCTTCATTCTCCCGAGTAATGGCAATCAGCAGCACTACTGGTTGCTCACCTACTTCCATCCCTAAATCAATCAGCTTGGCTCGCTTAACATTCGCTTGATCCTGAGTCCTTTGCCTTACCAAGATTAGATTTTTCTGATTGGTGCCGAGAATGGCTTCTACTGTTTGCCAACCAGACTCGAATACCTCATCAAACCATTTTCTCAGATTCACCGCCGTTTGGTTAAATGCGGTTTGCCTAAATTGACCAACGGTCGCGGCAGGCTCCGTCGCTTCGCGGCGGAGTAATCCGCGACTAAGATACCCTGGAAACTCTGCCAGCGTACGTAGCTGGCTAAGGGGCACTTCTGCCGCTGCTGTGGGAGTAAATCCTAACAGTGTTGCTTGCTTGAGCAATTGACTCATCTGTACTGCCACGTAGCCCATCCTGTCTGAGAAAACCTCTGCTGGAATCTGACAGACTTGTGCGTCGGGCAAGACGGGACGACATTCTAGTTTACCTAGCTGTTTGACTGGCAAATCTGCCACATCCATGAACTTTAGAGATATGGGATTGCGACTATCGCTTTTTTCTACATCTGTTTCAACTTCTAGGCATTGCATATAAAAATCCACCGCATACACGGCTAAACTATTCAGATAAACCTGTTTGGCTTGGTGAGGGTTAGATTGCTGTCTGTAATAGCGACTGGCGAACGAATGCGCCTCAAAAAATAGGGGTACTGTAAAAATAACGAATCAGGTGCTTGGCTCATCAGTATTTTTTATACTTTTGTTTAACTAGTCCTGTAAGTATTTCTCAAAATAAGGCATTAATTTCTGCAATGTCCGATAAAAAAAACATAAACTTTCTGGATAGACAACCTAAGTCTTGGGAGATCTTTCTCCAAGTTGGTATTCAAAAAATTGCCCAAACTAAATTTTAAAAAATTGCCTCTGGGCGAACTCTGATATGTTCATTTTTGAAAACATCCTCCGGGTCATCTTCTAGAAATTGCCGCAGCAAATGGTATGGGTTTTGCTATATATCATCGAGGGAGAGAATGCAAGTTGTTGGTTTACTTTCCGATTTTGGCGAGTAGTTAATTCCCTTTTTATTATAGTTTTTACAACATTTATAAATCTATTTTTAAGAGAAAATTTACCATGCCATCACTGGATGTTCGGGATGGTAGTTATCAGTTTTTTTCGACAAACTTCCAGCAAAGTTTTTTGGAGCGCCTTGTTATAAAGATATTCGTAAACACTAGGCGACCATAACCCTCTTTGGGGATGACCAAGTCGGTCGGATTTCAAAATTTCATTAACCAATTTATTTAAGGCTAACTGCCTTGGAACACTTTCATGCGGGTGTCGTTGAGCTTCTTGGGCTAGTTGTCGAAGTGGCTGATTAAAATCGTCGCCTGATGGGGCATCCTCATCATCTATCATCTCAGTCTCCTTAGTTTCTGTTCCCAAAACGTGGATCATTCTTAAGCTTACTGCCAGCGCCAAGCCAGTACGCCTCCCGCTGGTCTATGAAGGTGCTTAAGTATGTCTGTTGAGTCAAAACGTGGTTTTGCTCAAAACATATTGTTTATTCAGCCTGTGCAGCCAGCAATTACGCATTTTGTTACCAAAGTTAATATTTGATAATTTTGCATAAATCTCCAGCAGATGAGGTAAATAATAGTACATCCAGACTCTGAGACACTGTCAACAAATATAGTAGATATAGCGTAGGGAGTAAAGGTTATCTCACTCAAAAACAGAGAGAGGAGATTGTTAACTGGCTAAAAGGAAAATATTACTGTAATTTAGGAGAACTAGAATATTAGCTAGCGGAGCAATACGGAATTATCTATCGATCTAACCAAAGTTAGTACGAGTTTTTTAAAAAAGGAAGCTAGTATCAGTTGGAACAAGTCTCAAAAAAATCCTAAGAAATTCCCAGAGGTGGTGGCAGCAAAAAAGCAATAAATTCAAGCTTTCCCTAGGGAGCACAAGCAGGAAATAGAAACGGGAAAAATAACAGTGTTTTTTGCTATATGAATGCCATAGCCGGTGCGTCTCCATGTCCCAGTGTCTATCCTAACTATGGGGGTTTCACTGGAGTTGATATTAGTATCTATCCCTGCTGAAGCTATAAATAGTTTGCGTTTCAAGCTGCTTAGAGAGTGAGGATGGTTTTTGAGTCAGGGAGAAGGTTTCGCGGTTCAGCTTCACTTGCAAGCCAGTCATGGGGTCATCGCCAGGGGAGATGAGAAATTCTAGGCGCTTGAGTTCAGACCAGCTAGAGAGGTCGTCTAGGATCTGAGTAATTGCCTGTACGTAAGGATGGTTTGGCGTTTTGTACCACTGGGATAGTGCTAACTGGGATTGGTCGAAGCCGAAGTGAACCACCAGCGACGGTTTACCAAATAGCGCGATCGCCACAGGTCGGGCTTCTTCCTGCAACACGAGGTGATGAGACTGGGCTAAATGGCGCAATTTCTCTAATCGTTCGTAGCGTTCTGTCACGGTTTGCACCTGGTCATTCCAATCAATCGCCACGCTGACCAAAAAAGTCTGCAACAGCATGTGACCAAGCTTCTCTGCCTTGGTTGCCAAATAGGTGGAATTATAGTCAGTGGCTTCAATCAACAAGGGAACCCGGTCAACAATTTCTAATCCGTAGCCTTTCAAGCCTGCAATTTTGCGGGGATTGTTGGTAATCAAGCGAATCTGCCTAATTCCCAAATCATTGAGCATCTGCGCCCCCATGCCGTAGTCGCGCAAATCCGCCGGGAAACCTAGGCGTTCGTTCGCTTCCACCGTATCCAATCCCATGTCCTGCAAGGAATACGCCTTCATTTTATTCACCAGACCGATGCCCCGCCCTTCCTGTCGCAGATACACCACCACACCCAAACCAGCATTTTCAATCATTTTTAGGGCGGCTTGCAGTTGCATCCGGCAGTCGCAGCGCAGGGAACCCAAAGCGTCTCCAGTCAAGCATTCCGAGTGCATTCGCACCATAACGGGCTGATTTTCAAACTCAGCCGGATCGCCTTTGACAATGGCAATGTGTTCAGTTTGATCCAAAACATTGCGGTAAGCGTAAATTTGGAAATTCCCAAACTGACTCGGAAACTTGCAGACCGTCTCCCGGTAGACAAAACGATCATGCTTTAAGCGATAGCTAATTAAGTCGGCAATGCTAATCAGTTTGAGGTCATGTGTTTGGGCGTAATCGACTAATTCGGGCAGCCGCGCCATAGAACCATCAGGGTTTTGAATTTCACAAATCACCCCCGCAGGAAACAGCCCTGTTAGTCTTGCCAGGTCAACTGCCGCTTCAGTGTGACCAGCCCGTTTCAAAACGCCACCTTCTTTAGCACGAATCGGAAACACATGACCAGGGCGTGCCAGGTCTTCCGCTTGGGATGTGGGGTTAATTGCCACCTGGATGGTTTTGGCACGATCTTCGGCAGATATCCCAGTCGTAACGCCCGAGTGAGAAGCAGCATCGATGCTGACAGTGAAGGCTGTCTGGTTACTGTCGGTATTTTTAGTGACCATTAAGGGAAGGTCGAGGGTATCGAGGCGATCGCCTGTCATTGCCAAACAAATCAAACCCCGCGCCTCCACAGCCATGAAATTAATCATGTCCGGTGTGACAAACTGAGCAGCACAGATTAAATCGCCTTCGTTTTCCCGGTTTTCATCATCAACCACAACCACGGGGCGACCTGCTTTAAAGTCCGCCAGTGCTGCCTCTAGGTCATCAAATTCAAACGGATTATTTGGAAGTAATTCCACCACGCAAGTTTGAGCAAAATTCTGTAATTTTTTTTTACAATCTCTCCATTTCTGATTGTAGCCCGCTTGCTGTTTAAGGGTTGCAAGTTGCAGGTTAAAGGTTATTCAAGTGAGGAGTGAGGAGGTGTTCTGTGCAGAGGTGCCCAGGTGCGGAGGTGCGGAGAGTCCCCGTGTCCCTCCCCGCGTCTTGTTTCTCCCCTGCTCCTGGAGCCCCTCTGTTCCCCTGCTTCCCCTGCTCCTATCTATCCAAAATTAGTCTAATCTTGTAGTTTTGGTACTAGAATGCAGCAAAAGTAGAACGAGATTGAAAGCGATCAGTTAGTAAGCATCATGGGTGATTTAGAATGTCTACCAGTAGGAATTATTGGCGCTTCGGGTTATGGTGGCGTGCAACTTGTCCGACTCCTAATTGAGCATCCAGGAGTAGAACTAGTCTATCTGGGAGGAGAAAGTAGTGCCGGAAAGCCATTTTCCGAGCTTTATCCCCACCTAGGTCATTGCGTTGACCTCACAGTTGAAGCCATTGATGTAGATAACATTGCTTCTCGTTGCCAAGTGGTCTTCCTCTCTTTACCCAATGGTCTAGCCTGCGAGATAGCACCGAAACTTTTGGAGAAGGGTTGCAAGGTACTCGATCTCTCTGCTGATTATCGGTTTCGCAACTTAGAAACCTACACCGCAGCCTACAACACGCAACGCACCGACCATACAGTTGCCGCTACTGCCGTTTATGGCTTGCCTGAATTGTATCGTGAGGAAATCAAAGCCGCTCAATTAATCGGCTGTCCGGGTTGCTATCCTACCTCTAGCCTCCTAGCACTCTCGCCGCTACTAAAGCAAGGCTTAATTGTACCGGAAACGGCAATTATCGACGCTAAATCGGGAACTTCTGGTGCTGGACGCAAGGCAAAGACCAATTTGTTACTTGCCGAGGCAGACAACTCTTTGGGTGCCTACGGGGTTGCAGGGCATCGGCACACTCCAGAAATTGAGCAAATTTGCGACGAACTAGCCGGAGGTGAGGTAAGAGTGCAATTCACTCCCCACTTGATGCCGATGGTGCGCGGGATGCTTGCAACTGTCTACGCAACCTTGCGCGACCCGGGACTCGCGCGAGAGGATCTCATTACAATTTATACAGCCTTTTACCGGGCATCGCCGTCTGTAAAAATTCTGCCAAATGGTGTTTATCCCCAGACGAAGTGGGCTAGCGGTACGAACCTCTGCTACATCGGCATCGAAGTTGACCCCCGCACCGACCGAGTGGTCGTGATGTCGACACTTGATAATTTGGGCAAGGGTCAAGCAGGTCAGGCGGTACAGTGCTTCAATCTCATGAATGGTTGGGAAGAAATGCTGGGATTGCCCCAGTTGAGTTTTTATCCGTAAAGTGTCGGAGTTGGGACAGGAGTGGGCAGAGGTGCTCCTGGTGCTCCTGGTGCGGAGGAAATGGGTGGGCTTGTTTGCTCCTGGTGTTCCCCTGCTCCCCTGCTTCCCCTGCTCCTCTGCCTCAAGCACCAGGTCCCATGCCTACAGTAGCGGCATAAACAGCACTACGCCCCAGTTCATCTTCAATTCGCAGCAGGCGATTGTATTTCGCCACCCGTTCGCTGCGGCACAGAGAACCCGTTTTAATTTGTCCGGCACGAGTTGCCACCGCTAAATCGGCAATGGTAGTGTCTTCGGTTTCCCCAGAACGGTGGGAGATGACACTACGAAAGCGATTTCGGGTTGCCAAGTCAATGGTTTCGAGTGTTTCGGTGAGAGAACCAATTTGATTGGGCTTAATCAAAATGCCATTGCCACCCCCTATCTCGATGCCTTTTTGCAGGCGCGTGCGATTAGTCACAAAGAGATCATCCCCAACTAACTGCACTTGGCTACCCAATTTCTCATTCAGCAGTTTCCAGTTGTCCCAGTCTTGTTCGTGTAAACCATCTTCAATCGAGACAATCGGATATGTCCTCACCAGTTGGGCGAGATAATCGATAAACTCAGCAGGAGAATGGGAAGTACCCTCGTAGACATATGCCCCTTCTTGGTAAAACTCACTGGCAGCCACATCCAGAGCTAACGCTACCTCCTTTCCTGGCTGGTAGCCTGCCTTTTCAATCGCTGTCACCAACAATTGCAAGGCTGCTTCGTTGGATTTCAAATTGGGCGCGAAGCCTCCCTCATCTCCCACACCAGTCAGTAAGCCTTGATCAGCCAAGGTCTGACGAAGTGCGGAAAATACTTCTACTCCCCAGCGCAGTGCATCCCGGAAACTAGTAGCCCCTACAGGAACAATCATAAACTCTTGAAAATCCACGTTATTAGAGGCATGGGCACCGCCATTGATCACATTCATCAGCGGCACAGGCAAGAGATTCGCTACTGGACCTCCGAGATAGCGATAAAGTGGAAGTGTGACTTCCTCCGCCGCCGCCTTAGCGGTTGCTAAAGAAACAGCGAGAATGGCGTTTGCCCCCAAATTGGACTTATTCGCCGAACCATCGCGATCAATCATCTTTCGGTCGATCAAGGCTTGGTCAAAGCCATCCAAGTCCCTCACCGTTCGGGTCAGTCTGTCCTTAATATTCTGTACTGCCCGCTGTACTCCTTTGCCCCCGTAGCGTCCTTCTCCATCTCGCAGTTCGTGTGCCTCAAATGTACCTGTGGAAGCGCCACTAGGCACTTGTGCTAACCCCACAGCACCGCTAACGAGTCGCACTTCCGCTTCCAGGGTGGGACGTCCCCGCGAGTCTAGAATCTCTCTGGCATCAATCGCTTCAATTGCCGTTTCTGATTTGTTGAGCATTACTTCTCCTTGAGGTTGCAGCCTTCTGCGTTCAGGATACGTCTTTGCTAGCGCTTCAGTGGTCAGGATTTCCTGTTATTTTTTGAATCCCAAGATAGAGTGACATCGAGGGAGAATCTGAAGTGAGACCAAGTTGCCCCCATACAGGTAAATACAGACTTATTTCCCCGCCTACCCTCCCAAAGTTACACATTTGATCGCAATTGAGCAGAAATGATTCCCGAACTTAATTCTATAGGAGGAGGAGTGACTGTGCGCCGGAGCGTTAACCTACTAGTTGTCGATTAACTCTAGCGGTAGATAGCAGAACTTTCTCTACATAGATTGAGCGATATTATGGAACTTCAAAGCAACTCTTTTTCTGCCGACAGCACAATTCCACCTGTTTACACTTGCGATGAAAAAGGAATCTCACCGAACCTTAGTTGGGACGAGCCACCTGTAGAAACTCAGAGTCTCGCACTGATTATGGATAGCTCTGATGCGAGTAAGTCCACCCATTCCGGGCAGAAATTTGTGCATTGGGTAATCTATAATTTGCCTGCACAAACGCGCGCGCTACCTGAAGGTCTTCCTCCGGGAGAGCCAACGCTAGAAGGTGGGGACAGCCAGGGTACAAACGATTTTGGCGAGCTGGGGTATGGTGCTCCTTGCCCTTCCGAGGGTACCCAACGATACTCTTTTAGGCTTTATGCTCTCGATACCCCCTTGGGACTAGAAGCGGGTGCGACTAAACAAGAGTTAGAAAAAGCGATGGAAGGTCGCATTGTTGCCACAGCGGAACTCGTAGGACAGTACGAGCGAAAGTTTCCTGGTTAAAACTATGGCATCTTTCTAGGTGGGGAAGGTGAGAAGCGATCGCTTCCAAAGAGTTTCCACAGCACTCTCAACTCCAAAACTCCTCTGGATCAACTCCCAAAGCCCGTAGCTGTTCTGCTAACTGTTCGGCACGTTTTCTGCTTGGCTAGCTCGTTGTTCCGCTTGGCTAGCCCGTTCTGCCCCCGTTAACAGGATATTCCCCTGCTGGTTACACCACCGTAGCCAGGTGTCCTGCTTGGCTTCAAACACGCCCTCCCACAAAGTTAATCCTAAGTTGACTTGCTCTAGCCAAAAGGTTTCCAGCTCCACATAGTGCCGAACCTCTAGTTAAAACGCTCTAAGCTGAGTTGCTCCTAAAAGTTGTAGAGGGTCAAAAACAACGTAATAGCTCACACCCATGCGGGCATAGTCTCTTAGCTTACTGCCTAACTCATTTCCTTGCCGGTTAGAGACAATTTCAATTACTACATCCGGTGCTTTGCCAAATTCCCAAATCAAATAAGTGCGGTTTTTCTTCTCGCGCCAATGCTCTGGCATGTTGCTGAGAAGACTCCCACATTAGCAGCAGTGACCAATGCCTGCGAAATCCCCCAAGAAGAATAGAAAACATCCGTCAGCAGACGCTGTTGCTTTTCCGAGCGAAAGTTATCCACGGGAATATCATCTTCAATAACGAGATGGCTAATATCTGGAGGGGAAGGGAGTTCAGTTGGCGTTGCTGGTTGTTCAGCCATAGATACTTTTTATAACGGGTTCCGAAAATTGCAGCTAGTCGCCTGCTCATCCCAAACACTTAATGCCACTTTAGCAATGTCGCGGATTACCGAGGGGTCAGCGGACGCTTTATTCATGACTGCTATCCTTCGAACCGTACCAGCGAAGAAAAGGGCTAGCGCTCGGATATCTCTTCCCGGAGCCAGTGATCCCTCTGCTTGGGCACGCAACAATACCTGGTAGATTGCTGATTCCATGCCCGCGATTTTTTCTGCAACCTTGTGCGCGATCACCTCATCTCCACCAGGAGATTCAACACAGGTGTTAGTCGTCAGACAACCACGCGGGTAACCGGGATTGCTCATCCGCTCAATGAGCTGTTCGAACATACCCTCAAGCGCACGGCGAGGATTGGGATCGTTCAGGGCATTCATAAAAGTTGCAGCAGACTTTTCACTGTAGCGATCAAGTACTGCTAGAAACAATTTTTCTTGATCGCCGAAGGTGCCATCAAGGCTGCCGCTACCAATACCAGTGGCTTCCACTAGGTCGTGGATCGATGTCGCTTCGTAGCCCTGCTGCCAGAACACCTCTAGGGCGCGGTCAATAATTTCCTCCTGGTCGAACTTTTTAACACCAGCCATACACCCTTTCTAGTTCATTTTTTACTGAGCAGTAAAACATTATCGGGATGATGCATCTTTAAATTTAGATACAAATCAAACTATAAGTTTGCTATGTCAGAAAAACATTCTTGACCACTCGTTCCAGGATATTTAGTATGTTTGGCATTGCAGTTGGCGATCGCCTCAACCCAGAATAAGAAGGAGAAGGAGCATGGCAAGACTTGATGGCAAAACAGCGCTGATTCGGCGGCACAACTGGTATCGGCTTGGAAACAGCCAAACTGTTTCAAACTGAAGGGGCGCGTATTGCGTTCACCGGGCAGAATCAAGAACGGCTCAATGAGGCTGCCCAGAAGCTCGGTTCCGAAGCATACGCCATTCGTGCCAATACGCAGTCCGTTAGCCGACATTGAGGCGATGGCTTTGCAGGTGAAGGAGCAATTGGGCGGACTCGATGTACTATTCGTCAATGCAGGTATCACCAAGTCGGCATCGTTAGCCGAAGTCGATGAAGCCACATCGATGAGCAGATGGGGATCAACTTCAAAGGCACGTTTTTTACTATCCAGAAGGTCGTACCATTCATCCGCGACCAAGGCAGCATGTCCTCACCACCTCTTGCCTGAACCAGATGGGTATGCCCGGAATGAGCATTTATGCCGCATCAAAACCAGCGCTGCGATCGCTTGCCCAGACACTTAGTGCCGAACTCGCCGAGCGGGGCATCCGCGTTAACGCCGTTAGTCCAGGTCCAATTGAGACACCACTTTACGGCAAGCTTGCGCTACCGCAGGAAGCTTTGCAACAGATGGCGGGGCAACTCGTTGAGAAGGTTCCGATGCACCGCTTTGGACAGCCAGAGGAAATCGCACGGGCAGCGCTTTTCCTCGCCAGCGAGGATTCGTCTTTCATGCTTGGTGAAGAATCGGTAGTTGATGGCGGATGGGCGGAACTATAAGGAGAAATCCCCGTGACGTATAGCAAAACAGCGTTAGTAACGCTTGCGTGCATAACCTTATCGCAGCTTTAACATTAGAAACTTTTAGCGTTGCCAAACTGCCCGATACAGGAAACCATCAAAAAGCATGGATAGCCCAGTCTGAATCGAATCCTACTGAGACGCCGAGAATTGGTACCTACGCCTCCCCAGGTCCCCTGAACCAGGAGTCCAACACTTACTGGGTCGAGACGCCGATGGTGTGGTTGTTATCGAGGCGCAATGGGTACTACCGGAGGCGCAAAACGCAATCGAGGCGATCCGCGCTTCAACAGATTCCCCTCTCGCCGCCATCTTCATCACGCACCCGCACTCTGACCACTTTGGTGGCATCAATGCCTTCGTGGAAACTGCCGAGAACAACCTCCCCATCTACGCTTGTTATCTTACGCTCACCAGCATACGGAACGACTCAGAGGGATTCATCTCCCAGCGGCAGGAGGCATTTGGCGACGACTTTTCCAACCCAGTTACGCTGCCGAACCAAATCGTAGAGTATGGCGACGAAATCGAGTTTGGGGAGGTCAACTTTCGCATACTCGAGTTCCCACACAATGAGTCGCTTACAATGACGATGCCCTACCTTCCCGAACAGGGTGTACTGTTTTCGGGCGACCTTGTGGGTAATCAAAGGACACCTGTGCTGCGGGAAGGTCTGACGGCGCTGTAGAACTGGATTCAGCAGTTGGAGGCGCTGCGGGAAGATTACCCAGATCTACAGACAATCTATCCTAGTCATGGTGAACCTGGTTCGGCAATGCCGCTCATTGAAGCGGAAATTGAGTATCTCGCTACCTTTCAGAATCTCGTGACAGAAGGACTGGCAGGAGACGGAGAAGTCACCACCGAGGAAAAAGCAGCCATCGCTGCTGAGATGGAAAAGCGCTTTCCAGAGTACAAGGGAGCTGCTGGGCTAACCCGGCGCGATCTACTAGAGCAGGACCTCGATTGGCTTGCTGGGCAACTTGCCGAGGAGGACAGCGGGGAGTAGACCGAAAGCTATCGGCACTCTCGCCACCCAGACGGAAGAAAGTTTTATATCCCAATCTATGTCGCTTAACCACCCTAAAACTGCGCTGCTGACCCTAGTTGTACCACTCACCGCAGCGATCGCATTGGGTAGCTACCAGGCTACCGCCCATGCCCAGGCTGAACTCATCGACGCGCAGGTTAAATCAGCAGATAGGGAAGCAGTAACGATTCACAGATACTAATCCCCGGATGCAGTGAACTCGTACTGGATCGAAACGGATGAAGGCATCGTCATGATCGACACGGGACGCCTCCCAAGCCCGCTACGCCCTTGAAGAGATCCGGGAACAGACAGATAAGCCTATCCTCGGCATTTTGCTCACGCACCCTCACACTGACCACTACGGCGGACTCCCTGTCTTTGTTGAAGCGGCTGGCGGGGACATCCCCATCTATGCTGCCCAAGCTACCGCAGAGGACATAAGAACGGATAAGCAGGGCTTCATCGAGGCACGTAATGAAAAGAAAACATCCCTAATCAGATTGTTGAAGAGGTGAGGAAATTGAGATCGGCGGTATCACACTCCAGGCGAGTAACTTACCTGAAAACGAGACGCTTGTTACAACAACCTACTACCTTCCTGAAAAGGAAGCGCTATTTACGGGTGATCTCGTCAATGTCAAGACAACCGCGTTCCTGGGCGAGGGCAACAACGAGAATTGGATGCAGCAGCTACGGATGCTGTTGGAGCGCTATCCAGAAGCAGAGACAGCTATCCTGGTCACAGTGATCCGGGGTCAGCACAAAAGCTGATTGAGGCGCAGATTACCTATATCGAAACGCTACGCGAACTTGTTGCCAACGCCCTAGAAGGGGACAATGTTGTCACAGCAGAGGAGAAGGAAGAAGTTCTAGCTGCAATGAAAGAGCGCTACCCAGACTACAAAACCTCACTGCTTCTGCCTAGTATCCTCGCGCAAGGCGTGGATGGGGTTGCTGAGGAGATGGGTGGTTCAGTCGTTTCTGACAAAGGCAGCGATACCTGAAACGATATGCGAATAGTTGTTCACTTTTGCCCTTTGCCTTTAGCCTCTTGCCTTCATTAATTGAGTGATGCAGCCATTCTCTATAATGGACGGTGGAAAGCTGTCTGCAATGTGCCCTCCACTCACCATGACTACGACTCCGCGCCGCTACAACATCACCACCTTCGGCTGCCAAATGAATAAAGCCGACTCCGAGCGCATGGGTGGCATCCTGGATGATATGGGCTTGGAGTGGTCAGAAGACCCCAACCAAGCTGATGTTGTGGTTTATAACACTTGTACTATCCGGGATAATGCTGAACAAAAGGTTTATTCTTACCTGGGTAAACAGGCGAAGCGTAAGCACCACTCGCCGGATTTGACGCTGATTGTAGCGGGATGCGTTGCCGAGCAAGAAGGAGCAAAACTGCTGCGGCGTGTGCCAGAGCTAGATCTAGTCATGGGACCGCAACACGCCAATCGCCTGGGGGATTTGCTGCAACAGGTAGATAATGGCAATCAGGTTGTCGCTACAGAACCGATTCATATTCCCGAAGACATTAGTAAGCCCCGCCGCGATAGTACGGTGAGTGCCTGGGTGAATGTCATTTATGGTTGCAACGAGCGCTGTACCTACTGTGTAGTGCCGAGTGTGCGTGGGAAAGAGCAATCCCGCACCCCGGAGGCAATTCGGGCAGAAATGGAAGAGTTGGGGCATCAGGGATACAAGGAAGTTACTCTGCTGGGGCAAAATATTGATGCCTACGGACGAGACTTACCCGGTTCTAGTGAGTCAGGGCGAAACAAGCATAACTTGACCAATTTGCTCGATTACGTTCATGATGCACCAGGAATTGAGCGCATTCGCTTTGCTACTAGTCATCCTCGCTATTTCAATGAGCGGCTAATTCGCACTTGCGCCGAGTTGCCGAAAGTCTGCGAGCATTTTCACATTCCCTTCCAGTCGGGGGATAACGAGGTTCTTAAGGCCATGGCACGGGGCTACACTCACCAAAAATATCGCCGCATCATCGACAAGATTCGCCATTACATGCCCGATGCCTCGATTAGTGCGGATGTGATTGTGGGTTTTCCTGGGGAGACAGAGGAACAATTTGAAAACACGCTGAAGTTGGTAGAAGATATTGGTTTTGACCAACTCAATACTGCTGCCTATTCGCCGCGTCCCAACACTCCCTCAGCCGTATGGAATAATCAACTCAGTGAGGAAGTCAAAAGCGATCGCCTGCAACGCCTTAATCGCCTTGTAGCTGTCAAAGCCGGAGAACGAAGTCAGCGTTACCAGGGACGCATAGAAGAAGTCCTCGTTGAAGATCGCAATCCCAAAGATGCCACCCAAGTGATGGGACGCACCCGTGGCAATCGCCTTACCTTCTTCACAGGCGACATTCAAAAATTGAAGGGTCAATTTGTGAGGGTCAAAATTACTGAAGCGCGTGCTTTTAGCTTAACTGGCGAGCATTACTGAATTAGGAGCTTTCTGGTGCTATATCATTCCCATAAATTGTGAGCACCTCACTTTTGATTTAACAATTCTTGAAAAAGTTTTCTTTTTCTAACAAATTTTAGCTTGAATTACCCTAAATTTAATTTGAAAT
>PXPT01000186.1:0-15664 GCA_003021505.1 Cyanobacteria bacterium QS_4_48_99 | reverse complement strand
CAAATTTTCCTAGCTACTCTGATTGTTTTAGCAGTGTGATATTAATGCCGAAAGAAATGCTGTAGTCGGAAGCTAGATTACTGCTTGGCTTAATTTTAAATAGGAAATCACTATCGACTTTCAGAAAATAACCGAACCATGATTACTATCTCTCCCAGGCGAACTGCTCGATTTCTTATTTTTGTCGTGCTAGGTCTTGCTCTGGCAAGCATACTCGGACAGTTTAATCAATACTTCTTACCTGACTACTTTTTAAGAGACACATTAATACGCTTATTCGATCTTAACCAGGAAGGAAATATTCCGACAATGTACTCGGCATTGGCGTTACTACTTTGTTCGGTTCTGCTTGCCATAATCGCTTATGTAGAAAAAGTAGCTCGTAAACCTTATGTCCCCTATTGGGGAGCCTTATCCATTATCTTTCTGTTTTTCTCTTTGGACGAAGCGATCGCGCTTCATGAACGAGCGATCAATCCGCTAAACTCTTTCCTCGATGATGGTGGTTTTTCTTACTTGAGCTGGGTGATTCCGGCTGTAATATTTGTATTCCTTTGCTTGCTAGCATTTGGGCGATTTCTTAATTATCTTCCTGGTAAAACAAAGCGCATATTTTTGGTAGCTGGAACGCTTTTTGTCGCTAGTTCTATTGGTATGAAGCTACTCGGTTTATACTATTTAAGTTTATACGGTCAGGAGGATGTAAGCTATGCCATGATTGCAACTGTTGAAGAATTTATTGAGATGGTAAGCATTGTTTTCTTCATCTACGCACTACTGTCTTATCTAAGTTCGCATGAGAAGGAAGTCAAAGTCAGTATCAGCAAAGAAGATCGTATCTTTTCGCAGGGGAAAGCCGTTCGCTCAGACAATCGGTTATGATACCTTGTCAATCATAGGTTTGAGAGGGGAATGTTATGAAAAAACTGCGGGTGGGACTGCTATTTGGAGGATGTTCTGGGGAACATGAAGTTTCCATCCGTTCTGCAGGCGCGATCGCTCAAGCTTTAAGTGTAGAAGAAAACGCCCCTAAGTACGAACTTCTACCCTTCTACATCCAAAAACATGGCATCTGGCAAGCGGGAGAGGTTGCCCAAAAGGTTCTCCAATCGGGAACTCCTCTGCAAGTAGATGATAGCGACAATCGCTGGCAGTTTCCTTCCCAGGCAATGGAAGTTGATGTCTGGTTTCCCATCCTGCATGGTCCCAACGGGGAAGATGGCACAGTTCAAGGATTACTCACCTTAATGCAAGTGCCGTTTGTCGGCAGCGGCGTGCTTGGTTCGGCAATGGGGATGGATAAGCTGGCGATGAAGACTGCTTTTACCCAAGCAGGATTGCCCCAAGTTAACTATATGGCGATTCCCGGTATATTTCCCAAAGGCTGCGAGGAAATTGAAGCTACCCTGGGCTATCCTTGCTTTGTCAAACCTGCAAATCTAGGTTCATCTGTAGGTGTTTCTAAAGTGCGATCGCGCCAGAAACTCGAAACTGCACTCAATAGCGCTGCCAGTTACGACAGACGTATGCTAGTAGAAGCAGGCATTAATGCTAGAGAAGTGGAATGTGCCGTTTTAGGCAATGACACTCCCCAAGCTTCGGTGGTGGGCGAAATTTGTTTCGACAGCGACTTCTACGACTACAAAACTAAATATACAGATGGGCAGGCACAGTTGTCGATTCCAGCGCCGATACCGGATGCAGTGGCAACTAAAATCCGAGAACTCTCCCTGCAAGCCTTTGCCGCTGTTGATGCCGCTGGACTGGCACGAGTGGACTTTTTCTACCAAAAAACAACCGGAGAAGTCCTGATTAACGAAATTAATACCTTACCTGGCTTTACTGCCACTAGTATGTATCCTAGATTGTGGGCTGCAACAGGAGTTTCTTTCCCGCAACTAGTTGACCAGTTGATTCAGTTGGCACTGGAAAGGTATAAAGGTTAGTCATCAGTATAATTCGTAATTGATCGGCACGTAAATCGTAATCACTCATAAGGGATAGAGCTTGAAAACATCGTTAGATGTCCCTCTCCTGAAAGAGCAGGGGCATGTAATTAGGAATTATTTTGTGTAGGCGGAGGAATGAGCGCAAGAAAGTGCCCATCAACTTATTTTTCTGGATACTAGTTATTTTGATTGCTGTGTAGGCCGCACATTGGGGGCGGACAAAATTTCCACTCCACTCCAAAAGTTACGCCAACAGTGGGGATTGACATGACAGAGGCAGCAGGGGCGACTTTTGTTGCGCTGGCTACGGCAAGCCCAGAAATTGGTACAAATGCTACCAGCGCTCTGCGTGGTCTTTCCGATATTGGGCTGGGCAATCTCCTCGGTTCCAATATTATTTCCGTTCCCGCGATTGTCACCGTCGCCTATCTTGCTTCTCAAAAGCGCTCTAGTAGTGAGGGGGATAGGTCAAACCGTGCCCGAAGTTTCGGAATCGCTCGCTACGTATCAAACCAGAGGCGTTGACTGTGCAAGCGCTTCCCTATTTCGCCATTGTTGCGCTGGCTGCGCTACTCACCCTTCCCCAGGGTTGGCGTAGTCTTCAACCAATTGACGGCTGGATTATGCTGGTGGCTTATTTTGCTTACTTGGCACAGGCAATACTGCGTCAGCGTACCAGGGGTGAGAACTTGAACTGGAAGAAGCAAGAGATTATTGTTGCTATTTTGGGTGTTGCTGTGCTGGGCGTAGGTGCCTACTTTACTGTCACAGCCACCGAGAATATCGTGTCGCTGTTGGGAATTTCGGAGCTAATCGGGGTTTGTTCATTACTTCCACTTTGAGCATTGTGCCAGAAGTGTTTGCAAGTTGGAGTGTGGCGAAGAGTGGGCAAGTTACAGCTGCAACCACAAGTGTAATTGCCGACAATACAGCGACAATGACCCTTGCCTTTTTTCCGCTGGCATTGGTGACTTTGCCTGTTCAAAACTTTCAGCTATTTATGGTCAACCTGGCTTTTGTGGCATTGTTGGGGGCAGTGTATGCAGCGTTTATCTATTGGGGGAAACAGAAAGACAGCTTTGAGCTTTGGGAAGTGTTGGCACTCGATAGCGTCTATTTAGCTTATATTGCAGTAATGGTATTTGGGGTTTTAAAGGTTTTTGCTTAGTAACTATCTCAAAATATTAGTTTCCTTCCCTGCCTTCCCTACTCGCCTGCCTTCCCTGCTAGTCTGAATCGTAAATTGTCGATGCGTGAGATAGCGTCTTAGGAGCGATCGCTACATAGTTGCACTTTTGTAAGTTAATCTATCTTTTGTGTCTATATTGTTAGCGCAAAGGAGAGAGACTTGGAACGGACTTTTATTATGATTAAGCCGGATGGGCTACAGCGTAGCTTGGTAGGTGAAATCATCCAGCGCTTGGAAAATAAAGGCTTTACGTTAGTGTCACTCAAGCTGATGAAGGTGTCCCGCGAACTAGCTGAACAACACTATGATGTCCATCGGGACAAGCCTTTTTTCGGTAATTTAGTAGAATTTATTACTTCTGGTCCTGTGGTAGCAAGCGTCTGGGAGGGCGAGGGCGTTGTTGCAGCAGCAAGAAAGATTATCGGCACCACCAATCCCCTTAATGCAGAACCCGGAACGATTCGCGGCGACTATGGCATTAGTATTGGTCGTAACCTGATTCACGCTTCTGATGCTGTCGAAACCGCACAGCAGGAAATTAAACTTTGGTTTCGAGAGGAAGAACTCGTCAGTTGGGAACCTAGTCTGAAATCTTGGATTTACGAGTAACATTTCTCACAGCTCGCCTCAGGGGGATTTTGGGTTCCCGGCGGGCTTTCCTTATGTACATGTACCAAACAAATAACTTCCTATAGTAAAGAATACAGCGGGGACAAATAAGGTCTATCGTTACCATAACAACCGCGCTGTTAGTTAATTTGCTCTAGTGTTTCACTCCTATGGTAGATGGAGTAAAAGATGGAAAGCCTTTAAAATTTTATACAATGGATAACTAGATTTCCCCAGCAAATGTTGTCTAATCAGCAAGCAGAGCTAAAAGTTCTAGTTGCCGATGACCATGAGTTGACTCGTTTGAGCCTCAAGTTTTCGCTCTCTAAGCAGAGAAATATTGCATTGGTGGGGCTGGCTAGTAATGGTCGCGAAGCGATTGATTTGGTAGAGCGCCATCACCCAGAGGTCCTAATTCTTGACTTGCAAATGCCAGTTATGGATGGCTTGAGTGCCTCTACCCTGGTTAAAAAGATTGAGCCTGATACTCAAATCCTTGCCTACTCTTCTGCAGTGGAAGACTCACAGACTATGCCCATCACTGAGACTGTCTCAATTGATGGTTTTTGTCACAAAGATGCTCCCACTGAAGAGCTAGTCGAGCTAGTTCACCAACTTGGCGAGCGATCGCTTAATGGTACTACATAGATATGGCTATTCCTCCTCAAGGAAGGAACATTGTTTTTAGGCGATCGCCACAGAGTCGCTATACTTAACAGGCGAAAGGAATATACGGTGAAAGGTGAGATGGAAGGGCCGACTGCTTTAAACACCGAGCAACTTCATGCCTGGACATCAAAGGCAATGACTCGTGCACGAAGCGGTCAATTACCCGATTACATTCCTCGACTGAGCCGTGCCAGTCCCCATTGGTTCGCCCTGCAAATCACAGGTGTTGATGGTCAAACTCACACTCTGGGTGATTCTTGTTTACAATTTCCTTTGATGAGCATAGTGAAACCGTTCCTGCTGCTCTACTTGCTCTGTCAGTGGGGAGAAGAATCTGTGTTTAAGCGGGTAGGTATCGAACCTTCTTCCGAGCCTTATAATTCCCTCTCTCAACTCCAACATGACCAGGGATGGCCAAGAAATCCCATGATTAATAGTGGCGCGATTACCCTCGCTTCTATTCTTTCAGAAACTGATTCCACCTCTGGCTACCAAAGCTTGTGGAACTGGCTCAATTACTACGGGCATTGTCAGCTCTTTTTGGATGAGCGGATGCTCGCTTCAGTTAAATCTTTTCCTAATCCTCGCAATGAGGCGATTGCGCGAGAACTAGCTACTAGAGGTCATCTCACTGAAGCGGTTTCTGCTCTCGACACCTATAATCGCCTCTGCTGCCTTTCAGGAACCATTGTGGATCTCGCCCATCTGGGGATGCTACTGCTCGAGTGTCCTCCTCCGCTTCAATCCTCACACTGTCACACTGTCAAAGCTTTAATGACTACCTGTGGCTTGTATCAGGCTTCAGGGCGCTTTGCCGTACAAGTAGGACTTCCCACCAAATCTGGGGTCAGCGGAGCTGTCTTGTCCGTAGTTCCCCACCTCGGAGTAATTGCCTGCTACAGTCCTCCTCTTAATAGAGAGGGAAACTCCGTGGCAGGTTTGTTTATGGTAGAGCAAATTGCCAAAGCGCTCGATCTCAGCATTTTTAGTTAAACGACCAAATAGAAGTTTTCTCCTCAATTAGGAATATTTTTTGGTGGCAGTTCGGTCATCCTGGCAGCTCGAATAGAAGAATCTGAGTTTGACCACTTTTCTTAGTACTGGGATGATGTTTTGTTGACAGAATAATTCCTTATTTCGATACACCAGGGGAAGCGATACGCGCGCAGAAGGACACGGGGGCAGGGCTTTCAAAGTGCGCGGGTTGAATGAGGAAACCTCGGAAGCTTGTGAGCGCCAACCAACAGAGGACACAGAGAGTAAAGAGAGAGGCATATACTTGTTTTTTCGGTAATTTTTTGGGGACTCAAACTCTAGAAAAGAGAGTTAAATCCATGGAAGTTATGCGCTCTCTCCCCCCACCACCACATCACGAACCCGCAAACTGGGACCTCCACAGCCAACGGGTAAGCCTCCTTGTCCACCTTTGCCGCAGCCGCCGGACTCATCCCAGTAGAAGTCATCTCCAATCGCTTCGATATTGGCGAGGGTTTTGAAGACGTTGCCCGAGAGGGTGACATCGCGCACGGGTTCGGCAAGTTTCCCATCCCGAATCATCCAGGCTTCCCCCGCACTAAAGGTAAACATTTCCCCATTGGTCATTCCGCCCAGCCAGTTGCGGGCATAGACGCCTTCTTTGATCCCTTTGAATAAATCCTCAACGGGGGTAGTTCCGCGCTCAATCCATGTATTGGTCATCCGCACCAGAGGGGGATATTGGTAATCTAGGCAACGGGCATTCCCGGTGGGGTTTTCCCCTAACTTTCCTGCCGTTTCGCGCGAGTGCAAGCGTCCCACTAACACGCCGTCTTTAATTAGTTGAGTGGTAGTAGCGGGAGTGCCCTCGTCGTCGAAAAGGTAGCTACCGCGATGCCCTGGTGGGGCTGCCCCATCAAAAATTTGCAACTCCTTGGAACCGAACCTGCGCCCCATACTCATCACTTCCAGTAAGTCGGGGTTTTCGTATCCCATATCGGCTTCGGAGAGGTGTCCAAACGCTTCGTGGACGAACAAACCTGTCAGGATGGGGTCAATTACCACCGTGTAGGTATCACCCTTCACTGGCGGCAAGGAGAGGGCATCAACGGCGCGTTGGGCGGCGCTGCGAACCTGCTCGTCGAGGTGGGTGAGGTCTTCATAGGCTTGGCGCGAACCCGTGGTTTCTCGCCCTGTTTGCACAGTTTCTCCGTTGCAGGCAGTGGCAGAAAAGCGGGCTTCCATATCTACCCAGGATTGCTCGATGAGAGTGCCGTCAGAGGTGGCGATGGCAATGCGTTGGGTGGTGTCGCTGTAGTGTACCGAGGTAGTGGTGATGCGTTCGTCGTAACCGCGCAGAATTTCGTTGTAGCGATCACACAGGGCTTTTTTTTCTGCCAGGGGCACGTTGCGGGGATCAGTTCCGGTGAGGGGAAGCTGGAACTTTCCTTGTACTGGCTCGACTGGAGCAAGGGCGATCCGCCGGGTTCCCCTGAATTCCTCGCCCACAATCTTTGCGGCTGTGATCGCTTCTTCAACGCGCTCTGAGAGGTTAGAGAGCTGGTTGAAAGTGGCAAAGCCCCAGCCACCCTTGTAACAAACTCGCACCTGCCCACCGATTGAGAGTTCCTCGCTTAGGGTTTCTACTTTCTCACCGCGCAATAGAATCTCCGTTCCTTGAGATTCTTCGGTGCGGATGGCGAGAAAATCAACGCGATCGCCATAGCGTTCAACTAACGAGGACACGGGGGGCCAATTATTTCGCCCCCATGAGTTGTCCTTATCAGAGAGGAAGTTCTGGCTATCGGTAAGGGAGTTGGGCATACTGTGCTTTTTGTTGGGGAATTCTGGGGAGTGATCGCGCTTTTGCCACGCAAACATTACTCACCAATAATTTTTACCAATACACGCTTCTTTCGTCCACCATCGAACTCACCATAGAAAATCTGCTCCCAAGGACCAAAGTCTAGCTGACTATTGGTAATCGCAACCACGACTTCACGCCCCATGTATTCCCGTTTAAGGTGGGCATCGGCGTTATCTTCTCCAGTATCGTTATGGCGATATTGGCTGATGGGTTCATGTGGGGCTAATTGCTCCAACAAATTCTCGAAGTCGTGATGTAAACCTTTTTCATCGTCATTGATAAATACTGATGCAGAAATGTGCATCGCGTTGACAAGTACCATTCCTTCTTCAACGCCACTCTCTCGCAAACATTCTTCTACCTTGGGTGTGATATTGATAAAAGCACGTCGAGAGGCAACATTAAACCATAGTTCTTTTCGGTGGCTTTTCATATAAGTAATTATCCTTAAGATGCTGTTCGCACTGCACGATTTACGAAAGTCAGTTTAGCACGCGCATTAATCCACACATGGCGTCCGTTTTCTAATTTTTAATTTTTAATTGCCGCTGTATTTGTTTGAGGGTTTCGTAGATTTGGGGGAGGCGCTTGTAAATGGCACTTACCTGAAGAAAGCGTCTGTGGGGAAGGGCAGGGTAGCCCGAAACCATGACTTCTGGTTGAATGTCGCTGTAGATTCCTGCTTTAGCAGTGGCGATCGCGCCGTCTCCTATTGTTGCCTGATTGGCAATCCCGACTTTACCCGCCAGCAGCACTTGATTGCCTACTTTTACCCCGCCTGCCAAACCGACTTGGGAAGCGATCGCGCAGTTTTGCCCCACTTGACAACCGTGCCCAATTTGCACCAGATTATCAATTTTAGTATGGCGTCCAATCCGCGTTTCTCCCACTGCTGGGCGATCAATCGCACTATTCCCCCCCACTTCTACCCCATCTTCTAGCACGGTATAGCCCGACTGCTCCATTTTGAACCAGCCATCGGAAGTGGGCACAAAGCCAAATCCTTCTCCGCCAATGACAGCACCGCTATGAATGACGCAATCAGCGCCAATTTGGCTCCGTTCCTGGATTGTACAGTTGGAATGCAAGACAGTGAGATCGCCAATTTCCACATCGGGATAGATCGCTACGTTCGCATGGATACAAACGCGATCACCAATTTTTGCCCCCGCTTGAATCACCACGTTAGCGCCGATGGAGACGTTCTCACCCATTACCACCGAAGGATCAATAACGGCACTGGGATGAATATTTGGGGCTGGTTGAAAGGGCTGATAGAAAAGCGCGATCGCTTGAGCCAATAACAATCGGGGATTAGACGAGGCAATCCAATCAATGTGCCTTTCAGTAGCTTGTGCTTGGAGCGCTTCATCTAAGGGCAAAATCAGGGCACTAGCGGCTGTTTGAGTCACCTGAGCTGCAAACTTTCCCCCCTCGATGTAGCTGAGGGTGCCAGGAGTAGCCTCCTCAATTGCTGCCACCCCCGTAATTTCCGGGTTATACTCCTGAGTGACAGTGAAGCGATCATTTTCCGTTGCTGCATTACCTAGTTTGGTGACAATCTCACTAAATTGCATTTATTTTGTTTTTGGATAGCATAACTGCAAAGAAACAGGCTACTCCTTCTTAGAAATTTTAGTATATAGTTACGAAATTTCTGGTGGGAGCTAATCAGGTGATCGCACTTTCAGCTCATTCCTCCCACTCGAAAGGGTTTCCCCAGCGGATTTGAGTGATGCTAGTAACTTTACGTTCTAGGTAGTAGTACGTCTTAGAACTAGTTTGCATAGTTGAACGAAAAGTCTGAGATTACGCCGCCTTAAGACAACGGCGCTCGGCACGGAGACCGTTGGTAAAAAACTAGTGGATTAGTCATAGAATTTAGTTGATCAGGGCAGCATCTACTTGTCTTAGCAGAGTATTTAATGTAGAGGAATTATCCAAAACCATATCAGCAGCAGCGGCTTTTTCTTCGAGCGGCATTTGGCTTTTAATGCGAGACTGCGCTTGTTCTAGAGAGAGAGAATCGCGCTTCATTATACGCTCTAATTGCTGCTGGTAACTACAGCGCACCACCCAGATTTCTGTGACTAAATCTGTCATGCCTGCTTCTAATAATAAAGGGATGACTAAAACAATTGTGGGAGCAGCGATCACCTTAAGTTCCGATTGAAAGCGAACGCGCACATAGGGATGAATTTTTGACTCCAACCACTCTCGTTCTTCTGGATGGCTAAAGATAATTTCTCCCAAGCGCTTGCGATTCAGGGTGCGATCGCTCAACTGGATCGCGCTGCCATAGCGATGGACAATCTCGCTAAAAACAGGTGAACCCGACTGTACCGCCTCTCTGGCATAGATATCAGCATCCAAAATCGGAACTCGATAGACATCAGCGAAGTAATGGGAGACTGTGCTTTTCCCTGTGCCAATGCCACCCGTTAAGCCAATTAGTCGTTGGAAGAAATTAGGCATATTGCATTCTTTATTGAGAGTGACGAAAAGCCTTCATTACTAGATCTAAGCTATTAGTGGGTAAGCTAGAAATAGTGTTTCCTAGCAGTGTTGTTTGCCTTCGAGGTGAGTTTTTGATCAATGCTGCCGCACAAGCAAGCAACAGGCGAGTCGAGCCTTTAATAACCCGTCGCACCCCGTCCGGGATGCAAGATGCCCGAACCCGGAGGGCGGCGTAATCTCTGACAAAGCATTATTGTTAGAGCTTGAAGAGAATAACTATGGGATTTCAAGATCGAACAGAAGCTGGTCAACGGCTAGCTGCAATGTTAAAACCTTATGCTAACCGTTCGGATGTATTGGTGCTAGGACTACCGCGAGGCGGTGTGCCAATTGCCTACGAAGTCGCCAAGGTGCTCAATGCTCCGTTGGATATTTTTCTGGTGCGTAAGTTAGGTGTGCCGCGTCATGAAGAGTTGGCAATGGGAGCGATCGCGAGTGGCGGTGTCCGCGAACTTAACCAAGAGGTGGTAAGCTCTATACGCATCTCCCATGAAACAATTGACAAGACTGCCGCAGAGGAACAACAAGAACTAGAGCGACGCGAGCGCAATTACCGAGGAAATCGCCCCCCACTCAATGTTTGCGATCGCACTGTGATTCTCATTGATGACGGTTTAGCCACCGGAGCCAGTATGCGCGTTGCTGCTACAGCACTTCGACAACAGCAACCCAAGCAGATTATTGCTGCTGTGCCAGTTTCCGCCCCCGAAAACTGCAAGCCGTCTCAGGTAAATGCAGATGAGATTGTCTGCGTTGAAACTCCCCAGCAGTTCCGCGCTATTGGTCTCTGGTACGAGCAGTTCCCGCAAACGAGCGATGAAGAGGTCAAGCAACTACTCGATCAGGCTTCTCAGGAAAAACCGACGGCTTCGGGGAAGTGAGATTGAGTTTGGTTGAATTTCCCTAGTGACGATTGACACACCAGACGCGGAGATGCGGGGACGCGGAGAGCTTTTTATTAGGACTAATTCGCCTGTTTGCCTGTTCCCTCCAGTTGAAAGAAGACTGTGGCGCGAGGAATGCCGTTTTCCGTACCGTGACTGCTGATAGCCAGCGATCGCAGATGGTAAGAGATTACGCCACCGTAAGAGGAAGGCACCTGCTCTGAGCGTTGATCCAATAGGGGGTTGCCTGTCACTTCCACAAATCGGAGCGCCCGAAATTGTTCCTCCCAAATGGGCTGAGTCTGCTTCCAATCAATGTAGATAGAGCCATCGTTTTCTGTGGGTAAAGGCGCGATCGCTTCCTGGAATTTCTCGCTCTCCACCAGAGAATCTGGGCTTCCCTTCAATGCTTGTGCCATAGCCCCAATTGAGGTAGTAAAAATCTCGTATTTCCCCACATTGGTATGAACACCTTTTACCTGAGCATCGAGGCGGGTATTTCCTCCGGCAACAGCATCAGAGGCGGTTCGCAATTCTGTCCAGGCTGTAATTGTTTCCCCTGCCAGAGACAAATTCCCCACACTGAGTCCGCCCTGTTTAGCGTAGTTGTCTAAACGCTCAATCGCAGCATCCACCGATTGTGGTTTATTTTTCGCCGAGGCAAACTGCCGTTCGCGCTTAATTGGTTGTTCGCTGGCGGTTTGCTCCTGGAGTTCTTCTGCTCCTCTACTCCTGTGCTCCTCTGCCCCCTTCTCCGCCACAAATACCCAATCTCGACTCGGCAGAAGGGAGAGAGCATATTCTCCTTCCACCCAGCTAAAAATTTCTTCGGGCAGATCGATGCCAAAGCGATTCTGGAAGTTGCGTCGGGATTGCTGTAGTAATCGCGCTAGGGAGTGATCGCCTTCCAACCCAGCCGATATTTTTGTCCAGACTTGATTCAAGTTAACACCCGCAGCAGTGAGGATGCTAGAAGCAGGAGTGTATTGCAGTGCCTCCACTGGTTCGGAGAGAGCGGGCTTGCGGTTAGATTCATCTCCTTCCACTCCCAACAGAGCAGTTTCCGAACGTAATCCTTGCGGATCGAGCGAGAGTGCTAGGGTGAGCCTCTGTTCTGGGATTTCCGATGCGGGTTCGTCGGCTAACCAGGCAGTGACTGCTGGGATATTCACAAATGCCTCACCAATCCGAGGTTGTTCTATAGTTTGTCGTGTCTGCTGGTATGAGGAGGAGTTTTGCAAGTTGAGATCGGGGACTTGAACATTGTTAATGGCATCGCGCAGTACCTTGGGATGATTGGCAAATAGGACAAAATTACCCACAACGGCACTAGAGATACTGGGAGGGCAAGGCTTTTTCTCCCCACAGGAGGTGAGGGAATGCCTGTAAATCAAATTAACCCCCTTATACTGCTCAAACACCAAATCGGAGGTTCCGGTAGCCGCCTGTTGGGAGAAATACGATTGTAGAAACTCCCGAGCCAGTTCTGCATCTTGGGCGGTTGCCGCGAGCAGATACCCCGGCTGTGCCCCATTTTCTTGGTTGCGATCAAAATCTAGCGAGGTGACAGCAAGGGTAATTTCTTGCCCGAGCCAGGGTTGAATGTCCTGGCGGTAATCCAGTCCGGTGTTGTTTAGTAAACTGTTTTTAAGTCGTTGGAGTTCCCGGCGTGATCGCCTGCGCTCTCCTGGATTGGCCCGAAGCTGCCGATACGCCTCCATGCGATCAGGATTCACCAGAATTGACCCCATCAGGGGAGCTTGTTTGGGCACGAACATTGCTGCGGTGGGGTGAGCAGTAATTCCTCCCCCTCTCAGCGTCAGCGGGCTTTGGGAGAGCAACCAGTAGAGGCTACCCACACTAATTAACAGCAGTACCAGCGAAACCGCTGCTAGGGCGAAGAAAAAAGAGCGAAGCTTCATGAGCAAGTTAATGGCAGATTTCGCACGCAGTGGTAGGCGACAAACCACGCCCTCTATTATTTCAGTTCATCACCAATTCCAGCTATTAATTCTAAAAACTTCTCCACCCTAGGGGCAGTCGGTAGTCAATGGTTAATAGTCCGTAGTGACTAAGGACTAATGAGTATAGGTTCGGTGTCTACCCTAACACCGGATTGATATCACCACTATTAGACTGCTATGGAGAGAGACAATATTATGATCTAGCTAAGGGTGCTATAGCAGTTTTTCTTCTGTCGCTGTCCCATCGATAGATAAGGAGGTCAGTTTAGCTCATGTCATCAGAGATTCCTCAAATTAGTGTCGAAGAACTTGCCCAAACAAGGGAAGCATCCTCAAAGCCACTCCAACTCATTGATGTGAGAGAACCCCAGGAAGTGGTGATCGCCTCTTTGGATGGTTTTGAAAATCTGCCCCTGAGCCAATCTTCTCATTGGTCAGATCAAATTCATACTCGCTTTGACCCCGAAGTCGAAACCCTAGTCATGTGCCATCATGGCATTCGTTCAGCCCAGATGTGCCAGTGGCTAATGACCCAAGGCTTTACGAATGTTAGAAACGTCGCTGGCGGGATTGATGCTTACTCCCTCGCGGTTGATACGACTATTCCCAGGTATTAGAACCTCGAGCTATGCCCGTTTGGTGCCGATATCGCTGTCTAATTAAAGGATAACCTGCGCAATACAGTTAGCGCCAAAATCTAACATAAGAACCATACCACATCTGCCGCAATTGCACGCGAATGCCTCACCAACTCAATCTGACTGAGCGTTACCAACAAATTCTTTGGGCAACCATCCGTCAATATGTTGCTACAGCGGAGCCAGTCAGCTCAAAAAGTCTAGCACAAGAGTATGACTTTACCGTCAGCTCTGCTACGATTCGCAATGCAATGGGGCGATTAGAGAAAGCTGGACTGCTGTATCAACCCCATACCTCTGCCGGACGAGTACCCTCGGACTCCGGCTATCGGATCTATGTGGATGAGCTCATTACGCCTGACGGAACTTTAGGACATCAAACCGAGCAGCTACTCAACCAACAGATTAATTGGGAAGCTGGAAGCGTGGAGGCGCTGCTACGCGGTTCAGCCCAAATCCTAGCCACGCTTAGTGGTTATATTGCCTTTATTACTCTGCCCCAAAACCCAACCCATCAACTGCGGCACCTCCAGCTTGTGCAAGTCGATCCCGGACGAGTGATGCTGATTGTCGTCACTGATGCTTATGATACTCAGTCAGTTTTGATGGAGCTACCGGCTTCTGCCTCGGACAAGGAGCAAGATTATCCGGCAGAGGGAGAGTTGGAAATTATATCGAATTTTTTAAACAGTAAGCTGCGCGGGCGATCACTGTTGGAACTCGCTACCCTAGATTGGGGGGAACTCGACCGCGAATTTGAGCGCTATGCCGACTTTCTCAGAAGCTTACTCAAAACGTTAATTATGCGTGTGCAGGCACCTGCCTCCACCGAAATTATGATTCGCGGTATATCGGAAGTCCTGCGTCAGCCAGAATTCTCTCAGTTGCAGCAAGTCCAGATGTTGCTCCATTTGCTAGAAGAAGAACAAGACCAACTCTGGCCATTGATTTTTGAATTACCAGAATCAGATGCTTCCGCTAGGCGAGTTACCGTCAGAATTGGTTCGGAAAATCCCTTAGAACCCATGCGTACTTGCACCCTCATTTCTGCTAACTATCGCCAAGGAGATTATCCGGTGGGTAGTGTTGGTTTGATTGGACCGACGCGAATGCTTTATGAAAACGCGATCGCTCTTGTCGAAGCCGCCACTGATTATCTATCGGATACTTTGAGCCTCCCCATGGATAAATAAGGCAAAAGGCGAATGGCAAAAGGGAAGAAAGTGAAAGCAAACCACTTTTGCCTCTTGTCTCTTGCCTTCTGATTAAAGCTTTCTGGTTAAAAAAATTAACTCCTTTCAATTTTTTATTCCCCGATAAAGTAAAAGAGTACAGATAATTCGGCTTAATTTAAGTATGGTTATAAAAATTGGATTTGGGTTGCTTTGGTTAGGATTTATTGCTTATGCTTTTCTTTTCGCTCCTCCCAATCAACCAGACACATTTGAACTAATTCAACAGCTTTCCACTGGTGAATGGGAAGGCATTAACCCGCTGATTATTGCGCTTTTCAACCTCATGGGCATTTTGCCCCTAATTTATGCTTGCTTAGTATTGATTGATGGCAAAGAACAAAAAATTTGGGCGTGGCCCTTTGCAGTCGTCTCGTTCGGAGTGGGAGCCTTTGCCTTACTGCCCTATCTGGCACTACGCCAACCGAATTCTAGCTGGAGCGGCTCGAAAGATCTTCTCCTGAAGCTGCTAGACTCTCGCTGGACAGGTATCGTGCTGACTTTGGCAACTCTTCCCCTACTTGCTTTCGGGTTAATATACGGCAATTGGGGAGATTTCATACAACAGTGGCAAACCAGTCGATTTATTCACGTCATGAGCTTAGACTTTTGCCTGCTGTGCGTGCTGTTTCCCGCTCTACTCGGCGACGATATAGCACGGCGAGGAATCAAAAATCCCACTGTTTTCTGGACTGTCACCCTAACTCCGCTACTAGGTTCTCTGGCTTATCTCTGCTTGCGTCCTACTCTACCTGAAAGAATTCAAAATTCAGAACCGACGCGCAGCCCGAAGGGGTCGCTGGAACGCAAAATTCAGAATTAATTGATTTTGGGTCTAATACCCATCCCCTTAAGCAGTTGACCTACAACTGCAATTTCATCACTTATAAAAAGCTTGGTAGCAACCCATAATTAGCTCTTAGAAGTTGTTTGCCACAATCTGAGCCAATTCAGCCTCCTCGAACATCTTTCATCTTTAAGTTGAGATGAGCGATCGCAAGTAGCTCTTCTCTCAGTACAGGCTAAGTACAGGACAAAAACTGTACTACCTCCAACAACTGCTCGAATCTGTGATCCCAGTGGAGCAAGATAGAGCGGAGATGGTCTAATCGGTGACGAAAAAGGCTTGGTGCAACCACTCACCGCTGCGCCAAGCCCCAGCTAAGGAGTG
>PXPT01000185.1 GCA_003021505.1 Cyanobacteria bacterium QS_4_48_99 | reverse complement strand
AAAGTCGGAAAACGGGGAGTAGTAGTCATTCCCGCCCAAATGAGGCGGCGCTTTGGGCTAGAAGAAGGAGCGCTGGTTATTACTGAGGAAACGGAAGAGGGAATCCTGATCCGTCCCGCAGTTGCTCTTCCGGTCGAATTTTATACTTTAGAACGAAAGGCTGAGTTTCTCCTCTCTAACGCGATTGAGGAAGAGGAGTACCAGCAGGCACTGAAAGAAGTGCAGCAGATGGGACTCGATCCTGATGCGATTCCTCACCACAGACCTTGAAAAAGCATGGATCGGGTTTTTTTGGATGCGAATGTCCTGTTTTCTGCTGCCTACAAAAAGACTAGATTGAGAACCCTCTCGACGTTGCCGAACATCACTCTCCTCTCGTCATCGTAGGCAGTCACAGAAGCAGAGACCAACTTAGCACGGGAGGGCTCAGAAGCAGTCAAGGAACTTGAGGAGTTACTAGAGACGGTAACTATCGTTAAGGTGTCTAACACTCAGACGCGATCGCCTTCAGTCGCCGCTCTTGAACAGAAAGATCGTCCCATTCTTCTTGCTGCAATCAGCGCTAAGGCAACCCACCTGCTTAGCGGCGATCAGAAACACTTTGGGCATGTTTTCGGAACGAAAGTCGAAGAGGTGCTTATCCTTCCACCAGCCCAGTATTTTCAGAAAATTCTCGGTAGCCAAGATATTTAGAGGATTTTCAACACTAGCCGGATAAGTGAGGGTGATCGCGCAACCATTTTCTCAATCCAGGCATAGTAGTCTGTATTGTAAAGACTGAGGTCACTCGGCATCTGTGCAGGAGATTCCCTAATCAGCACTATGGATGGAGTTTAAATCCTAGCTGAGAGCGATCGCGACAGCCTTTCACCAAGGAAGGATGGGGAAATTTCTGTAGAGAAGCTTGTAAATTAGTAAGGAAAGATTTCTACCGAACACATGGCTGATGCAACTGCCTGGGTGAATTTGCTCACCTCAATTTCTTCTCAATCTATGCCTCTGCTGGCAACAGCAGAAGAAAGCGAAGCTCCAGATGGCACCCTGGTTCTTGCCGGAGTGCTGCTGAGTCTAATCGCGATTTACATTGCCAGTAAAGTCGGCGGCGAACTCTGCTCCCGCATTAACCTGCCGCCGGTGTTAGGAGAACTGCTGGGCGGTGTGGTAGTCGGTACCTCTGCCTTGCAACTGCTCGTTTTCCCAGACACGGGAGCCTTAGCAAGTGATTCCCTAATCATGAACTTGCTCGAACGCAGCACTGACTTGAACCCAGAAGAGGCAGAGTCCGTGTTTGAGGCTCAAAGCGAAGTGATTACCGTACTCTCGGAACTGGGAGTAATTATTCTTTTATTTGAAATTGGCTTAGAATCTGACCTGCAAGAACTAATTCGCGTGGGTCCGCAAGCCGCAATTGTCGCCGTGGTTGGAGTTATTGCCCCTTTTGTGGCTGGCACAGCAGGCTTACTCTACATCTTTGACATTCCTACTGTCCCCGCTGTTTTTGCGGGAGCTGCTCTCACTGCCACCAGCATTGGCATTACCGCTAAGGTTCTCTCCGAACTGGGACGCTTAAGTGCCAAAGAAGGTCAAATTATCATTGGTGCTGCCGTGCTGGATGACATTCTTGGCATTGTCATTCTCGCGGTGGTAGCAAGTCTGGTTAAAACAGGTGAAATCCAAGTCGGTAACATTCTCTATTTGGTCGCGAGTGCGGGAGCATTCCTCATCGGTGTAATCATCGTTGGTCGTTTCCTCGGTTCCTACTTTGTGGGGCTGGTTAACCAAATGAATACTCGCGGTAAGCTCTTACTGATGGCACTGGTTGTTGCCTTTACCCTGGCTTACGTTGCCACGATTATTCAACTGGAAGCGATTTTGGGCGCGTTTGCCGCTGGTTTAGTGTTGGCAGAGACAGAAAAGCGTAAAGAGTTAGAAGAGCAGGTGTCTCCGGTTGCCGACATTTTTGTGCCAGTCTTCTTTGTTTACGTGGGTGCTAAGACTGACCTCAGTGTGTTGAATCCTTTTGTCCCCAGTAACCGGGAAGGATTGATTCTCGCTGCCTTCTTAATTTTGGTGGCGATTGTGGGTAAGGCAATTTCGGGTTTCACTATCTTTGGTCAACCCGAGCTCAACAAACTCTCCATTGGGGTGGGGATGATTCCCCGAGGAGAAGTGGGACTGGTTTTTGCTGGGGTAGGCTCAGCCAGTGGGGCACTCTCGGAGTCCACAGATGCCGCTATTATCGTGATGGTAATTTTAACCACCTTTATTGCCCCTCCCCTGTTACGGTTTGTATTTAAAGAGGAAGCGGCTGTTCCCGCTCAAGGTACAGCTTCAGAGCTAACTGGGGGTAAGACAGAATCTGTTACCTCCTCCTCAGAAGCCGGAGAAACAGAAACCGCCCAAGAGCAAAATAAAAGCTAGCTCAATTAGTGGGAGGTGCTAGTCAGTGCTTCGCCATCCGATTGCGATTAGTTTGGGTGCGATCGCAGGTGCGCTCAGTCGTTACTACCTGAGTCTCTGGTTTGCCCAGCGCTTCGGCACTAGCTTCCCCTATGGCACCCTATTTGTTAACTTCACGGGGTGCTTGGGGATGGGTTTTTTCGTCACGCTTGCCCTGGAACAAATCACCGTGGTTTCCCCAGAAATTCGCTCGTTAGTCGGTGTGGGATTTTTGGGGTCATACACTACTTTCTCGAGTTATGAGTTAGATACGCTTACTCTGCTGCGCGATCGCCACACAGCAGTGGCACTCCTTTACTGGGTAAGCACAGCTGTGGTAGGGCTTTTCAGCGCTCAGTTAGGGGTGATTTTGGCTCGATTAATCCGATAGCGTTGAATGGGGCTAAGCCAGAAGCTGCATAACTAATCGAGTCAGGCAGGCAATGCCCAGGAGCCAGAGAACCAAAATTATCCCGGCTGTCAGCCAAGACACAGGGGGCGATCGACTGCCTTAGCTCTTGCCTGACACTCATGGAGTACCTGAGTGGGAATCATCTTTAATACCAGGACTATCCCGAGAGGAAGCAAAAGCAAATCATCGAGGTATCCCAAGACTGGAATAAAGTCTGGGATCAAATCTATGGGGCTGAAAGCATAGGCAAGGATGCAGACTAAGAGAGCCTTAGCATACCAGGGAACCCTGGGATCTTTGCTGGCTAGATAGAGAGCATTGATTTCTTGCTGAAGCTGCCCAACCTTTTTGCGCCAGGCTTTCAGTCTTTGACGCAGCCACCGATTAATCATCCCTTACTAACTCTCCAGCAGCATCAAACTGCATTTGAACACAAAACCCCTAAAATTCCCTCAAATATCCTGTCTTTCCCCCCCGAGAGGATTGTATTTCTTCAAAAAATCAAGTTCTATGGATTACTGACACTAACGTTAAGGAACATCGCCAGTCGTTATGGTTGAAGCTGCGTGCCTAGATCTTCTCTCTCTCAGCTCCCTGCATTTAGCTTTGCACATTCCCGATGGATTTTTGAGCTTGCCCGTTAGCCTATTTGGCTGGGTCATCGCCATCGGCTTAATTGCAGTATCCCTAAATCGGGTGCAATCAGAGTATCAAGAGCGGACTGTACCGCTGATGGGCGTTTGTGCAGCCTTTATTTTTGCCGCCCAGATGATTAATTTTCCCATTCCAGGCGGGACTTCTGGTCACTTAGTGGGAGGAACGCTAGCAGGAATCTTATTAGGACCGTGGGCAGGATCGCTCGTGGTTTCTGTTGTGTTTATTGTTCAAGCTGTCATATTTCAAGACGGCGGCTTGACTGTTCTCGGAGCCAACATCTTTAACATGGGCTTGATGGGCACATTTGGTGGCTACTATCTCTACAAGGCAATTCGATTTTCAATCGGTCGCAATAGCTGGCTGGGAATGCTGATTGGCACAGCAGTTGCGGCTTGGGGAAGCGTAGTTGTTGCCGCGATTTTTACCGCCTTCGAGCTAGCTTTATCGGGAACCGTCCCTTTGGGAGTTGCCTTGGCGGCAATGACCTCTTTGCACGTCCTGATTGGCATTGGCGAAGCACTAATTACAGTAGTGGTCGTGAGTTTTGTTTGGCAAACCCGACCCGATTTGTTTTATAACCCACCTCGCAAGGATTGGGCATCTGCATCTGGCTGAGTCGGAACTAAGTATCAATGAGTAGAAATACAAACAGAGGGCGCAACCGAGCCTTGATTATTGTTGGTTTGGGAATTGCGTTGCTAATTGCCGTTTTCGCTTCTCCCCTAGCTAGCTCCAACCTAGATGGTTTGGAACGAGTTGCTGAGAATCTAAATTTTGCTAATGAAGCAGCGGAAAATGCCCCCGCCCAGCAATTACCCTTCGCAAATATTTTTGAGGGATATGCCCTTAAAGGCGTACCGGAAGGAATTGCCACTCCCTTAGCGGGTTTGTTGGGAACGTTAGCTGCCTTTGGTTTAGCTTGGGGCTTTGGCAAATTGGTGGTTCGTCGTCGCTCTGATTCTTCGCGTTAGCTAGGAAATGATTTGATGCTGCTGCACATCGGGGCATTTCATGTTGATGTCGATAGCAAGCGAACCACTCCCTGGCACGCTCTCGCTCCTCGGACTCGACTGCTGTGTGCTGTACTCAGTGTGTTTGCCATTGCCCTCACGCCCAACGGACACTGGTTAACCTGGGCAATTTATGGAATCGGGGTAGCAGGCGTAATCTTGCTGGCTCGGGTAACGTTGCCCGTGCTACTGAAGCGAGTGGGAATTGAGTTCGCTTTTGTTGGTGTAGTTTTGCTGGGAACCTTGTTCCAGCCTGGCGGCGAGGTGCTCTGGTCTTGGGGCTGGTTACAAATTACTACAGAAGGGTTAACAGTGTTGGGCAGCGTGACGCTCAAGGTGTTGCTTTCTCTACTGACGCTCAATGTGCTGATTCTAACTACTTCCATTCCAGCGCTACTCCATGCCCTGACTGTACTCCGTACCCCGCCCCTACTGGTGGCAATTTTGGCATCAATGTATCGCTATATCGGCGTTCTAATGGGAGAGCTTAATGCTATGCGTCGAGCGGCTGCTGCTCGCAACTTCTCCGGCAGTAATCGCTGGCAGCGCCTGGTAGTGGGCAACATGATCGGAGCGCTGTTTATTCGCACCTATGAGCGAGGAGAGCGGGTTTATCAGGCAATGCTGGCACGGGGCTATACCGGTTTGCCGCCTGTGGATGACGTTCCCAAGGGAAACTGGCGCGACATTCTGGCTTTAACTTTGACCCTGATTTGGGCACTAGTTGGGCAACTCGCTGGAACTATGATTTTGGAATTATGAGTTACGAAAAAAGTTGTTAGACACGAGGTTAAGACTCTTGTTTATCGTTCATCACTCCTCACTCCTCTATGCACCATAATCCCATCCTGATTGAAAACCTGAGCTATGCCTATCCGGATGGCACTCACGCTCTGCGAGCCATTAATCTGTCTATCCAGGCTACTGAGCGGGTGGCACTCATTGGTGCCAATGGCTCTGGCAAATCAACGCTGCTGCTGCATTTTAATGGTCTCATTTCACCGCAGACAGGGAAGGTTATGGTAGGGGAATGGTCAGTGGAACCCCAGCATTTTAAGGAAATCCGCAATTTTGTTGGGGTGGTTTTTCAGAATCCCGACGATCAATTGTTTATGCCCACAGTTTGGGAAGATGTGGCTTTTGGTCCGAAAAATTTGGGCTGGAAAGATTCGGAGTTGAATCACCGCGTCGAGCGAGCAATGACAGCTGTGGAGCTGGAGTTAAAACTGTATGGGGAGCGAAATGTTAATAATTTGTCTGGCGGAGAAAAAAAACGAGTGGCGATCGCAGGTGTACTCGCTATGCATCCCCAGGTGCTAGTCTTTGACGAACCCTCTGCCCAGTTAGACCCCCGTTCTCGTCGTCAGTTAATCCAGTTGTTGAAAAACTTATCTGAAACGCAAGTGATTGCCACCCATGATCTTGACTTAGCACTGGAACTATGCGATCGCACGGTAATTTTAAGTCAAGGTCAGATTGTCTACGATGGTCAGACAGAAAAGGTGTTGAGTAATTCCGAGTTTCTAGAGCAGCATGCCTTAGAAACACCCTTAAGCTATAGCCGTCCTTACTGTCACATTAATTATTAGTCATTATTCATTGGTTCCATCTCTTCCTCGAATGTTGAGGTTGGGGTTAACCTGCAACCTGCAACTTGTAACCTGTAACCCCCCAGTGACTCATCAACTGGCAAGGCTTTTCACACTGTCTCGAACCAGCAGCAGTGCGTTAAAGCCGATGAAAATAGCAATCAGCAAACTGGCGATCGCGTCCGCCCACAACCAATCTAAGTAATAAATTGCTAAAGCAGCAAAAATGACTCCCAAAAAGCTGACTGTATCAGCAACGGCGTGAAGAAACACTCCCCGCACATTTAAGTCGTCATGACTGTTTTCGTATAGCAAACTAGCACTCAAACCTTTAACCAGCAAAGCCAAAACTGCCATTCCTAGCATGGGCAGTTCCTCAACTGGTTCTGGCGTTTGAAAGTGCACTACTGCTTCCCAGCCAATGAAAGCAGCTACAGTCGTCAAAATCAAACCGTTAATCAGTGCTGCCCAAGTTTCTGCCGACTGTGAGTTGACATTATCTGGGTCTTGGGAGGTACGCTTTGTTAACCAAATGGCAACTAGTGCTATTCCCACGGTGAGGACATCTGACAACATATGTCCCGCCGCTGCTAACAGCGAGAGACTCCTGCTCCAAAGCCCCACCCCTAATTCTGCAAGGAACAACCCCAAGCTTAACCCTAGAACAATCCAGAGGAGTTGCACTTTATGAGCTTTTTGTTGTACAGCCTGCTGCGGATGGTGAATTTCTCGCTTTTGTTGTTGTGAAGGTGTCATGCACAGTTTGCAATTCGTAGTTAAGCTGTTTTTGATCCGAAGGCTTGAGGCTACAAAATCTCCTTGTCCAGAAACTGCTTAACAAGCGGCAACAGACCCAGCGCAAAGCTATATTTTAGCCTCTCGCAGCCTGAGTAGCATTTCCAATCGCCACTCAACCAGCATAGCGGTTATCCAAGACTAACTCGACAGCAGTACCATCAATCTTGCCAATCTCGCGTTCAAGATTGTTCCAAACCAAATACTATAGCTAACCTGGCTGCGGTTGTTACTTGCAGCCAGCAATCCGTCTAGAAACATAAGTTTTCCTGCCTATGTTGGTCTGATTTTTTAGCAAACAGACACCAAATACTGGTCTATCAAACCAAGTTGTGATATTTTTCAACGAATACTTAAATGTATTGGAACTACGGAGGCACAGTACAAGAAGTCGTGTTATTTTTTAACGTATGATTTAGTAGAAAGAGTTAGGTATTTATACTGTAGTCAAATATCTTCAGGTTTGGGCTAACCTAGATGCCTGACTCTGTCCAAGCCGGTCTACTATTACAGGGCGTTTCGTGTGAGGAGTTAAGTTCGTGAGACCACACTGGCTGCTACTCAGTTTTTTGGGAGTTTTCCTCTTTTCGGCGCCTGCGGAGGCAAAGAAGCTGCTTTCCTGGCGTTTCGAGTCCGACCAAAACCGACTAGTTTTTCAGACAAATGAAGGGGTTCGACCAAAAGCTAAGCTCATCTATGATCCCACCCGCTTAGTCATTGATTTGCCGGGAACAAATCTGGGACGCCCCACAGTGAATCGAAACATTGGGGAAGGAATTCAGAAAGTTCGGGTGGGGCAATTTAAGGAACAGACAACTCGCATCGTGGTCGAGTTGACACCGGGATATACCCTAAACCCGGAAGAAGTGAAAGTGCGAGGCGAAACGCCGACCCAGTGGTCAGTGCAATTACCAACGCCTCAGCGCCCAACGATGCCGCCTGTTCCTACTGAACAGGACAATCAGCCCAGTCCTAAGACTGCTGCTTCCCCTACCAATACCAAGGAAACGCCCAGCTTAGGTTTCCAGGTAACGGGAAATGGTTTGTTTGTGCGCCTGGACGGTGAAGAACCAGAAGACATCGCACTCAAGCGCAGTGATGATGGTCGCTGGATTGATATTTACTTAAAAGACGTTACCCTACCAAAAAATCTGGTTGAACAAGCTTTCTCACTCGAGCAGTATAACGTCACTCAAGTCGAATTTCATCAAGACTCCAGCTCTCGCGCCCGCGTGAGTTTGAAGGTGGAAGAAAATAGCCCTGGTTGGAATGCCTTTTACAGTCAGCTAGGCGGTTTGGTTCTCCTGCCTAAGGAAAGGTGGAGTGCCGGTGCCTCTAACGCTGAGAGTCCGTCTCAGGAAAATGGGAGACTGGTTAGCAACTCTGCTAGTGAGGAACTGGCAACGATTGAGTCGGTTGAACTTGCCAATGATGGCGCTGAGTTGTTGGTAAAAGCAGACCAAGCAGTAGAAGCTAGTGGTACTCGCACCAATGGCGTTTATGAGATTACCATTCCCAATGCCAAGCTGGCTCGCCCAGTCAGCGGACCCCAGTGGGATGCAGATAACCCCGTTTCGCGGGTGCGAGTGCGCCAGCAAGATGCCGAGACTGTGGTTGTAAAGGTGCAGTCGGCTCCTGGTGTCAAAATTGAGGCTCTCAATCAACCGGAGAAGCAACTCGTAGCGCTACCACTGACACGAGTAAGCAGTAGCTCCATTTCCGTCCCTCCGCCGAAGAAAGCCTCGCCCCCAGCTCCAATTCCCGACCCTTCCGAGGAAGACGTTTTGGTGATGGTTGATCCAGGACACGGGGGCAAAGATGTCGGTGCAACTGGCATTGGCGGACTCTCCGAGACTGATATTCTCTTGCCCATTTCGGAACATGTGGCAGAGTTTTTGAGAGAAGAAGGCGTGCAAGTGAAGTTGACTCGCACACAAGACCGCTTCGTTAGCCTCGAAGGGCGCACGGAAAAGGCGAATCGAGCAGATGCGGATTTATTTGTCAGTATCCATGCTAATTCCATCAATATGAGTCGCCCGGATGTGAATGGTTTAGAGACGTTTTATTACTCCACTGGAGAGGAATTAGCTCAAACTATTCACAAAACGATTTTGCGGAGTGTTGATATTAAGGATCGGAAACTCCAACGCGCCCAATTCTATGTGCTGAGAAATACTTCCATGCCAGCAGTTTTGGTGGAAGTGGGTTTTCTAACTGGGCGTGAAGACGCGCAAAAGCTGAAAAAAACTGCTTTCCGCCGCAGAATGGCAGAAGCGATCGCGCGTGGCGTGTTGAAGTACGTTCAGCAAAATAATCTGTAGTACGACGGTATTGATTTTGTCAGCCTCTACCCTCTCTCCCCCAGAAACCTCTTGTTCATCCCCAAAAAACTCTCAGCGCAGTCGCATTGGTGTTTTTGATAGCGGCGTGGGTGGGCTTACTGTCTTGAGAGAACTCTATCGACGGCTACCAGCCGAATCCATTCTTTACTTTGCCGATACGGCTCGACTTCCTTACGGCACCCGTTCAGCTTCCGAAATTTTGCAGTTTGCCCGCGAAATCCTCACTTGGATGGTCAATCAGGGGGTAAAAATGGTGATCATGGCTTGCAACACCTGTTCTGCGATTGCCCTAGAAGCGGTGCGCCGTGAGTTCCACATCCCGATTTTGGGGCTAATCCTACCAGGGGCACGTGCCGCAGTAGAGCAAAGTCAGCGCATTGGCATTATTGCTACCCCGGCAACTGCTACAAGCAATGCTTATCGCTGTGCTATCCGAGAAATTAATGCCAGGGCAAAAGTATGGCAAGTGAGTTGTCCAGAATTTGTTCCTCTGGTAGAGCAAAATTGCATTAATAGCGCTTATACTTACCAAGTGGCGCAGCAGTATTTAGCGCCTTTGCAACGCAAAAAAATTGATACGCTAATCTACGGTTGCACCCACTATACCCTTCTCGCTCCGGTGGTGCGAACAATTCTACCGTCGGGGGTTCGAGCAATCAATCCGGCTCAACATGTCGTCGCGGCTGCCGAGCAAGAACTTGAACTTATGGGAGTGAAAAACACTGACTCTCCTTCACCCACCCGTTTTTGTGTGAGCGGTTCTGCCGGGCAGTTTGCCCACCTCTCGCGGCAGTGGCTCGGTTGTTCCCCGAAAGTGGAAAAAGTCTGCCTTCAGGCGGCACAAAAACGTCCATGCCTCTAAAGTTGGTAGAGTAGGTGTTAGGCGATCACTCGTTTGGCTGCTTTTCTACTGGCTTGCCTGATGGAAATCGCGAGACGCTGTAGACGTGGGTTTGTTAAACCGCTTCGCTAGCGTCAACAAAAGATAAACTATCAGTAAATAACTAGTGGCTAAAAGAAGTACAATCACAAGCATATGCAATCTAACTTAGAGTGTGTGGGATGAACAAGCTAACGCCAATTGCCAATTTTGATCACAAAACCTCTTCTGAGCAAGTATGCCCCGGCTGATTAGTAACCGAGAGTATGGCTGTTGCTCAACGAGTTAAGGCAAAGAGGCAAAAATATATGCCCTCTCAATTCCCTCGCTATTGGGGTTGTGGGTCTCACGCGGAACCCAAACCACGCCAGTCCGATCTTACAGCCCTCCGGGTTGGGGCTTCTTACATTTTCGGAGGTCCTGAGTGGTGGGAGTATTGAAAGTGCCAACCTTGTTGAGGGCGCGTCGCCCTTCCGAATTACTTCGGCACGCCAGAAGCGCCGATAGGAAATCTCGGAACCCGCGCCCTCACCGTAAGACGACGGCACTCGGCACGGAGAACGTGGTCAAAAAGCAAATGTTGTGGAATTATTGGGCAACGACAATCACCTAACTACCCTATCTCAATTTGGGGTACGATCTCACTCGCATTTAGGGTTTAAATCTTTAAAAAAGATTAACACGACAATGCCAGCTCTCAGAAAAATTCAGTCAAATAACTTAATCAATCCATACAATCTTTCACCAGTTTTTGGTGATCGCGAGTTAGATAAAATCGCAGGGAAAGTTTGCAAGTGGGGTTTCCATGCTCTCCGTTTTCGGCAGTGAAGCGACACTCACCACTCCCAGTAAACAATCAAACTTCTGAGTCTGAGACGCATAGCTTAGAATTGTTAAAAGATATGTAAACTTTCGTAACTATTGTGCCAGATTGGGCGAATCGATGACCTCAGTAACCTCCCTCTTGGCTCCTGTCGATGCAGACTTGCATTTATTGACAGAAAATTTGAAAAAACTAGTGGGGGCACGCCACCCCATCCTCGGCGCGGCAGCCGAACATTTGTTTGGAGCCGAGGGAAAGCGAATTAGACCAGCAATTGTCCTGCTGGTTTCGCGAGCGACAATGCTAGAAGAAGATATTACTTCGCGTCATCGCCGTCTGGCAGAGATTACCGAAATGATTCACACTGCCAGCTTGGTACACGATGACGTGGTTGATGAATCAGAAGTTCGCCGCAACGTCTCCACGGTTAATGATGTGTTTGATAACCGCGTTGCTGTGCTAGCTGGGGACTTTTTATTTGCCCAGGCTTCCTGGTATCTCGCCAACCTCGATCATCTCGCAGTTGTTAAACTCCTCTCGGAAGTAATTAGAGATTTTGCCGAAGGAGAAATTCAACAACAGCTCAACCAATTTGACGGCAGCTTGTCCATTGAAGCCTACATCGAGAAGAGTTATTACAAAACAGCTTCCCTAATTGCCAATAGCGGAAAAGCCGCTGGGCTATTGAGTGGTGTGTCTGCTGAAATTGCAGAGAATTTATATAACTATGGTCACAGTTTCGGTTTAGCATTCCAGATTGTTGATGACATCTTAGACTTCACAGCAACAAGCGAGGTACTGGGAAAACCCGCAGGTTCCGATTTAGCCAGTGGTAATCTAACTGCCCCAGTTCTCTATGCCCTGGAACAAAAACCCTATCTAGAAACCCTAATTGAGCGAGAGTTCACCGAACAGGGGGATATAGAACAAGCGATCGCACTAGTCAAAGAAAGTCAGGGCATCGAACGTTCTCGTGAACTAGCTGCCCAACACGCGCAGATAGCAGTACAAAATATCGAAAACCTCAAACCTTCTACCTCCCGTCAGGCACTAATTGAACTGGCTGACTACGTTCTCTCGCGCTTGTACTAAAGTAAGTGGAAGGTTACAGGTTATTCGAGTGAGGAGTTCCGAGTGAGGGAGTGAGGAGGTAAATGGGCTTGTTTGCTCGAAAAATTTCTTCCTATTTCTCACTCTGGAACGCTCTCACCCTCTCACACCTCACTTCCCATTCCAACGCTCTCACCCTCTCACGCCCTCACTTCTTTCCCCTCTGCTTCCCTGCTCCCCATTTGTCCTCAAAAATAAGTATCTACTCCAGACAACCGATGCCAGCCCCAGTGATTACGCTCGAAAGCACCGCCAATCAACAAGATTTAGTCATCCAGCGCCCCCCATCAGGGCGATCATTGCAGGGAAGCATCCAGGTATCGGGGGATAAATCCATTTCCCATCGTGCTTTGATGTTAGGTGCGATCGCCCAAGGGGAAACTCGCATTCAGGGACTACTTTTAGGAGAAGATCCCCGCAGCACCGCCAGTTGTTTTCGGGCAATGGGGGCAGAAGTTTCGGAACTGAATGCAGAAGAAATAGTTGTTAGGGGCGTAGGGTTGGGGCAACTCCAAGAACCGGTGGAGGTTTTAAACGCAGGCAACTCAGGAACGACGCTGCGGCTAATGCTGGGAGTGCTTGCCTCTCACCAGGAACGATTGTTCATAGTCACGGGGGATAAATCATTGCGATCACGTCCCATGTCCCGTGTAGTACAGCCCTTACAACAAATGGGGGCGCAAATTTGGGGAAGGCAGGGGCAAGCGCTTGCCCCTCTGGCAATTGCTGGACAACAACTGCAAGGGATTCACTACCATTCCCCCATCGCCTCCGCCCAAGTGAAATCTTGTCTGCTATTGGCAGGATTAATGGCAGAAGGGAAAACCACTGTGACTGAACCTACCCTTTCCCGCGATCACAGCGAACGGATGCTGCAAGCATTTGGGGCAGAATTAAACATCGACTCTGAAAGCCATAGTGTAACGCTGACTGGGCAACCGAAGCTGGATGGGCAAACAGTAATCGTTCCCGGCGATATTAGTTCTGCTGCCTTCTGGTTGGTGGCAGGGGCAATTGTTCCCGACTCGGAACTACTACTCGAAGGTATCGGCGTTAATCCCACTCGCACCGGAATTTTGGATGCCCTAGAGACCATGGGAGCTGACATCCAACCCGAAAATCAGCGCGTGGTTGCCGGGGAGCCTCTAGCAGACTTGCGCGTGCGTTATGGACGCTTAAAAGGATGCACCCTTGCCGGAGAACTGATTCCACGCTCGATTGATGAAATCCCCATTCTGACAGTTGCCGCCGTCTTTGCCGAAGGAACTACCGTCATTCGGGATGCAGCAGAACTGCGCGTAAAAGAGAGTGATCGCCTTGCTGTGATGGCTTCTCAGCTCAATCGGATGGGCGCTCGCATTACCGAACAACCTGATGGTTTAGAAATTACTGGCGGCACTCCGTTAACCGGAACAGATGTGGAATCCCATTCGGATCACCGGATTGCCATGAGCCTAGCCATTGCTGCTCTCAATGCGACTGGCACAACGAGAATCCACGGTGCTGAAGCCGCCGCTATTTCCTATCCTGACTTCACAAGAACCTTACAAAAGCTCTGCGACGAAGAAATTAAAAATTAAAACTTCAAAGTTTTTAATTTTGGATTTTGAATTGTTTGTCCTCTTCCTTGACTGCGGACGGAGAGACTCGAACTCTCACGCCTTGCGGCACTAGAACCTAAATCTAGCGCGTCTACCAATTCCGCCACGTCCGCATGCGGTTGACTAGTTAGATTTTAACTAAGGCAGTCTCTTATTATACCTTAGCTTTTAGCAGTTGGGAAGGACTCAATTAAAATTGCAGGACTTGCGATCGCGATCCGAGCGGGGATTTTGCCAGGAATAGGCAAAATGGCTCACCGAATCAACCAGGGGAACCTCCTGCTGGATTGCCTGCATTTGAGCTTCCAGGGAAGGACGATTACCGCGCGGTTTGCCCCACACTCCGGCAAGAGCAGGAATCACTTTAGTTTGGCTCGGTGCTTTATCCACAGCCCGCTCTACTTGATCAACAATGCAATTAGTACTACCACAAACAGCATAAGACATGGGATGCCACTCCAGGGAAGCTGGAAATCGCTCCCAAGGCTGTAGGCGAGAATCAAACCCGCCTTGACCAACTACTTGGTTAGCATCCGGGAAAAACACTGCTCCCGCCGAAATTCCTTGATTCTCCACTGGAAGTTTCGCTTGGGAGAGAAAGTCGAGAATTCCTTGAGCCGCGTGAGCAACACTAAGATACCACAATTGGGATTGTAGTTTGTCTTGAGGCAGAGCTTTTGTAGCTGCCTCTACTGTGGGTGAGAAATTGCGCCCTTCCCAAAGGGGTGGCTCTTCCTCGGGAGGAAGTTGGTTGATTGCTTCCACATTGCTGGTAGTGATGTAACCCTGACGCAGAAACTTTTCAATTAGCGATCGCCCTTTACGATTTTGCGCCCGTTCCGATAATTCCTCTCGGGCAGCATCGCCATAAATCCACAAATCTTGAACCTCATTCACCACTGATTGGCTACCTGTTCCGCGAGGGTAGCGAATGTAGTCAAACAGCACCCCATCCGGTTGTCGTTGCACCACAGCTTGAACGAGTTGGGAGTAGTCCTGTCGTGCTTTTGGGCTGTAAGGATCGATAAAAGCTTGAGAGTGATTACCAAAGGACAAACTGCTTTTTCCCCTACCATTGCGGGCAAGTACCTGTTGTCCTTCTGGGCGCTGGGCATACGAGTAACCAAAGTTCAAGGTATACATCCAGGCATACACTTCCAAACCCCGTTCGTGCCCTTTTTCAATGACTCGCGCGAGCAAATCGACATTTTCTTTCCCAGGCGATCGCACCACTGACTTCCAAGCAGTCGCGTTATCTGCGGCAGGCAGTAGCACTCGACCATCGTAAAAGGTTTCTACGTAAACTTTGTTATAGCCCTGGTTAACGATGCGATCCAGAATGCGATCAACTGCTCCCGAACGAGCATCGCAAGGATAGAGGCGCAGCCAAATCGCCTGGTTTTGGGGCCAAGTTTGAGAGCGACATCGGCTTAGGATATCGGCGTGTTTCTCTAACAGCGTTTGGTAACGGAGTTTAGCATTCGCTTCACCGCTGAGGTAAGCTTGACGGAGCTTTTCCTTTTTCGCGATCGCCGCTTGCGTGAATTGGCAGTGAGCTTTAGTTTTTGCAGCAGGTGGAGTCAATTCCGCTTGAGCGATCGCGCTTCCCTCAGTCATCAGCACTACTACCAGCGAGTAGACAAAATACTGGATAAGCGAGCCGCTCAACTTCGCTCTCAGGGGCAATTTTATACCGTTAAGCATCTTAAGCTTGATAGAAACTTCCGACAGGGCTTTTGTCGAGAAACGGGACTAGTTACAGCAAGACTGCAACGAGTGTTTTCCCTAAAATTCCCAATTCGGTCGATTATGGCTTCTCCTCAAAGCAAATGTCACCACAATTAAAAATCAGAAATTATAGCACTACGCAGATACGTTAGGAGATTGTTTAAGGCGGCATCTACACCATCGCGAAAGCGCTCCAATTCATCCCACCGCTTATCCCATTCTTAAGCACGAACCACCAAGGCTCAATTTTGTTTAGGTAGGCGAAAATAGGGGGAAGATATCATAACTCACATCCCGCCGCTGCCACCATTTCGTCAATGCGGGTGGCAACGATGGAAGCTGGCATTGTCGATGACAATGACATCGCTGGTTTGCAAC
>PXPT01000184.1 GCA_003021505.1 Cyanobacteria bacterium QS_4_48_99 | reverse complement strand
ATTAAACAAGCCCAAGTGGTTAGGAAAGCTTCGGGTTGGTATGTGATGCTAACTCTTCCATGCGATGTTGACGTGCCATCACCAACTGCTAAAGGGAACGCTATGGGGTTAGATGTTGGAGTTCAGTCTTTAGTGGCAACCTCTGACAAGGAGCTAATTCCAGCCCCTAAGTTTTTTGTCAATCTCCCACGCAAGCTTCGATTGCTGCAAAAGAGAGCTAGCAGAAAACAGAGGGGTTCAAGTAACTGGAAGAAAGCACAACACAGAGTTGCCAAACTACACGAACATATAGCTAACTGTCGCCAGGATTTCTTCTACAAGCTCGCCCATAGACTTTGTGACAGAGCTGGGATGATCTTCGTAGAAGATTGGAACTTTATTGCCTGGGCTAAGGGACTCTTCTCAAAGCATATGCTGGATGCCGGTTTTGGAGAGTTTTTTAGGATTCTGGAGTGGGTTTGCTGGAAACGCGATGTTCTTTTCCTCAAGGTCGATGCTTCCCACACAAGCCAGATTTGTCCAGAATGTGGCACTCATACAGGCAAGAAGGAACTATCGCAACGGGTTCACTTTTGCCCAGAGTGCCATCATCAAGGCGATAGAGACGTGACAGCAGCACAAATCATAGCTCAACGCGGGCTTGCAGCGGTAGGGCATACCGTCAAGATGCTTGGCGAGGGGTTAAGCGTAGGCTCCCCTACGACCCAAGAATCCCCACGCGCTTTAAGCCGTGGGAGTGTCAAGAATAGTCTGATTAATCCAAGCGCTACCAATTTCAACATGGTTGAAGTCAAAAGAAGTTAGTTTTCTCCTTTCGGGCTTTGGTAGTTCGAGGAGTTGATTGGCGATGGCAGTATTCAACTCCTGCAAACGACAAAACTCCCGCTCCTTTGACTGGTTGAGCCTGAGAAACGGGAGTTTGAGAGTGAGGGTCGCTGTTGCCATCTACTATCTTACGCGGAATTTCCAGCCGAATTTGAACTATCCAATCTCGATGGCAGCAATGGCTTCACACTCAATGGCGCTAATCAGTACGACTCCTCAGGTAAGGCAGTAAGTAGCGCGGGAGATATCAATGGGGACGGGCTTGACGATCTGATTATTGGGGCAGATAGTGCCGACCCCAATGGCAAACATGGTGCAAGAGAGAGCTATGTCGTCTTTGGCAGGGATATCTCCTCTGGCAACGCCTCGCCTCAAGTCGAGACCTCACTCTCTAACCAAAGTGCCACTACAGGATAATCCTTTAGCTTCCAAATCCCCAGCGATACATTTAGCGATCCCAACGGAGATTCTCTCACCTATAGCGCCAGCCCCCAAAATGGAAACTCACTTCCCGACTGGCTAAGTTTCAATGCCAACAACCGCACCTTTAGTGGCACGCCCAAAGAAGACGACGACGGAACGTTTAACCTTCAAGTTACCGCTAGCGATCCCGATGGTGCGAGTGCCAGTAGCAACTTTAGTCTTAATATCCAAGAAGACTTCGATAACGTAAGCAAAACAGTTTCTAACTCAAAAGAAACGCATCCAGTCGAGTTCAAAACTTTAAAGGATCGTTGACTAATTCCAGCGAGGACGTTTGGCTTATAAGTCACGGGTGGGATAGTAGCCCTGATAGTTCCGAAATTACAGATCTTGCAGAAACCCTTAATTCTCAAGGCAAACAAGTTGTCTTACTGGACTGGGAAAGTGCTGCTGATACTGAGGGCAAAGTAGAGCTTGATTTTGAAAGTGACCCTGTTCCTTCTTTTAGGTATAGTGACATACGTCCTGCTATCAATTCAAATGCAGATAATGCAGCTAAATGGATAAATGATGTTGCAAACTTCTCTGTTGTAACCCTAACCAATAACTGGGGAATAAATTCAAGTAATATTAATTTAATCGGTCATAGCTTGGGAGCTTATGTATCTTCAGAAATTGGTCGTCTAATCCAAAGCAAAACTCAATCGGACGGTGTGAACCGACTTGTTGCATTAGACCCAGCAACCTCATTTTCGGCTAAACCGGGGTTCGATATAAACCAGAACAAACAGGGCTTTAATAGTCCCGCTCCGTTCAGCTCCGTTTCTGATTACTCTACTGCTTTTTGGGGGAAATTTCGTTCAAACGGTGGGTTAGGCAGCAGATTATTGGCACAAAGTGCTGATGAGTCATTTGAAGTAATGTTTAGTCCAGATAATCCGGATAAGCTCCCAATTTGCCAGAAGCCATTTCCCATCATGGAAATATTATCAGTTTATATAGTAGTTTAATCGCAGGTCAAGGAATCATCAATAATCAATTCAGTTTAGATAATTCTGCTCCACAAGCTTGGCAGAACAATGCGTTTAAGATTGATAAAGCATACAAAAAAGATGGGAATTCTGGAGATGAAGGGCTTTTTAAAGATGTCAAACTAGAAATTAACGGTGAAGGTAAAGCCAATTCTGTAACTCCGCAAGATCTTGTTTTTCGCCCATCAGGCTCGAATCCTTTTCTCGGCAATATTCCAGGCTTAAGAAGATTTGACAGAATTGAATATTCTAATAAAAACAATAGTAAGCTTGCTCTACAAGAAAGTTCTAGAGGCATAGAGGGCTTCATTGCTGATGGAACAGTCTTCCTAGACATTAACGGCAATCGCAACCTTGACAACAACGAGACATCTACTACGACAGCCTCAGACGGTAGCTTCTCGCTAACACTCACTCAAAGCCAAGTCGATGCTGTCAACAGTAGTGACGCCCAAAATTTCCTAGTACTCGAAGGAAGTTCCAAGACCAAAGACACCGCGACGGGCCTTTCGTTTCAAACCTCTCTACTAGCGCCTTCCAACGCTACCGTCGTTACGCCGCTAACAACGCTCATTACCCAGCGACAGCAACAAGGGCAATCTCTCGAAGACGCTGAAGAACAAGTCAAAGCAGCCTTTGGGGTCGATAAAAGCTTTGCACTGACTACCTTCGATCCCATTCAGCAAGCCAATGATGGCAACCCTTTAGCCCCTGCCGTTTTCTCGGGCGGTGTCCGCGTTCAAAACGCTGTCACGCAAGTGGCTAATTTCCTTGGTGGGGCTTCCGGTCAATCCATTAGTGACCTAGGGAATGCAGTCTTTGCAGCGATCGCGCAACAGCTAACGCAATCGAACTTCGATCTCAATGCAGCACCAACCCTAGAAACGGTTATCCAAAACGCTGCCACCAATGCCAACCTCTCGCTAAGCGAACCCCAACAGGGCGCTATTGGCGAGGTTGCCAGCATTATCGCTGCTGGGCAGCAACGCATTGCTAACCTCAACACCGACGACCCGCAAGCCTTCCTCCAGGAAGCTACAAAAGTTCAAAAGGTCTCGCAAGGTAACGTCGCCAATGCACTGCAAGGCGTGGGTCAAAACCCCAAGACGGTCTCTTCTGTCGCAGCGGATAACACCGGAGACAGCTTAGACAACCAAATCGCAACAGCGCAGACAGAAAACATTGCGCCACCCCAAGTCGAAGACATTGCCTTTACGGTCAGCTCCAACCTCGAAAACGGCAATGCAGTTGGCACAGTGCCAGCAAGCGACATCGACGGTGATTCACTTGAGTTCGCCATCACTAGCGATAATCCTAATACTGATAGTGATGACAACGTCGGTTTGGCTATCAACAACGAGGGGAACCTCACGGTCGCTGATCGAGACGACCTTGACTTCAGTAATACCTCAAGCCTCTCCCTAACCGTCCGAGCCACCGAAGCCAACCGAGACGCTGAGGATGCCCTCGCGGATACGGCTACAGTGACGCTGAACTCAGTGCCTACCAACAACGCCCCCGAGCAGCAATTCCCACTTCAAGACCGGACATTCCCAGAGGGCAAGCCGTTCGCGTTTGCCTTCTCCGAGCAGGCATTTACCGATATCGATGCCGGCGACAGCCTAAACTACAGCGCCAGCCTCGCCGATGGCAGCGACCTTCCCAATTGGCTGAGCTTCGCCCCCGAAAGCCGCACCTTCAGCGGCACACCAACCGAAAGCGACGACGGCACGCTCAACTTGCAGGTTACAGCTACCGATTCCCAGGGAGCTACCGCCAGTAGCGAATTTAGCCTCAACATAGCTGAGGTGAACGACGATACAGAGACCGACACAGTTACCAAACCTGTTGCTGTCAGCACTTTTAACAACAATGACGGACAACTAGAAAGAATGGCTTATGACACCACTCCAGCTAACGACAAAGATGTCACCACTAGAGTGAGTGACGATCTCTTGAATTTAGGGACTGATGCAGAGTTTGACAACCTAGTTGGTTTTTACAAAATCCAAGATACGAATGGTGGTATCGAGAAAATGGCGATGGAACAGTAGACCTCTTGCCAGGAGATGAGGGATACGCTAAAGCAGCAATAACCAATCGTGTTACCAACTGGGAGCTAAGAGGGGGGAGCTTCTGGAGATCCAGAGAAAAATACTACTGCCGAGCAATTTGGCGATGTCGTCGTAGCAAGCGGAAAACTCTATGCTCCTTTTGTTGTTGCTAATGCTGGCGAAGTCGGGTTTGATGGTTTCATCGAGGCTGAAGATGCAGAAGGGGAGGCATTTAACAATGCTGCTACTGAGGTAGACGATTTAGTTGCTTACTTCTCCTTCCTTGGCGCTAATCCTGATGGAGCAAGAAATCTAGAATCTCGCGGTAACAATACCTTTGGATTTGAAGATTTGCCTTCCAATCTTGGTGTCTCAGACAATGATTTTAACGATGCGGTTTTCCAGTTTGATTTCTCGGTCTAGGTGCTGAGGGGCGCTGTCAACTCAAGATGAAAGGGGAACGAAAAGCTATTAAGTTGGTTTCGACTGGCTCATTTGCTTGCTTCGCCCCTTTAAAGGTTTTCCGTCTCACTCCCTTGAATCAAAGATTTCAAGCGGAGGACTCCCACGCGGATTGCTAAACTGAGTGATGGCAAACGATCGCATTAGGGAGTAAGAATGGAAATTGGGCAAAAGGTAAAGGTCTTCCGTCTCAGAGACCGAGTATCTTCGGGTATTATTAATAGACTGGGACAAGTCGGTATCGTTAAAGAGTTCAAAATGACTGATGGTAGCGGTGTCGGCGCGATTGTAGAATTTGACGACCAAACAACAACTTGGTTTTTTGAAGACGAACTGAAACCTGTAGAGCAGCAGTAATATCAAGTCTGGTTAAATACCCATTATGAAACATACATGGAGAAGCGGAGACACAGAAAAGTTTCTGTTGTGGGTAATCAAATGGATCTGATCTGAGAAATACTCTGAGACGCCCATCGCCCACCCTTCAGGTAGATGGGTTTGTTGAACAAGAAAATTAGAATGAAATGGCTTTAATTTTAACCTTTTTGGGCAAAGGCGGCACAGGTCGCACCACTACTGCGATCGCGGCGGCAAAACAACTATCGAATCAGGGATCTCGTGTCCTTTTAGTCGGACAGGATCCCACTCCTGCCTTCAGTTTACTGCTGGGACTTTCCCCCAACTCAGAATCTCCCACTGAAATTGCCCCCAACCTTCAGGCAGTGCAGCTACAAGCAACCAAACTGCTAGAGCAAAGTTGGGAAGAGGCGAAAAAGATGGAGGCACAATACCTGCGAACGCCCACCTTGAAAAACGTCTATGGTCAAGAATTAGGTGTTTTACCAGGAATGGATAGCGCCCTCGCCCTCAATGCTCTGCGCGAATATAATGCCACAGGCAAATACGATGTCATCATCTACGATGGTCCCAGCGATATCACCCTACTGCGGATGCTCGGGATACCAGAAATCCTAAGCTGGTATATTCGCCGCTTTCGGCAAGTGTTTGCCGAGTCTGATTTGGGGAAAGCGATCGCGCCCTTCATTCAACCAGTCACCAGCGCTATCCTCAATGTCACCTGGACAGCGGAACAGTTGACCCAACAGCCCAGTGACCAGGCTAACCAACTCCTAGAAGAAGGAAAAGCAGCTTTAGCTGACCCCAACCGCGTTGTTTCCTTCCTGGTCACTAGCGATGATCCCACTGCACGAGCAACCGCCAAATACCTTTGGGGCAGCGCCCAACAAGTCGGGCTTACCGTCGGCGGCGTACTCGTCAATCAGGCACAGGCAAGCGAAGAAATTACCTCCGAGTTTGCCCCCCTTTCCCTCACCTCCCTTCCAAGCTGCTCTGAGGGGGACTGGCAACCGCTAATTGAGGCACTCCCCAACTTCTCACAACAAGCCGCCCAAGCACCTAAACCCGTCACTGTCGATCTCTCGGAGCGGCAAGTCCACCTCTTCTTACCCGGCTTCAACAAAAATCAGGTATCTCTCACCCAATATGGTCCAGAAATTACTATCGAAGCGGGCGACCAACGACGCAACTTAACCCTACCCCCACAGTTGCGCGGTCAACCCGTTAAAGGAGCGAGATTTCAAAACGGCTATCTCACCATCTCCTTCTAGTTCCTGCGCGCCCTTTGCGACGCGTGCGGTTAGTCACTCGCTTTGGAATTAAATGAATTGCTGCAATTCTGCGATTGAGACGCAATTCTAGAACCCCCAATCCAAAATCCAAAACCGACGCGCAGGACGAAGTCCGAGCATCGCAAAATCCAAAATTATTTGTCAAATCTCCGACTGCTCTTGCGCCCAAGCTCTCGTTACCCTGTAGAAAACCGCATCTCGATAACCATGTCCGACTCTTCTACCTCCAAGGACCGCAACGCTAAAACCCGGCAAATGCTGGGCATGAAGGGAGCTGCCTCTGGGGAAAAATCCATCTGGAAAATTCGACTACAGTTGATTAAGCCAGTGACCTGGGTTCCCCTCATTTGGGGCGTGGTCTGTGGTGCTGCTTCCTCGGGCGAGTACACCTGGACACCAGAAGATATCTTGAAGGCAGTCACCTGTATGTTGCTTTCAGGTCCTTTAATGACGGGTTATACCCAAACCCTGAATGATTTTTACGATCGCGAAATCGACGCGATTAACGAACCGAACCGTCCCATCCCCTCTGGGGCAATCTCCATTCCCCAAGTTGTCACCCAAATTCTGGTACTGCTGTTTGTCAGTTTTGGCATTGCCTACTTTCTCGACTGGTGGACTGGTAATAGCTTCCCCATGATTACCTGCATTACCATTGGCGGAGCTATTCTGGCCTACATCTACTCTGCCCCACCCCTGAAGCTCAAACAGAATGGCTGGCTGGGAAACTATGCCCTAGGCGCAAGCTACATTGCCCTTCCCTGGTGGGCTGGTCACGCGCTGTTTGGCAACCTTAACTGGACAATTGTGGTTTTGACGCTGATCTATAGCATGGCAGGGTTAGGAATTGCGATTGTCAACGACTTCAAAAGCGTGGAAGGTGATCGCCAACTCGGTTTGAAATCCCTCCCAGCTATGTTTGGTGTCGGCACAGCCGCCTGGATTTGCGTGCTGATGATTGATGTCTTTCAAGCCGGGATTGCAGGATACCTAATGAGCATCCATGAAAACCTCTACGCCACGATTTTGTTGCTGCTGGTGATTCCGCAAATTACCTTCCAAGATATGTACTTCCTGCGTGGACCATTGGAAAATGACGTGAAGTACCAAGCCAGTGCCCAACCCTTTTTGGTGCTGGGGATGCTAGTTGCAGGTCTTGCCTTGGGTCATGCGGGAATTTAAAGGATAGGGCGATCGCTAGCCTTACTGTAAGTCAGTGAACAAAATTCCTAAAAACGGGGACTTACAAAAGTGGTTTATCACTCAGGCTAAAAAGACTGATGAGCGAGAATGGCTGACCCAAAAATCATGGGTCAGGAATGCTTAAAAACCGTAAGCTGTCTAAGGCGATCAGTGACTGAGGTTGGTATCGGCTCCGAACTCTATTAGAAGCCAAAGCCACTAAGTATGAACGAGAAATCCAGGTTATTAGCCGCTGGGAACCTTCCTCTCAAACCTGTTCAAATTGTGGTGAGCGAGGAGGTAAGAAGCATCTAGGGATACGTGCCTGGGAATGTCTAAGCTGTGGCTCATGGCTTGATCGGGATATCAATGCAGCTAAGAACATAAAAGCCGTCGGTGGGCAATCGAAGACTCTAAACGGACGTGGAGGCAAGCGTAAGACTAATCCGTTAGCAGCAGCCAATGAAGCGTCAACCTCCATTCAATTGGAATCGCCACGCCTTTAGGCTGGCGACGATCTCAAAAAGATTGGGATATTCATTCATGCCCATACTGCTGTTTAAAGACTTCCTCCCAGGATAAATTTGAGACTGGAGAGGTTTGATTCATCTCCCCTTCAGCTTCGCGCTTGGCTGCACGGAAACATTTTTCCCACATATCCTGAACAACCCAGTTGGTTAGGCTAGGTGTTTCTTCCTGTATATCTGCAATTTCTTCTCTTGCATTACTAATACTTGCTGACCAACTCCGTGAGCGTTTTTCAGGCTGGGATTTCCATTTAATTATGTGCTTCATTAGCCTAATTAGCTGGCTTTTTAAAGCACGTTTTTCTGAACGAGCCAAAGCGTCGATTAGCTCCTCAATTCCAGTCTTTGCTTGCTGAAAATCACCTTCTTGCAATTCGTACTTAATTGCCACGGCCGTTTTGTAGTGCGATGTCGCTGATAATTCCTGCCAATTCATCGGTTTCCCTCAATATTGCGATCGCCCCATTCCTTCTAAATCGAAGTTAAGTAGGACGCGATGCCCCTCGCCATTTTTGCTGAAATTATGCCTCGCACCGCAGTCTAACTCTTACTTGAACAAAACCATACTGGAAACAATGAAGCTCATTTCCAGCCGATTCGAGACCTTCAGATACTCAACTCGGGCGATCACAGTAACTAGAGACTCAATCAAATAGTGATCGCTCACTCAGTTAAGTGCCGTTCTGTGGTCTTAACAAGCTGTTCGCTCCAATGCTGGGCAACTTGAGCATAAGCTGCTTCGACCATAATGCGAATCACGGGTTCGGTTCCCGATGCCCTCACTAACACTCGTCCCCGATCACCCATGTCTGCCTCCGCTGCGGTGATCGCTTCTTGCAGGGAGTTACAGTCTTGCCAATGGAGGCGGCGATCGCGGTCTTCAACACGCACGTTACGCAAAATTTGGGGATAGGTTGGGAAACTTTGCTCAACTAACTCTGCTAAAGAACTCCCCGACTGGCGCACCAATGATGCCAGATGTAGGGCAGTCTGTAAACCATCCCCCGTGTGGCTGTAGTGGTGACAGATTACATGTCCCGATTGCTCACCACCTAGCATTGCTCCCGTATGCCACATCTGCGCCTGAACGTGGCTGTCCCCCACTGGTGTGCGTACCAGTTGACCACCAAGTCCCTGCCAAGCGCGCTCAAATCCTAAATTTGCCATCACCGTGGCAACCAGTAAATCCTCTGGTAATTGCCCTGCCGCTTTAAGGGTTTGACCCCAAAAATAGAGAATGTAATCTCCATCAATCGCGCGCCCTTGGGCATCGACTGCCATGACTCGATCCGCGTCCCCATCAAAAGCAAACCCCATATCCGCCGAGAATTGCTTTACTGCCTTTTGAAGCACACCTAGATGGGTAGAGCCACATCCGACATTAATGCGATTACCATCGGGCTGGTGGTGTAAGCAAGTGACTTCTGCTCCCATTCCCCGAAACAGAGAAGGGGCAAGCTCTACTGCCGCGCCCCAAGCGAGATCCAGCACAATCCGCATTCCCCGCAAATCAACTCCTGCTGGAAGCGATCGCGCTAATGCCCCAATATACTCTCCCACTAACGACTCGCGATTATAGTATTTACCCCAAACCTCAGTAGTAGCGGCATGACCAGCTACACCCCGTAGCCCTGCCTCAATCTGCTCGCTGCGAGCCTTCGATAGTTTCGTGCCATCTCCAGCAAAAAACTTGATGCCGTTATCTTCTGGGGGATTGTGACTCGCTGAAATCATCACCCCTCCCACTGCCTCAGTGCGGGCACTCAGAGAAGCAACACCAGGAGTTGGGCAAAGTCCCAAATCCCAAACATCCAAGCCTGCCGAAGTTAATCCTGCACTCAGCGCCGTTGCTAACATATCGCTGGAGTTTCTCGAATCTCTCCCCAGAATCACAAAGCCCGGTACAGGTGCCAGATCTTGCAGTAATTGACCTCCCCAAAACCCCACCTGTAAGGCTAAGGGCGCACTGAGCAATTCTCCTGCCCTTCCCCGAATCCCATCTGTACCAAATAGCCGCGTCTGAGGAAGGTTAAGCGAATAATCGAAAGGACTGACTCCTGCAGCCGCCGCCGAACGCGAATGAACTGAATCGAAAGGACTGGCTACCATAGCTAAATTTTCCTCACACAACACACTTGTATTGCAAGAGGATAGCACTTTCTCGAAAATTCTTCTCCCGCGTCGGAGCCAGGAAAGGCATTCAGGCGGAGGTGCGAAGAAGGCAAGTGAGGAGTGAGGAGGAGAGTTAGCTGATTTGATGCAAGGATTCTATCAGTATTTCTAACACTCTCACGCTCTCACGCCCTCACTGCCTCCCCTGCTTCCCCTATACTCCCACTTCCATCAATAAGGCTTGCATTGTCTCCCAACTCAGCCCTTGTTGAATGTATTGTGGTGCATCAGGATTGTAGGGACTAGCAACTCGGTCGATGTTGATAATCTTTGCGCCCTCTGGCAAGACTGGTATATCGGGGTCAAAAGAAGTCGAACGCACCAAAGAACTAGAAAACCCCTTATAAATCGCAATTTGGTCTTGTTCCCCCTCTACTTCTGCTGTGACAATCAGCACTTCTTGCGGGCGCTTCATTGTATATTGCTCTAGACGTTTTCCTGCTACCTCAACCATTGAGTAAAGCCTACTGCTCCATTGCTGAACGTCCTTGTTTGCCTAACCGAACGAGTACGAAGTAGCCTATGTAGATTACATAAACAATCAATCCCATTATTGCCAGAAATCCTAAGAACCCGGGTTCTGAGTCTGGATGGAAAATTTCTTTATAACGTTGGGGCAACTCTAACCACGCCCTGCAAAAGGGAGTTTTTATCGCTCCTTCCGAAAAGGTACACCTCCATAAAGGAATAGTAACCAGTACCCCCAAAGCACAATAAATCGTAACCGCCCAGCGCCAAGCCGTAAATGCTAGCTTGAGAGGACGTCGCCGCTGATCGTTAATTTCTTCATTTAAATCAACCCAAAACCAGAGGGAAATGGGAATCAGAATCCTGGCAACCCACCCACTAAGAAAGCCAATTGACCACTGTGGAATCATCAAGTAGAGGGTAATTAGTAGCAAACTGGCAACGCGCCAGTAGATAATTAATAAATGCTGAATTACATCGGCTCGCTTGATAAATGCCCAAATCAGCAGAATCAGCGGAATGATTACCGTAAATAAAACTGCCAACCGATAATCTGTCCAAGCTAAAGCTCGAAGCCAAGTTTCCTCTTGCATGATTGTCTGCCCGAGCGAGCTAAACTGAGTCTAAAAAATAGCAGCTAGAATCCCTATCTAGAGAATTCTAACTGCAGCCTTGAGTAAGATTAACATGCGCTCGGAAGCGGTGGAAGGGGAAACTAACTACTAATCTTCGTAAACTCGACACTCATCGGCATCAGGGTTATCTTCGCAGTACTGCTCTAGGGAACTTTTCTTCTGCTTGGTTTGGCGTTGATCCCATGACTCGGCTTGCAGTTCTTCGACTGTATCCCAAGCAACAGCACAATCTTGCGAATCTGTTCCTTCTGAATCACAAACCTCTCTGGCTTGATTGCGTTCTTTTTCGATTTGTTCGTTTATGTTACTCATTACTCCTCTTTTCTTTTTCCTAGTTACTTTACTTTAGTGTAAGAAGCTTTGCTAGTTTTGACCAACGCTCACAGCTCCGCCAGAATAATATGGGGCTACGCATTCCATTATATCAAGCTGGTATTTGGTCAAAGGCAAGGCAAAAGGCAAGAGTGATGTTAGCCATTTTTTCGCGTTGGCCACTTAGCTTCTGAGAGATTTTAGACAAGCTTCTCACTGCACCAGCTTTCGTGCTTACTCCATTTCGATTGTTTTCAGCTTTAACTAAGCAAAGAGTGACAATTTGCTAGTTGGTGCGTTGTGTTGGGGAAATTGATTAAGATATTAAATGGTCGAGTGGCGATCACTCCGTCTGGAAGGTTCCTGACATACCCCGGTGTAGAGGGTAAACTCACACTTGGTAGAAGCGGAGATCGTGTACCATTTTGAAATCAATCGGCAATTGGGAGCGCAAAACCTATGGCTAATCAGATCCAGTGGACTAATGCCATATCAACCCGTTTATCTCTAGAAGCAGCCATAGCAGAAGTAGTCGAGCGCGTTAAGCAATCCTTGTCGGCGGAGCCCAATTTAGGAATTGTCACCATCTCGTCCGCTTATGCCAGTGAGTATCCTCGCTTGGTGCCTTTACTCCGAGAGCAGTTGCCTGTTTCCACCTTAATTGGCTGTGGTGGGGGTGGTATCATTGGCATGGATGCCCAAAACCAAGCTCAAGAAGTTGAGGGCAATCCCGCCCTCAGTCTTAGCGCTGCCCATTTGCCTGGAGTTGAGGTAGATGCGTTTCACATCTCAAGCGAAGCTTTACCCGATTTAGACAGTTCCACCGACGCTTGGGCAGAACTGGTAGGTGTTTCCCCAGAAAAGGAACCCCAATTCATTTTGTTAGCAGACCCTTTTTTCTCTCAGATTAATGACCTGTTAGAGGGACTAGATTTTACCTATCCCGGGGCAGTCAAAGTGGGAGGACTAGCCAGTGCAATGACAATGGGGGTTCAAAGTGGCTTGTTCTACCATTCCAGCAAGCGCCCTGGTGAATCTCTCTACCGCGAGGGAGCTGTCGGTATCGCTTTAAGTGGCAATATTGCCCTAGAAACTATTGTGGCGCAGGGCTGTCGCCCAATCGGTCCCCAGTACCAGGTGACGGAAGGGGAGCGCAATATTATCCTGGAAGTGGCTGAAATCCAGGGCGAGGAGATGGCAACCGCAGAAGGCAAATCACTCCCGCCGTTAGAGGCGCTACGCAATTTTATACCTACCCTCAGCGAAGCAGACCAAGAGTTAGCACAACACTCCCTGTTTATTGGGATGGTTAGAGATGAATTTAAGCTCCAGCTTGGGCAAGGAGACTTTCTCATCCGCAACTTGATGGGAGTTGATCCTCGCCTAGGTGCGATCGCGATTGGCGATCGCGTTCGTCCTGGTCAACGCATTCAGTTTCACCTGCGCGATGCTCAAACTTCAGCAGAAGACTTGGAAATGCTGTTGGGTAATTATCAACAAGAAAAAGATAATGCCCCTCCTGCTGCTGGTGCTTTACTCTTTTCTTGCATGGGGCGAGGAAAAGAACTTTACCAACAGCCCAATTTTGACTCCCAACTCTTTCGCCGCTACCTAGACAATATTCAACTCGGTGGCTTTTTCTGTAATGGAGAAATTGGTCCGGTGGGAGATCGAACCTTCGTCCACGGCTATACGTCCGCTTTTGGCATTTTCCGCCAGCCCTGACTGGGGCAGGGAACAGAGGGGCAAGGGAGGCAGTGAGCGCGTGAGGGCGTGAGAGCTGGGAAAATTGAGGGGTGAGAGCGTTCCAGAGTGGGAAATAGGAAGAAATTTTTCGAGCAAACAAGCCCATTTACTTCCTCACTCCCTCACGCCTCACCTCTTTTCCTGCTCACCCCTCACTTTAATAACCTGTAACCTTCCAACATAGCAGCGTTTAAACCCGAATTGTTGCCTGGTTGTCAATTAGATGGGGAGTTCCATCGTGCTTGGTTGCACCAAACTGTTCCAGGTAACGACGGGCTGCTGGAGGGAAATCAGAAAAATCAAATACAGCATCACCCGCAGAAATATCTGCCCAGAAGTAGCGCAGGCGGGTAGCTAGCTTTTCCGCCTCTGCTTGGTCGAGATTAACGGGGGGGTCTGTGAGAAGTGTTAACATGAAAGGAGAGGAGTGATCGCCTAGCCATTCCCGTGAACTCTGAGACAAATTTTCCCAACCTGGTATGGATTGTACGCGATGGGACTCCATCGTTAACTCCTTTTCTCCCTTAGTATTGGTGCATAAATTGAGAATGCGGTAAGGGTGAGGATAACTTACTAGAGAACCTGTGGTGATGTCATAAATCCCTTCGCTATGGGCAACATCCTGAATGTGTAGATGCCCCGTAAATATCAACTTCACGCCCGCATCGCGCAGCATTCGCCGTAAAACAGGCGCATTGTCAAGCATGTAACGGCTTCCAAGGCGATGGTGAGCCTGACCAGGCAGATGTTCTACAACATTGTGATGGATCATCACCAGCACCAACTGATCCTTAACTGCTGCTAATACTTGCTCTAGCCAGACTAATTGTTCCTCATTTAAGCATCCTAGCTGCTCACCGCTAGCATCAAACTGATTGGAGTTGAGTGCAACTAACTGCACCCCTGGCAAAACTTCACGAGTGTAATACAGTCGGTGGTGATTTTCGTAACCCAGACTGCGATAATAGTGAGGAAAATCTTTAAATCCAATCGAGTTGTCCATAGGCAATAAAGTCGGGACATCGTGATTTCCAGGAACTACATAAACTGGAAATGGCAGCGATTCTAAGCGTTTTTGCAGCCAAGTGTGATTTTCCGGTTCCCCGTGCTGAGTTAAGTCTCCTGGAAGCAGAAGAAAATCAATCTCTAGCGTTTCTAGATGTTCTAGAACAATTTCTAGGGCTGGGATGCTAGCTTCCACCAGATGAAACCACCGAGGATGGTTCCAAATGGTTTGGGGGAGCGCAAGGTGGAGGTCACTGGCTACAGCAAAGCGAAAATTTAGATTCATGGTCAGTTAATTTCCCGGCAATAGCAGGTATTGGTTAAATAGATCGAGCAGCTTGCATTCTCAGGAATGCCTAAAGAGCGTGCCATCCTACAGGATTGACCTGGAGAGAGGCGACCCATCAATAAGGGGATCTATGTGTCCCCGCGTCCCCGTGTCCCCACGTCCCCGTGTTTTCTTTCTCCCCTATCTAGAGGCAACCTATAGTAAAACGGGACGATTCACTCCAGAGGAGGTGTCAATTTTGGCAAGCGTTCGAGTTCGCCAACACGTTAACCCATTAAGTGAAAAGTATCGCAAACCAGTGACTCCGCCCAACTGGGCGAAAATATACGCTGACCCAACCCAGCCGCTGCTTCTCGATATTGGCTGTGGTCGAGGACAATTTTTATTGAGTATGGCTCAATTGAAACCAGAGCAAAATTTTCTTGGCATAGAAATTAGAGAACCTTTGGTGGAACAGGCAAACTGGAGGCGGGACGAGTTAGGGGTTACCAATCTCCATTACCTTTTTTGTAACGTTAATACCTCTTTGCAGAAATTACTAGACTCCTTGGCAGAGGGCGTTTTACACGAAGTTACAGTTCAATTCCCCGACCCTTGGTTTAAAAAGCGGCATGCGAGACGACGGATAGTGCAGCCAGCACTAGTGGAGGTTTTGGCGAGTTACCTCATCGAAGGGGGAATTGTTTTCTTGCAATCGGATGTGGAAGCAGTGATGGTAGAAATGTGTGATCGCTTTCAAGTTCACCCCTCTTTTAGTAAGCAGCACAAAGATATGTGGCTATCTACCAATCCTCTGCTAGTTTCCACAGAAAGAGAAAACGCAGTGTTTCTTCAGGGCAAATCTATTTACCGTGCCTTGTTTAGAAAAGTTGCTCGTCCAAGCAGTCTGCGGTAAAAATCAGTCAATGACTCAGTTTCATACTCAAATCTAGCCACCGAGAGCAAGTCATAGGAGCGCTACTAGAAATGTAGTGAATGCCAGTTTCAGCAACGGCGCGAATGGTGTCCAAGCTAATGTTGCCCGATGCCTCTATTTTGACTCGGTCGTTACTTTTCCCAATAAGCTGCACCGCTTCTCGCATCTGCTCCAGGGACATATTGTCTAGCATAATAATGTCGGCATCGTAATCGAGGGCGGTTTCAATTTCCGTTAGAGTGGTTGTCTCAACTTCGATGCTGAGAGGATAGGGGATGGACTCGCGTACTAGAGTAATGGCTTCCCCAATTCCCCCGGCAGCTTGAATGTGATTATCTTTAATCATCACCGCATCATCTAGCCCCATGCGGTGGTTGAGCGCTCCTGCCACCTGAGTGGCGTATTTTTCTAGAAGTCTTAAGCCTGGGGTGGTTTTGCGAGTATCCACAAGCTGGGCTGGTAAATCGGCAATTTGATCGAGGTACCGGCGCGTTAGAGTAGCGATTCCACTCAAACGCATTGCTAAGTTAAGAGCTACTCGTTCTCCAGTTAGCAGGGCATCGACCGAACCTTGGAAGCGAGCAATGACTTGTCCTGGTTGGCATGGCTGTCCCTCCTCAACTACAGCAGCACAACTAACCTCCTCATTCAACAATTGGAAAACCCGCGCCGCAATTGGCACCCCAGCAATTATGCCTGCTTCTTTGGCAACCCATTCAGCTTCTGCGCTACTAACTTTTTGCCCAAACAAACTCTGAGTGGTGATATCACCACGACCAAGATCTTCTAACAGCCAGTTGTGGAGGAGTGGATTTAACACCACCAGGGGTGGTAAAGCCGCTGTCGTTTTCACAACCAAAAATTTTTTTCCTGCTTTTTCTATTCTAGGCGCGATCGTGTAGCTCGAATTCCCTTCAATTAAGCACTTCAGAAAAAATAAAAAAAACACCCCAGAGAGTTGACACTGCCGCACCCAACAGCTATATTAGGAGATGTGCTCGCGGTGAGGTCACTCTCACCGAGCGCTCCGAACCAAG
>PXPT01000183.1 GCA_003021505.1 Cyanobacteria bacterium QS_4_48_99 | reverse complement strand
TCTCCCCACATAGGGAACGGCGACGAGAGACGCAACGGGCGATTCGGCAGGTGATCCCTTCAACGCTCGACCCGCGATCGCTCTGCTCCAACGGTGAGGTGAGAGCCTTGGTCTACAAACTTGGAATAGGTGAAGGTTTGGACTGAGGTAACGTAGCCTGCCTGACGGTACTGCTGGACAAGATAGGAGCTAGTCCGCTCCGTTGCTGCTGTCCCAGCCACTCGTGGACCGAACTCTACCAAAGTCTGAACATCTAGACAGCGCTACTGGATTTTTCCCTATTTCGTGTTGACTCTGTCGGCGTGCGAGCTTGCTCCCTAAGTGGGCATGATTGAGTACACTCAGCAACTCCCAAACTAACAACACTGGCACCTGCAATCAGCAACTTGATTATTCGCGGTGATGACATAACCAAACAATTCAAAATTCACGCATTGGGAACAGGGCCATCTCATTCTAAAAAGAGATAAAACCGGCGATCAGCGCTCCCCGCGTTGCTCCCCCCACAATCAGCAGTAGCCCGACAACCAACTCCAGTGGTGAAATGAGGTAGGCAGGCACTTTTACCAATGCTGCTGGGACAAATGTGTCTTGGTACATTTGCACCATAGATTCGGCAAACCCTGGTATATTCCCGATGCGAGTGAACCCGTGATTGAAAAAAATCACTCCGAACACCACCCGCAAAAATGTGTAAGCAGTGATCGCATCTGTCCGTCGCAGCCGGTTCTCTTTCCTATTTCTTGCCATAGTTGAAAAAACAATTAAAAATTAAAAATTGGTTATTCGTCATTTGTCCTTTGTCATCTGTTGTAATCGCTCCCCATATGGCAAGTTCTGTCTGCGTTAGTACAAATAACCAATAACTAATTACCAATGACTAATGACATGCGTGAATTCGGAAGCGTTGCCGACGAGTTGCTGCTGGCTCGGTGAGAGTGATCGAGGAACCGCTGTCGGAAGGCGTAACGTGCAGATGTTCTAAACCACTACTTTTGCCTTAAAGTCTTTCACCTTTTGCTTCATGAGTGCCCTCTGCCTTCGTTTTTCTGAAGGGGAGGGGGCGTGGTGCGAGGAATCCTTATGCACTCTTGATAACCCCGTGCATAGTGTTCGAGGAACAAGCGAACCTTGTAGGTTCCCCGTCCTTATTCGATGGCATACTCAACGCAAATGCTCTGGAATTTTTTCGGGGACAGTCCAGAGGTAGACAGTAGAGTCTCCCACCTTCACCACCCGCTCGGGTTCCCATTCACCCATGTCAAAACTGTGCGATACAATGGGGGTACCGGGTTCGAGTTCCCGAAGCAACTTCGGTCGCAGCTTAACGTTGAGTTCAGGCAGCAGGTAAAGTGTTACTACCGTTGCTTCACTAAGATCGGTTTTGAACAAATCTTGTTGGATAAACTTCACGCTCTTAGCCATTCCTGCTTCTCTGGCATTTTCGCGAGCTTGTTGGATGCGCCCAGAATCGATTTCCACGCCCACACCGCGCGCACCGTACCTTTTAGCCGCCATGATGGGAATACGCCCATCGCCACTACCGAGGTCATAGACCACATCATCTTCGCTTACGTTGGCTAACTGGAGCATTTCCGCGACAACTTTGTCAGGTGTGGGGACATAGATGACATCAGGTTTGCCTTTTGGAGTTTGGGTGTTACTCTCACCTTGTTGAGTTTGACTACCGGAATTGGTTTGGTCAGTTTGTGAGGTACATCCTGCGATTCCCAGCAAGGAAACACTCGCAGTTACTACCAGTAACCCCATGGTTTGTCGTAATTGCATCGCACTTTAGTCCTGATTAGGTGAATTTTCGGTTTAGTTTAAGATTGCCGAGGACGATTCCACAGCAGTAGCGGTACGCCAGCTACCACCACTGCTACACTAATAAACGCCCCAACACCGGTATAAGCCACGCTGGAGTAGAGCAGATAAGCACAGCTCCCGCAGAAGAGAATGGGTGTTAGCGGATAGACAGGGACGCGGAAGGGTCGGGAAACTTCCGGTTCCCGTACCCGCAGCACTAGCAGCGAAACGCCAGTTAGCAAGAAAAAGAACCAGAATACAGGAGCAGTGTAATCTACCATTGTCTCAAAGCCTTGGCGCGTCAGGGTGCCTAGCAATACTAGTAGCAGGGTGATCGCTCCCTGGAGTAGTAAAGCATGGGTGGGCGTATGGGCGCGTTGGTGCCAGCGTCCGAGGAAGGCAAATAGAGAAAAGTCCAGCCCTAGGGCATAGTTCGTGCGGGCGCCTGTAAAAATCGCGGCGTTAGTGGTTCCTAAAGTGCAAACAGCAATCAGCAAGCTGATCAACACAGCACCCGAGTCCCCAACGGCACGGCGCATCAATTTAGCTGCCACAGCTTCGGACTCTGCCATTCCCGCAAGTCCTATCCCTTGGATGTAAGCTAAGTTGATTAGCAAGTAGATTCCTGTAATGAAACTGATACTCAAAATCAGCACTCGCGACATGTTGCGCTGGTTGTGGCGCAACTCTGCCGAGATATAAGCCGCTTCATTCCAGCCGCCATAAGTCAGTAGCACCAATACCATCGCCAATCCAAAATTACCTTGAGTTGGAGGCGACTCTGGCACTGTAGAAACATAAGGAGAGGCAAAACTCAAACCAAGGACGACAAGCAAGAGTAAGCCCAGGATTGCTGCGCCTGTCAACCCAATCTGCGTCCATTTTCCTAGCCGAACGCCCACAAGGTTGAAACCAGTCAAGACAATAACCGCACCAGCGGCGTAAAGAGAAGGTGAATATTCACCCAGGCGAAATAACTGTGAGGCATAATCCCCGAACACAAACGCAGAGAGTGCAATTGCGCCAGTTTGAATCACTGTCATTCGCGCCCAAGCAAACAGGAAGGCGAGGGGTTTGCCGAAAGCACGCATGAGGTAATGGTAATTGCCCCCCGAATGGGGATAAGCCGTTGCTAGTTCTGCGTAGCACAGAGCGCCTACTAGCGACATCCCACCGCCTAACAACCAAGCCAACATAACGACGCCTTCACTGCCTGCATTTGTCGCAACGAGAGCTGGCGTCTCAAAGATGCCTGCACCAACGACCATGCCCAGAATTAGTGCCCCTGCGTCCCTAACTGAAAGAGTAGGCTTGAGCACTGCTACTTAACCTGCCAGACCATTAAATACCTGCTCAGAAGTGTAACTAACTCCTGAGCCATTGTATTCAATCTAATCGGCAAATGTGACACAAAAGTGTCAGCCGTTTTCAAGTGAGTGAACTACACTGAATCTAGTAGGGGACTGAGGAGCAGAGTGCCCAACACGCTTGCTAATAGTTTTGGTTTTAAACGATGGCGAATCTTCAGCAGCGACGCTCCCAGAATGTGAAGGGAGATTTTTACGTCGATAGCACTTGTATTGATTGCGATACCTGCCGATGGATGGCTCCAGAGGTATTTGAGCATGCTGAGGGACAGTCCGCTGTTCATCATCAACCGACTGGTGAGAAAGAGCGCTTGCACCCTCTCCAAGCGCTTTTGGCTTGTCCGACTGCTTCCATTGGCACAGTTGAGAAGCGCACCGACATCAAAGCCACTCAGCTCAGTTTCCCGATTCCGGTGGCTAACAATGTTCACCATTGCGGCTATCATGCTGAGGCTTCCTTTGGCGCTGCCAGTTACTTCATTCAACGCCCTGAAGGGAATATTCTAGTTGATTATGCTTGATTTACACCGCCGTTGGTGAAGCGGATTGAGCAAATGGGAGGAGTGCAGTTGATGTACTTTACCCATCGAGATGACGTTGCCGACCATCACAAGTTTCGGGAACATTGTGGATACGATCACATCCTCCATACTGATGACATATCCAGAAAACTAGCGATGTGGAAATCCCATTAACAGGCTCCCAACCCGTGGAACTGGATAGCGACTTGCTTATTATCCCAGTACCAGGCCACACCAAGGGTCACACAGTTCTACTCTACAACAACCTATTCCTCTTCAGCGGCGATCATTTTGCTTGGTCTGACCAGCTTAACCAACTCATTGCTTTCCGCCGTCTCTGGCCGTCTCTGCTGGTACTCCTGGACAGAATTAGTTACATCTATGCAAAAACTGGCAAACTATTCATTTGAGTGGTAGCTACCAGGTCACGGACGCCGCTACTATGCTGATGCTGCGACAATGCACCGACAGATGGAGAAGTGTATTGCCTGGATGGAAATAGTTTGAGTGGCTGGTTGATTGGGAAGAAATTCTCCTCTATTCCCTAGATTTTAGTGCCGCATTCTGGACAGAATTTGTTGCTCGCGGGATTCTTAGTTCCGCAATTGCTACAGTAGAGTAGTTCTGCGGCTTTTTCGAGGGTACGAAGTTCTGGGAGTCCGAGCATTTGTGAGTTGTTCTTACCAGGAGCAACCATCGGATAGCAGTTCTCGTGCTTAGTCACTTGGGCATCAACTAAGACGGGACCATCGTGGGCGAGCATTTCTGCAACTGCCTCTGGGAGTTGAGCGCGGTTGCTAATTGCCATCCCTTTCACTCCGAAAGCTTTTGCCAAAGTCACAAAGTCGGGCATCCCGGTTTGCATATTGGAAGCCGAATAACGCTCTTCAAAAAAGGTCTGCTGCCATTGACGCACCATTCCCTGCCAACCATTATTAATAATGATCGTTTTCACATTGATGCCGTACTGCGCCAAAGTCGCCAGCTCTTGCATATTCATTTGAAAACTGGCATCGCCGCTAATGCAAATGACCTCTTCTGTAGACACTGCCACTTTAACGCCCATCGCTGCGGGTAAGCCGTAACCCATTGTGCCCAAGCCTGCACTAGAAATCCAGCGGCGCGGTCTATTTTTGAGGAACTGGGCAGCCCACATTTGATGTTGACCAACATCGGTAGTGTAGTATGCCTGGGGAGCCTGATGCCCTAGCTCTACAATGACTTCTTGCGGCGAGAGGCTATCTTCTGGTTTAGGAACAACTAGCGGATAATCCTGACGCCAGCGGTTAATCCGTTCTAGCCACGCTTGCGTCTGGTTGGGTTCAGCAGGAAGGTTCAATGCCCTAGTGCGCCGCAGCATCTGCTTTAAAACCTGGCACACATCCCCCACAATTGGCACTTGGGGAGCGCGGTTTTTCCCCACTTCTGCCGGGTCTATATCGATATGAATAACTTGGGCACGACAGGCGAACTCGTCCAATTTGCCCGTTACTCGGTCATCAAAGCGTGCCCCCACCGCAATCAGTAAATCGCACTCACTCACGGCAAAGTTGGCGTAGGCAGTGCCGTGCATTCCCAACATCCCGACAGACAGAGGGTGATGCTCGTCAAACACGCCTAAGCCCATCAGCGTGGTGGTAACTGGAATACCAAAACGTTCTGCCAATTCATGCACTTCCGCATGAGCACCAGCCGAAATTGCTCCACCGCCCACATAAAGTAGCGGTTGTTGGGATTCCTCGATTAACTGCAACGCTTGGTTAATTTGGCGAGGATTTCCCTTTACTGTGGGACGAAATCCAGGCAATTTTACGCTCGATGGTTCCACTGGCACGTAGTCACATTCTTCTTTGCCAACATCTTTCGGGATATCGATGAGAACCGGACCAGGACGTCCAGTGCTAGCAATGTGGAAGGCTTCTGCAACAGTCTGCGCCATATTCTCGGCACTGCGTACTACATAGGAGTGTTTGACTACTGGTAGGGTAATCCCAAAAATATCGGTTTCTTGGAAGGCATCCGTGCCAATCGCTGCTCGGGCAACTTGACCCGTGATTACTACCAGCGGAATAGAGTCCATGTGGGCTGTAGCAATGCCTGTCACCAAATTTGTCGCACCAGGACCAGAAGTGGCAAAACAAACGCCCACTTTCCCCGTGGCACGGGCATAGCCGTCGGCAGCATGGGCAGCTCCTTGTTCGTGTCTAACCAGGATATGCTGCACGTCCCCCCTAGCTTCGGCTCGATAAACTTCGTCGTAAATCGGCAGAATTGCTCCACCAGGATAGCCAAAAATATGCTTAACGCCGTGGCGCTTGAGGCTGTCCATGAGGACAAATGCCCCGTTTTGCTGCGTTTGTGAGGTACTTGATGCTGTAGTTGATGCTGTATTGGGTGAACTGCTTAAAGAAACCACGAGAGAACCTTACCTTACCCACTTGCTAACCTTTTATCTTAAATTGTGTAGCGAATGATGCAAATAGGTATAGAAAAAAATTGATATTTTTTTATCTAGTATAACTTGGCTGCTACTTCTGTTAAAAAGGGCGCAGGAGTAACTGAGCTGAGAGGAGGAGAGAAGGGAAATTTCGCGTCTCAACCTACAATTTCTCCGTAACGCTTTAAAAGTATCAGGATAAACTCGGCAGCCGAAGTGCGCGAACCGCAACCTGAATGGGAGAGCCACCAGCCTTGTGTTTGGTGAGGCGATCGCCACAAGTCAAGATGGGAAACAGGGGGAAAACTATAAAAGCTGTCTTCTCCTGCTCCAAGTAGGGCGGAACTCCAGTGCGTGAAGGCATCGTGACTGAGGCGATGCACAGGAAAGTTACCTCCTAAGGCAACTCCCCAGCCATCTAGGGCAAGCAACGCTTTTACTTGACCTCCCTGGATTTGCCATCCCCAAGCTGCGGCGATCGCGCCTACCACACCAGCGCTAAAACTAATAAATAGCACAGATGATAATGTTTTGGATGGCTTGCCCAGGTTTTTTTCCAAAAATGCAAGAATTTCAGGTGCAGCGTATGCTGCATATTCCTCTGCGGGAAAAACGAGTATGTTTGAAGATTGCAACCCCAACCCGCGCAAAAAGCTTTCTGTAAGCTGGGGGGAGTGGATGCCGGGGCAAATAAGGATAGACACGCTCTAATCTCATTCCTGTAATCTTTGGGAGGCAGGGGAAGCAGCGGAATAAAGAGTTGCCTGTATGAATGCAACTTGGTATAAATTCCGAATTCCTATATCCCCTGGTTGGGGATGTTAAGCTAATGTATAGTATGAGAGCATTCGGAAGCTATCCGGAGTGTTCTGGTCGTTATAGAAAACAATTAGCCAGAAAAGCAGAGGAACGTGACGTGGTTGCGAACCCGGAAAAAGTCCAACAAACAGCCTCAACAGAGAACGGCGACAATCGCGTAGCCGTCTTGCTAATGGGTTACGGAGAAGTCGAGAGCTACGAAGACTTTGCCAACTACAATCAACAAGCATTAAATCTCCTCACTGCCAAGTTTGCCCCAGTGCCGACTTGGACTTATCCGCCTCTGGCAAAGCTGTTAGCGCTGTTTGACTTCCACGAATGGAGTCACCAGCACGACAACTTTATTTCCCCCCACAACGAGATTTTTGAGAAGCAGCGAGCGGGAATTGAGGAACAGTTAAAGGAAACTTGGGGCTCGCGCGTGGAAGTTTTCAAAGCTTACAACTTCTGTGCCCCTTACCTCCCCAATCAAGTTCTAGCTCAAATCAAAGAGCAAGGATTTGATCAGTTACTCATTTACCCACTACTTGTTGTTGATTCTATCTTCACCAGTGGGATTGCGGTTGAGCAAGTGAATAAGGCGCTGGTGGAACTCGCCGATGACAACGAACATTGGCTCAAAGGCACACGCTATATCCCTTCCTTCTACAACCAACCTTCCTATATTGATCTCATGGCGCAGATGGTAGAAGAAAAAATTTCTGCTGAACTCGCCGAAGCGCACCTGCCTTCCCAAACGGGAATTGTGTTGATGAATCACGGCTGCCCTCACAAGGCAAAAGGATTCACTTCTGGCATCACCGAAAGCGAGGCACTTTATGAAAGTGTTCGGGAAAAACTGATTAACAAGTATCCCCTTATTTCGGTGGGCTGGCTAAATCACGACACACCTCTAATTGAGTGGACACAACCCCATGCAGAGCTAGCCGCGAAAAACTTAATCGAGTTGGGAGCAACTGCGGTGGTAATGATGCCGATTGGTTTTGCTACCGAGAATCACGAAACCATCCTCGATGTTGATCACATCATCGAGCGGGTGAAGCGGCAAAATCCTCAAGTCAACTTTGTGCGAGTGCCCTGCGTCAACGATCACCCCGAGTTTTTGAAGATGGCTGCAGACTGGGCAAGTTCTCAAGTGGAAGCCTTGCTCTCGGAAGATGCAGTAGCGGTGAATCCCCAGCTAGCAGCTACCTCTCATCACCGCCATCATGATCATGGTAATGGTCATCACCACCATCACTAAATTTTTAGCATAGACAATTAGCTTTTTATGAAACTACTGACAACTTGTCGGTAGTTTTTTATTGAGAAAGATATTTTTTAATAACGAGTTGTGATCGCTACTCCCCTCTAACACCATTTTTCAATAACAATGACAGGACGGGCAAATCAGGGGGTAGACATCTAACGGCGTGCCTTCCTTAATTATTTGGAAACAGGTTCAAGGAATGCAGCAGTTTTGGGGAATGGGTAAAAGGAATGCAGCAGTTTTGGGGAATGGGTAAAGGGTAAAGGAAATATTACCCCTTTTGCCCCTTCCCTTTTAACCTTTACTCGCGCCGTAGGCGCTTTCCCCAGCCAAAGATTTCTGTTGCAACTAGATAAAATTTTATAACCAATGTCCCTGTACTGAGGAAATCTCACAAATTCAGTGATTTTTCGGTTGGTGAATGGACTTTAACTAGCTTAGGGTTGGACCAGATGTTAAACCACTCTTTCTCGCTAGACCAAAAATAAAAAGGGAACCAAACTAATTGATTATGGGTTACTACAAAAAAAAGCGGCGATCTACCAAACGAAAGGAACGTTTAGTAACATATTCACTTATCCCTACCGTGGGGATGGCAGGGATTTTACTCACTAGTTACTTGTCTAGCACGCCACTTACAATTGCAGGTATTCCACCCTCTATTATCTTTAGTGCTGTGCAAGATAAAGGGGTGATAAGTGCTTTCGTAACAGGAAATAGTGGGGCACTCCATGACGAGCTAAAACAAATGGGAGTAGAAGAAAAAATGAACGATTTTTATCGCAATAAAATCCCCGATCAGCAAGAGCGAGATCGCTACATTCACCAACGCTTTTATGACCATAGTGGCTATGTGGGAACAAATTACAAAACTACTCCTAGCGGCAATTTAAGGCGAAAGGAGGAGAGCTGATTTTATGGATTTTTAAATAATAAATGGGCACTGGTTGGTTTGATAGATACCAAAAATTTAGGTAAAACTTTCACCCTAATAACATTGATGTGCTGGTAAGTCATCCATAACTACACAAGCAGTAACCACAGTTGAGTAACGAGATTTTTTTAATCAAAGTTCGGAAAGCTATGCCATTCCTTCCACCGTCAAAAGTTATCCCTCCTAAAAATCTTTGGATACCCATATGCCGGAGGCATTACGCCCTCCGGGCCTATCGCCCCCAATTAAAGTAGAAAATATCAGAGAAAAAGGAAGTCAATGTAGCCAGCTAGCAGACTAAACAACGAAACTAGGAGTAAATATAGGAAACAAAATAGAGCAATTACCAAATAGGAGTAATTGGTTATTTTGAGAGCTAAATATCTGGCGCGCTCACTTCGGTAAGGAAGGGACGTCGTTTCTCCCTTTCAGTGAGCTACGATGGAGGGATGATCGCTCCCCGCTATCCTCCCTCCAGAAAAAAGATGAGTTTCTTTGAAAAATTAGAAAGCGCGATCGCTCGCAATCAAAGTTTGCTGGTAGTAGAACTTGACCCTGATCCCGAGGTCATGCCCCCGCCGGGTGACTGGTGGGAGTGGCTGCAATTTCTCATTACCCAAACCTCCCAGCAAGTTTGCGCCTATAAACTCACACTGGGGTTTTACCAGGCAATGGGTGCAGCAGGACTGGAGCTACTCTCTCAAACTCTATCAGCAATTCCCAACTCTATCCCGATTATTTTGGATGCTCAATATGGCGACACTAATACTAGCACAGTGTTTGCCCAGACAGCTTTTGAGCAGTGGCAGGTAGATGCCATTACTCTCAATCCCTACGCCGGACAAGACCAAGTTGCCCCCTTTTTAGTTTATTCTGATAAAGCAGTTTTCGTTACCTGTCGAACCGCTAACCCAGCCGCCGCCGCCTTGCAGGAATATCCCTCGGCTGAGTCTCCCCTTTACTTGCAGGTGGCAAAGGAAGCTAGAAATTGGGCTTCCCCGGAACAACTGGGTTTAGAGGTAGAAGTTACCACACCCGATACCTTGGCACAGATTCGTGTCACTGCCCCAGAAAGAGTGATTCTCGCGCCGGGTATGGAGACAGAAGGAGAAAATTTAGCCCCCCTCCTGGCAGCAGGTTTAAATGAAAACGGCGAGGGATTACTGATTCCGATTCCCTTGAACTTATTGGGCAGCGAGAATCCTGTCGAAACCCTTCAGTCTCTTAATGCCCAAGTTAATCAAGTCCGAGGCGAGACGATTACAGACACTTCTAGCTGCAACCTCTGGATGCCCAATGTCTGTCTATTGACGCAGCATCCCCACCAGGATTTGATTTTGCAACTATATGACCTTGACTGTATTCTGTTTGGGGATTTTACTCAAGCCTCAGGAGCGAGGTTCCCTTACTACATTGACTTACGCAAGATTATTTCCAATCCCCAAGTCTTCCAGCAAGTCCTCAATGCCTATGCCAACATTCTCAAAGACCTCAATTTTGACCGCATTGCAGGTATTCCCTACGGCTCCTTACCAACAGCAACGGGGCTATCACTGCGCCTCCATCGCCCTATGATTTTCCCGCGCAAGGAAGTGAAAGCCTATGGCACTAGCCGGGTAGTGGAAGGGAATTTTTACGCGGGAGAGACAGTGGCGATGGTAGATGACATTCTCATCAGTGGCAAAAGTGCTATAGAAGGAGCAGCCAAACTCCAGTCAGTAGGATTGGTAGTCGAAGATATTGTGGTGTTTATGGATCACGAAGGGGGCGTCAAAGAGAGGTTAAAAGAAAATGGTTATCGGGCACATTCGGTATTGACCATTTCTGAGATTACCGAAACGCTCTATGAAGCTGGAAGAATTAATGACGAACAGCTTCAGGCGTTGGCAAAAGCGTAGAGAATTGGAGACTTGCGCGCGCTTCGGGAAAAGGTTAAAGGAAAAGAAGTGAGGAGGTGAGAGCGTGAGAGAGTTGGGAAGCAGGGGAGCAGGGCAGAAAACAACCCCACCCATCTCCTCCGCACCTCCTCACCCCTCACTCTCTCACCTGTTTTACTCGGAACTCCTCTCTCCTCACTTTTCCCCCATTTCAACCAAGATGTACCTTGAAAAGTCGCAAACTCCTGTAAATCCCCTCCACAGAGGGACTTCGGTTGAAAACACAAGAAAACACAAGTGGAAGCGCAATTACCCAGGGAGTTTAAACTAGAGCAGTCTGGAGAAGTTCTTCACCCTGCGGGAGTTTTCCTGTGCGCAGCCATTCCTCTAATCCTGGCGGTGACTCGATTTGACCGAGTCTTTCTTTTACTGCCTGTGTTTCTATGACTTCTTGTTCTAGGAGAGCCTGCGCCGTCTCTTCTAGAATTTCCCGATTATGTTCGAGAATCTTCAGTGCCATGTGATGCGCCCCATCCACAATTTCTTTGACTTCTTTGTCAATCGCCTCTGTTACTTTGGGGCTAACGGAACGACGGGGACTTCCCATACCAGGGAGAAACTGTTGTTGAGGTTTCTCAAAAGAAATCGGTCCTAGTTCCTCGCTCATGCCATAGAGGGTAACGCAGCGCTCTGCCAAATCAGTTGCTTTCTGGATATCGTCACTGGCTCCAGTGGAGACTTTGCCGAAAATCAATTCCTCCGAGGAACGTCCTGCTAGAAGAATGGCAATGCGACCGCGAATTTCGTCCTCAGCGACTAAGAATCGGTCTTCTTCGGGGAGTTGTAGCGTATACCCTAAAGCTCCCACGCCGCGAGGCACAATGGAAATTTTTTGCACGCTGCCCGCTCCTGGCATGAGATAGCCAACCATAGCGTGACCGACCTCGTGATAAGCAACAGTATTTTTCTCGGTATCGTTCAGAACGCGGGTTTTCTTCTGTAGTCCTGCTATCACGCGCTCGATTGCCTCGCTAAAGTCTGCCATTGTTACTGCATTTCGATTCTGACGCGCTGCCAGTAGCGCCGCTTCATTCACCAAGTTCGCTAAATCCGCTCCAGCAAAACCGGGAGTCCGGGTAGCAATGGTGGACAAGTCAACATCGTCAGCCAGTTTGACGTTGGGGGTGTGGACCTTGAGAATCGCCTCGCGCCCTCTTTTATCAGGACGGTCAACAACAACCTGGCGGTCAAATCGACCAGGACGCTGGAGGGCGGGGTCAAGAACTTCGGGACGATTGGTCGCTCCCAGGACAATCACGCTGCTGTTGGGGTCGAAGCCATCCATTTCATTGAGGAGCTGGTTGAGCGTTTGTTCCTGCTCGTCATTACCGCCGCCGCCACCAGTCATGGAACCAGTGCCACCACGGGATTTGCCCAAAGTATCTAACTCGTCGATGAAGACAATACAGGGGGCTTCTTGCTGTGCCTGCTGGAACAAATCTCGCACGCGAGAGGCTCCCACGCCCACAAACATTTCAATAAATTCGGAACCAGAGATACTAAAGAAGGGAACGTTAGCTTCACCCGCAACTGCTTTCGCTAGCAGCGTCTTACCGGTACCGGGAGCCCCTAAGAGCAAAACACCTTTAGGAATTTTGGCACCCAAGCGTTTATACTTTCCGGCAGATTTGAGGAAATCAACCACTTCTTGCAGTTCTTCTACCGCTTCATCAACACCCGCCACATCTTTAAACTCAACGCCTGTATTGCCTTCGGAATAGATGCGGGCTTTGCTCTTGCCGACAGAAAGGGCGGCTGGACCTCCGGCTCCTCCTTGAGAGCGATTAAAAAGCCAGAATGCAATGCCAAAGAAAAGTAGGGGTGGCAATACCCAACTCAGCGCGCCCACGAGCCAGCCTGCACCACCGCCCTGGAGTGCTCCGGTATATTCGACATTGTGGTTTTCTAGGATTTCGGTTAAATCTCTATCTGTCGGCAAGGGTCGAGTTTCAAAGGTACGAGGATCCTCCGGTTCCTGGACTGCCCACTCGGTGAGCTTGTACTCAATCCGCTCGCTTCCGATAGTTGCTTCCTCTACCTGGTCGGCTTTGACTTGTTCAATAAATTTGCTGTAGGGAACTTGTTGACCACTGGAACCAGGGGAAAGCAGCGCAAAACTGAGTAAGACTACAGTGGCAACCAGAAGCAATATACCACCGTTTACCCGAATAGTTCTGGAATTTTTTTGGTTGGAAGAGTCGTTGTTATTTTTTTGGTTAGCAGGCATAGGGTTAGGTCTTTGATAAGATTCACTCTAGCTAGAAAAGTCACCATCACCTAGCGGGACAAGACGAAAAACATGGCTGACTTCCTACATGGGTGTATCTCCAGCATTACACCTCATCCTTGCGCAAGTCAGCTATCTCTGGATAGAATTTTAAGCTGATTTGACCTACGGTTGCGTGCCGAACTCCGCCACTTTAAATTAAAAATGCAAAATTTCTAATTTCTCATTTGATTAGGCAGAGTAATCTGTCACATGATTTGCTTGGGGCACGGCGATGAAAACTTGCTAGCTAAATGCTGGAAGACGGCGGAGCAGCAGAAACTCAACGTACGCGCCGTTCTCGGAATGCCCGACTAAATAGCCAGACTAACCCAACCAAGGGAGTCATGATTATGAAGTCTCGCAGCATTCCCCAGAAATTTTGGGGACTTAGGATGGTTCGTACCATGCCCAACCCGGAATCAGAATAATCAAATTGGGCAAATAAAGTGATGGGTGAAATATAGTTTTGTTGGGAGAGTGGCCAGAGTGCCTGGACTCCAGAAGGAGCGCCAGGGTCAGCCCCCAGCATGTCTAAAACTATATGGCTGGCATAAAGTTCCGCTGCCCAAATCCCCCACCAAATCCGATTTAATTGCCAGCGTCCTACTAGAAGTGCAACAAAGATCCCAAAGACTGCGGCTACTATCAAGCTATGCGTTCCGTGACGGTGGAAAGCTCCTAAATTTCCCAGCAATAATCCAGGCAAAAAATCTGCATCTGGTAGATTAGCAATCGCAACAGAAGCCAACAACAGCTTCAGTTGATGACGCTTAGGTACGCGCTGACGTGCCGGGATAAATCCGCAAAGACCAGCAAGTGTATGTCCGACTGGGGATGGCATGTTTCTCCAATTGGTCGCCGTTTTCTCTTATTTCGAAGCCAATACACTATCCTAGCTTTGCAGTTTTACCAAGTAGCATTAGCCTTAGAACCTAGCCCCTCAATAGTATAGCGAGATTTAGTAAGCGTGCCGCTGTGGGAGGCAATCACTTCTCGCACGCGATAAATTGGTCTGCTTTGAGACTCGTGGTAAGTTCGCATTAATAACTCAGCCAACAAACCAAAGCAAAACAGTTGCATTCCTGCTAGCAAAAGTAGAGCCACAAAAATTAGCAAAGGTCGGTTTCCAATTGCTTGACCAAAGCCAACTTTTAAGACGGTTAGATAGCCTCCAAAAAAAATCCTAACACCAAAGAAAAGAAACCAAGCAGTCCAAAGACATGCATAGGTCGGGTTAAGAAAGTTCTCATAAAGCAATTATCATAATAACCATTATGAGCGCTCTATCCCCCACCAACTCTATTTTTCTTCGTTTGTAACCCCAAATGACCGAGATCTTGTCCAGGAGCTTCTCGCAGATAAGCGGTTGGCTAATACTCGCAGGGCATACCAGAGAGATTTAAAAGAATTCTTTAATGCTGTTGCTGGAGCTGACCCCACACCAGCCCTAGTCGCTGAATTCTTGAGCCTAGAACGTTTTAGTGCTGTTTCTGTGGTGTTGAAGTACAAAGCTACTCTGCTAGAGAAGGGGCTGGCAGAAGCCACCATTAATCGCAGGTTGGCTTCCGTCAAAGCTTTAGTTGACTTTGCTCGCAAGATCGGAAAGTGTGATTTCACGCTCCAAGACATCAAGGGAGAGAAGGTACACTCATACCGCGATACAACTGGCATCAGCGCCGATTCTTTCAAAGCTCTGCTAACAATCCCCAATCGCTCCACTCTGAAGGGAAAGCGGGATTATGCCTTGCTCATGCTTCTTTGGGGGAATGCGCTTCGGCGTGGGGAAGTAGCCAGCGCCAATATCGAGGATTTGGATTTGGAGGCAGGAACCCTCAAAATTCGCGGGAAAGGAAGGGGAACTCAAGCCGAGATAATTACGTTGGGTACAAAGGCGATTATTGCTCTTTCAGAGTGGCTAAAAGCTAGAGGAGAAACTTGATCACCCGCCAACCTTTATTTACGAGTACTCATAAAGGTTATTGGGGCGAGCGCTTAAGCACCACTAGCATCTACAAGATTGTTCGAGATTCAGCTCATAGAGCTGGCGTCGAAAAGGTAATTTAGCCCTCACAGGATTCGTCACTCGTCCATTACTACTGCCCTGGATAAGACAGACGGCAATGTGCGGAAGGTTCAGAAGCTTAGTCGTCATGCCAAGTTTGAAACCCTAATGATTTATGACGATAACCGTAACAATGCCCAGAAAGGAATTACTGAGGTTTTAGATAGTTTAGTATGATGCTAGAAAAAAAAATTAGCTCGTCTATGAATTTTGAAAAAAATCCTAACATTTGCGAACCAACACCTTGCTGAATATCACACTTTGTTTTGGTAAACTAACTAAGCCAAATTTAATACCATTTTTCAAAAAGGATGATAGACATAGGAGAGAAGTAAGCAGTTTTAAAAAAGATGGCAGGGGTACCAAAAATTATCGTTCAAGAATCAGCTTCAGTCCTCAAAAAGTTGATGAATGAGCAGAAAGAATCTAGAAGATATGCTTGCAGAGTTTGTATATGCTGAAAACGGGAAAAGCCAAA
>PXPT01000182.1 GCA_003021505.1 Cyanobacteria bacterium QS_4_48_99 | reverse complement strand
CCCCAGATGAGCCGCAGCCGATGGAACCAGCCTCGCCGGAACTGGAGCAGACGCAACAGCGGCGGCAGCCCTTGCTGGTCAGCTTGGCGGCGGTAACGACCACCGCCAAGAACAGGCCCATGCTGTCCACCAGCACGTGGCGCTTGCGCCCTTTGACCCGCTTGCCGCCCTCAAAGCCTCGGGCCCGGTGGGTGAGGCAACCTAGTGGCACCGACTGCGTGTCGGCGATGGCCACCCAGGGCGACTGGGGGCGCTTGCACCGGAGCCGTACCCAAGGCGCGCAGGTAGGGGTGAATGCGCTTCCAACTGCCCTGGTCGCGCCAGGGTGGAAGTAGCCATACACAGTCTGGCAAGGCGGAAACTCCCACGGCAGCATGCGCCAGGGGCAGCCAGCGCGCAGGAGATACAGAATGGCCTTGACCACGGCTGGCAGGTTGGTGTTGGGAGGCCGCCCCAACTGGGAATCGGCGGGGAACTAGACCGCGAGTGTCTCCCACTGCGTGTTGCTCAGCCGAGTGGGGTAGGCTGGGGTGGTAGCTTCCATGGCCTGTCCTCCTTTGGCTTCGGTCGGACAGCCTACGCCATGGAAGCTCCCTGACTTTTAAAACACCCTCTTAGATTTCTCCGGTATCACAGACTTGCAGACCTGGCTAGAACATCATTCTCAAGCTTAAGAGCAATTCCACTCAGGAAGCATTTTGCGATCGCCAACACCGCCTTTAGTATGCGATCACCTAAAATCTCACAGTAACCCCAAAGCGACTTCTAGTTAGAAAGTGTCTACCATTGACCACGACAGACTCTTCCAAGAACTTCTCTCCACCTAATAAAAAACCTCTCCGCGTCCCCGCGTATCCGTGTCTGTTTCGCCGAGCTTTCTAGAATGGATGTAACCGAGCAGGAGGCAATTATGGAGATTGTAACTAGCTGGACCGAACAAGGCATTCAACAAGGAGAACTCACTGGTCATGCGACTTCTTACTCATCGCTTTGGTCAAATCTCGCCAGAGTTAGAACAGCAGATTCGCCGTCCCTCCACTGACCAACTCGAAGCCTTAGGTGAAGCCCTTTTAGATTTCTCCGATGTCACGGATTTGCAGAGCTGGCTAGAAAATTATTCTGAAGGGCAATCTTACTCAGGAAGCTAGTCTCGGCAAGAGGCGTTTGGCGATCACTGATTCTGACCTATCCTCCAGTTAATTCCTTCTTTGCCTCACTTCACTTTCCCTCCAAGCGTTGGCGAAGGAGATATTCTGCGATCGCTAAATCCACTCGCGTAGTCACTTTGAGATTCGTTTCTTCTCCTTCCACAATTTTTACGGGCAACTGGAACTTCTCAAACAAAGCCGCATCGTCGGTGACTTGCCATCCCAACTGTTGTCCCTGTTGGTGACACTGCTTCAGTTGGGATACTGCAAACCCCTGGGGTGTTTGTGCTGCCCACATCTGACGGCGATCCGGCGTATTCTGGATTATGCCAGTGCCATCCACAGTTTTAATTGTGTCCTTCACGGGCACAGCAGCAATCAATCCCTGACAGTCTAGAAGTGCTTGCGAGCAGCGATTAAATAATTCGGGAGTTACTAAACACCTCGCTCCATCGTGAAGCAACACCCGTTCTGCCGAGGAGGGTAGTGCCTGTAAGCCATTACTCGCCGATTCTTGCCTGGTTTCTCCCCCTGGAATTAATGTCACAGGCTTGGTTAGAGCAAGCTCGGCAATGAGTGCCTTAAAGTCAGCAAAATCCGCAGGTTGTCCAATAATCCCCATCCAGTGAATCTGATTAGCTGCCTCGGCTGCCAGCAAAGTCCAGGCGAGCAAGGGTTTTCCAAGCAACGTCAACAGGAGTTTGTTGCGATCGCTCCCCATACGACTTCCCATCCCGGCTGCTGGAATTAATAAATGCATGGTTGAGTCTAATGAATCATTGGCTATATCTTCCATTAAAATTGAGCTGATATGTCATAGTCGATTAATTGAGATGCGAATACTAGCCCTCGTTCCTGGCGGAATCGGCGATCAGATTCTATTTTTCCCGACACTCGAAGATCTGAAGCGGCAATACCCAAAAGCAATGATCGATGTCATGGTGGAACCGCGCTCTCAGGGAGCTTACCGGGTGTGCCCATTTGTGGAAGAAGTAATCACCTTCGACTTCAAAGACCGCAATAGCCTCGCAGATTATCTTAGTTTACTAGGCATCATCCGCGATCGCGAATATGGTGCTGCCCTCGCCTTAGGGAGTCGTTGGACAGTGGGAGCTTTACTCTGGCTCAATGGCATTCCCATGCGGATTGGCTATGAGAATCAGTTTTCCTGGTTCCTCACCAATCCCGTCCCGCTCAAAACTGAACAGTACGCCGCCTACATGTACCACGACTTGCTACAAGGTTTCGGGATGCAATCATCCTGCCCACTCCCTCGGATAAATGTTCCCAAACCGGACATTGACTGGGCTGAAGCTGAACAAAAACGCCTAGAGATTAGCGAGAGTGGCTATATTTTAATGCATGGTGGTTCCAGCCAGATAGCCGAATCGAAAGGCATTGATAAAGTCTACCCAGTCAAGCGATGGCAAACAATTATTGAAGACATCCAGAACAAACAGCCCAACTTGCCCATTGTCCTCCTCCAAGGACCAGATGATAGTGAGTGGGTGACGATGATGCAGCAAGCTTATCCTCACCTCAAAGTGACTATGCCCACCGATATTGGCAAGCTAGCGGCGATGATTGCAGGGGGGAACTTAATGTTGTGTACGGATAGTGCGCCCATGCATCTCGCTGTTGCTGTGGGGACTTATACAATCGCCTTGTTTGGTCCCACGGATGCGAAAAAGCTGCTGCCCCCGGAGAGCGATCACTGCATAGGCATTCAATCCCCCACTGGCTCGATAGCCGACATTCAACCCGAAACCGTTCTCGAAAAAATTTGGAGTGGCTAAACCAGCAGTTTTCCTGGATCGCGATGGCGTTTTGAATGTGGAAGCCGGTTATCTCTACAACGTGGAAGACTTACACCTCATACCGGGTGCTGCTCAAGCAGTTCGCCAACTCAATGAGCAGCAAATATTTTGCTGTCTGGTTTCTAACCAATCAGGACCAGCCAGAGGTTATTATCCCATCTCCCATGTGGATGACCTTCACCAGCGTCTCTGCCAGCTTCTGCAAACAGAAGCCGGGGCGCAGCTAGATGCGATTTACTATTGCCCCTATCTGAGTCCTTCAGCAGGGGGCACCAACCCAGAATTGACTCGCTGGAGTACTTGGCGCAAGCCCAATACAGGTATGTTAGTTGCTGCTGCCTGGGAACATGACCTCGATCTCAGGCAGAGTTTTGTCGTCGGCGATAAAGCCACCGACATCGATCTAGCACACAATGCAGGTGCAAAGGGGATTTTAGTTCAAACGGGCTATGGTCAAGAGGTTCTCGCAGGCAACTACCAGCACCCAACGCAACCGGATTATGTGGCAGCCGATTTAGCGGCAGCAGTGGAATGGATTAAGGGATGAGTGAGGAGGGAGGGGTGAGGAGTGATGGGTTGGCTTGTTTGAGAGAAAATCTTATTCCTATGCCAACTTTCTCACGCTCTCACGCTCTCACTTCTTCTGTCCCTCGCTCTTCTCGCCCTGACAAGGTAAAGCCTTAAAATTATCGTAGCGAGAGAGTATTTGATACAGCGATGGCTCGAACCTCGAAGCTACAATTTGACCGAGGAACTTTAACCTTACATCCTCCTCCTAAGGGAAAAGCCTGGGTGGATTATGCGATATGGGACGATCGCGTGGAAAAGTTTCGCATCCAGGCAATACATTACCGTCCGCTAGTCGAGGCACTGCAAGGGGAAGCGGCTCACTTTATTGACGAGGCAGGGGAATTTAGCTCCCTGGAACTTCTCCCCAGTTGGGAAAGAGAGCCTTATCCCCATCAAAGTGAGGCCTTGCTGCGGTGGAAGCAGGCAGGGCGCCAAGGCGTGGTGGTGCTGCCCACGGCGGCGGGGAAAACTTATTTAGCCCAACTGGCGATCGCTTCCACGCCTCGCAGTACCCTTATTCTTGTCCCAACCCTGGATTTGATGCACCAGTGGTATGCTCAGATGGAGGCAATGTTTCCCGATGCAGAGGTGGGGTTGCTGGGGGGAGGTTCGCGCGATCGCACCTCTATCCTAATCTCAACCTATGACAGCGCTGCCATTCATGCCGAAACCCTAGGAAATCAGTACGCTCTATTGGTGTTTGATGAGTGTCACCACTTGCCTACCGAATTTTACCGCGCTGTCGCCGAGTGTGCGATCGCACCCTACCGCTTAGGACTCACCGCCACACCAGAGCGTTCCGATGGATTAGAGCGAGATCTCGGCGCTCTCATTGGCAATATAGTCTATCGCAAAACCGCCCAAGAACTCTCAGGGCATACCTTAGCTCAGCACGAAATCGTACCGATTAAAGTGAAGCTCTCGCAACAAGAACGGGAGAAATACCAGCAGGCAATTCAAACCCGCAACCAGTTTTTACGCGAAGCCCATATTTCCCTCGGTAGCCTGGAAGGATGGCAGCACTTTGTACAGGCTAGTGCCCGTTCTCAAAAAGGACGACGCGCTATGTTGGCACACCGAGAAGCCAAAGAAATTGCATTGGGTACAGACGGGAAGCTGCGGGTGCTGGCTGACTTACTCTCACAACATTATCCAGAACCCATCCTCATCTTCACCAACGACAATGCCACCGTTTATCGCATTTCCCAGGAATTTCTCATCCCTGCCATTACTCACCAAACACCAGTAAAAGAGCGTCACGACATCCTCACCCGTTTTCATGAGCGAAAATATAATATCCTCGTTGCTTCTCATGTTCTCAACGAAGGAGTTGACGTGCCCGATGCTCGCGTTGCCATTATTTTGTCAGGAACTGGTTCGAGCCGCGAGTACATCCAGCGACTAGGCAGAGTGCTACGCAAAGGGACGGACAAAAATAAACGAGCTACGCTCTATGAAGTGATCGCAGAGGATACTAGCGAAGAACGTACCTCCGAGCGCAGGCGGGGCACAGCCCAACCAGGCACAAAAGCAAAGCCTCGCCAGTTGGAAATTGTGCCTTCTCAATATGAAGTGAGTCAACCCAAGACTCGTAGGGCGGCTGAGTCATCAACTAAATGGAAAGATGGGAAGCAGCAGAGCAGGGGAGACTAATAAAACTTTAGATTTTTATAAAGACTAAACCAGTCAATGCAATTTATACTTACAGTCAAAGTCCACAACTCTAACTTGCGAGTGGCAATATGTCCAAGCATACTGGTACCGAAGCAACAAAACTTTTCTATGACCAACTGGGATGGAAAGAACGTGATGGCAGAGCCGTTGATCCCTACTTGTTTGGCGTGCATGAAGACGGTCCGATCAGAATCGAACTCCACGAGGTTCATCTTGAGCGGGTTCGCAATGCTCTCTCTCGGGCTGGTACTAATCTGAGCTTATTGGAATGCGGCTGCGGGGGCAACCCGGAACAGAGCCTGCTTGACCTTTGCTCGGACTACACTGGTGTTGATTTTTCCGAAACTGGGCTTGAAATGGCTGAATCGAAGCTCAGCACCGCCGGAGTACCTCACCAGTTGAAGGCTGCCGATGTCTGTAATCTCCCGTTTGAGGATGGGAGATTTGATGCTGCCTACTGCGCTCATATGATTTACCATATCGCCGAGACAGCATCACAAGCGGCTGCCTTCCAAGAAGTTATGCGAGTGATTAAGCCGGGCGGAACCGCAGTTTTCATTGTTGTTAACCCTCGCCCCTTACTCTTTCCAGTTCGACTCCTCAAACGCCTAATCGCCGATACGCCCTTTGTGGGGCAGGTTGCAGACAAACTGCGACCTCAGCCACCCTTGCCGTACAAACCAATGCCGCTGCGCTGGATGCAACAACAACTTGCAAGCTGGGGTAATGTGGAAATGATGACTTACAGTTTACCGACGACAGCTTTTAATCAACGCACCAGTGAATACAAGGGGATCGGCAAGCAGCTATGGAAGGCAATCCGATGGCTTGACCTCAAATACCCAAAGTCGTCCGTTTATTTGGGTAATTATGCTCAAATCAGCGTTTGCAAATCAAAGTAGGACATTAGGAGTCGTTGAGGAATTTTAGAATTAGCTAACTATCGACAGTGAAGGTCTTTATTGAAGCCTTTAAATATGCTGTCGAAAATTCCGAGGAACTGATTTCGGCACTTGGGGAGCATTTGCTGCTGGTAGCAGTTCCAGTGGGGATTGGTGTTCTGGCGGGGTTGCCGTTGGGATTAGTCAGCTCTCGTTCCCGCTCAGCCTCAACTTTATTGATTAACGGTTTTAATAGCTTCCGAGTAATTCCCAGTTTGGCAGTATTATTTGTTACGATCCCTTACTTGGGATTGACATTTCAAGCGGCTGCGATCGCGCTAACTATTTTAGTCATGCCACCCATTCTAATTAGCACTGATGTTGCCTTTCGCAGCATTAATCCTGCTATTCTCGAAGCGGCGAAGGGAATGGGAATGGCACCTGGACAAATTCTGCGGAAAATCGAGATTCCCTTGGCAATGCCTGTAATTGTCGCTGGTATCAAAACCTCAACCGTAGAAGCGATCGCCTCTGCTACCCTTGCTGCCTTTATTGGGGCTGGGGGATTAGGCTCTTTTATTGTTCTAGGCTTTTCCTTATACGACAATGCGATTCTCCTGGTGGGTGCAATTCCGGTCGCCCTACTAGCACTGATTGCAGAAGTGAGTCTTAGTCTCCTGCAACGCTCTCTACAGCCACCTGTAAAATAAGCAGAGGAGCAGAGGTGCGGAGGTGCAGAGGAGATCAAGGAATTATCAAGCAAGTATGAAAAGTTATTCATCCTTCATCATTCATCCTTCTTTTTCCCTTGGATATGATGGCTTCCTAGTTGCGAGTTGCTAGTCGATAATTGCCACTAGCCAACAGCTAGTTACCCAAAAATCATAGGTCTAAGGCCCCTTCCGTTAGGAAGCTCTGTGATATGATTACTTCTTAGTAGGGACGGGCTGTCCCGAAGAAAGATCGCTGAGCGGTTTTGAGATCGGGGAAAGTGTCTGGATTCAGTTCCGTGCTTTCTAGATTCTCCCGTAGAAGCGAGAATCTCCTTCCTTCAGGTAGGAGAGTGTCAACCATGACTATGGAACTCTTACAACGAGTGAGGGTGTTAGATCCGGTTTCTGAGACGGATGAAATCTCCGATGTTTTGATTGCTGAGGGTGAAATTAAAGCCATTGGAAGCCCATTGAGAGATATTCCGCAGGAAGCAGCAGCACTGGATTGCCAGGGATTAGTGCTAGCACCTGGGCTTGTAGACTTATACAGCCATAACTCAGAGCCAGGGAATGAGGATCGAGAAACCCTCTCAACACTGGTAGCAGCCGCAGCCGCCGGAGGCTTTACTCGCTTAGGGATTTTGCCCGATACTGTGCCACCTGTGGATAATCCGGGCAGTTTGGCTTGGTTGCAGCAGAGGAGCAGAGGAGCAGGGGAAGCAGAGGGGAAAACAGATCAGTCCTTCTCCTTTGCACCTGGGCACCTGGGCACCTCCTCACTCCTCACTCCTCACTCCTCACTTCCCCACCCTCCGCACCTCCACTTCTGGGGGGCACTCACTCTAGGAGTGAAGGGGGAGCAGATGACTGAACTGGCAGAATTAGCGACAGCAGGAGTAATCGGCTTTGCTGATGGGCATCCAGTGGAAAATCTAGGGTTGCTGCGGCGGTTGTTGGAATACCTCGCGCCTTTGGAAAAGCCCGTGGCACTCGTGGCGGCTGAGAGTGATCTCCGAGGAAATGGGGTGATGCGAGAGGGAGTGCGATCGCTTCGCTCTGGATTACCAGGAGATCCGACAATGTCGGAATCGGCAGCGCTTGCAGCTTTATTAGAGGTGGTGGCAGCAACGAGAACGCCTGTGCATCTAATGCGAATTTCCACTGCCCGTGGGGTGGAACTAATTGCTGATGCCAAGGCGCGAGGATTGCCTGTGACAGCAAGTACTACCTGGATGCATTTACTCTTAAACGCAGAGGCGGTGGGCAGTTATGACCCCAACTTGCGCTTGGAGCCACCTTTAGGCGATCGCGCGGACCAGCTAGCATTAAGTGAGGGAGTGAAACATGGGGTAATTGATACGATTACAGTTGACCACACTCCCTACACCTACGAAGAGAAAACGGTTGCCTTTGCCGATGCACCACCAGGGGCGATTGGTTTAGAGTTAGCGCTTCCGTTACTGTGGCAAACATTTGTCGAAACTGGAGAATGGTCAGCCCTCCAGTTGTGGCGAGCTTTGAGTATCGCACCTCAAAAGTGTTTACAGCAAAAACCAACAAGTTGTGCAGTCGGGAAAACAGCAGAATTAGTTTTGTTTGACCCTCAAAAAAACTGGATAGTACAGAGAAATACGCTCCATTCTGCCAGTGCAAATACCCCTTGGTTCGGGAAAGAGCTGACAGGGAAAGTTGTCAAGATTTGGATGGGTTAGACAGTCATTAGTCATCAGTCATTGGTCATGTTTTGGCTAACGTTTACAGAGCTTAAGTATTAGTTACTAATGACTACCGACTACGGACTAATGAGACTAATGCAAAAAGTGGCGCGTACCTGTGAGAACCATAACTACACCCAGTTCGTTAGCGGCTTGAATAGAATCTTGGTCTTTTAGAGATCCACCAGGTTGAATAATTGTAGTAATTCCGGCTGCGGCTGCACTTCGCACAGAGTCATCAAAGGGGAAGAAACCATCACTGGCAAGGATTGCTCCCTGTGCATTTTCTCCAGCTTGTTCAAGGGCAATTTTAACCGCACCGATGCGATTCATTTGCCCTGCGCCAATGCCGATGGTGGTGCGATCACGCGTGACCACAATTGCATTTGATTTGACGTGCTTGGCAGCCTTCCAAGCAAATAGCATCTCTGTCATTTGTTGGGGAGTGGGTTGCTTTTCGGTGGCTACCTCCCACTTGTCAGAATTATCAATCACCTCATCCGAAGCTTGGGCAAGAAATCCCCCGGCGATCACTTTTATACTATACGGAGAACCCTGCTTTAAATTGGGCATTAATAACACTCGCAGCTTCGATTTCTTCGCAAGAATATCCTTTGCCTCGGGTTCGCAATCCGGTGCGACAACGCCTTCTAAAAAGGTTTTTGCGATTATCTCCGCCGTAGCCGCATTAATCGGCTGGTTGAGAGCAACAATTCCCCCAAAGGCGGAAACTGCGTCAGCGTTGAAGGCTTTTTCGTAAGCGTCGGCAAGGGTAGTGCTAACAGCAACACCACAAGGATTAGTATGCTTGAGAACCGCCGCCGCTGGTTCTTCGCGAAACTCAGCAATGAGGCGTCGTGCCGCTTCTAAATCAACGAGATTGTTGTAACTCAGTTCTTTCCCCTGGAGTTTCGTAGCGGCTGCCCAACCTGTAGGTGTTGTCCCGGTTTGATACCAGGTAGCGCTTTGGTGAGGATTTTCCCCGTAGCGGAGGGATTGCAGTTGAGTGCCTGAGAGGGCAAATTGAGTGGGGAAAGACTCTTCTGTCCCTTCCGAGTTGAGATTAGCAAAGTAGGAAGAGATGCTAGCATCATAACTTGCAGTCAGTGCAAAAGCTTCCTCTGCCCTCGCTTGGCGAAAGGTAAGAGAAGGTTCTCCACCGCAATCACGCAACTCTTGCAAGTAATCATCATATCGTGCAGGGTTCGACAGAACGGTTAGGTGAGCAAAGTTTTTCGCTGCTGCCCTCAGTAGTGTGGGACCACCGATATCAATGTTCTCGATCGCCTCTGATTTTTTAACCCCAGGCTGGGCAATGGTTTGCTCAAATGGATAAAGATTCACTACCACCAAATCAAGCGGAGGAATCTGATTTGCCTCCAAATCTGCCTGATCTTGGGAGAGATCACGCCGCCCCAGAATGCCACCATGTATGCGGGGATGAAGCGTTTTCACCCTCCCGCCTAAAATCTCAGGAAACCCGGTATAATCAGCAATTTTAGTAACAGATAACCCCGCCTCTTGAATGGCCTGGGCGGTTCCACCACTGCTGATTAACTCAAACTCAAATTCTTCCACTAGTTGACGGGCTAGGTCAATGATTCCTGTTTTATCCGATACACTCAGCAGTGCCAGACGTTTCATGAGCGCTCAGTCTCCACAATCTCTCATTACTATTATCCCTTCCTATGCGCGATCGCTCGACAACCACTTGGACTAGTTAACTAAAATGCTTTCACCTGGTAGACACAACGACGCTCACCCGCCACGATATGCTCAGTTCGCTCCACCAGCGCATCCTCACCCAAGATGCTGCGAAATACTTCTAGCTCACTACTACATAGCCCCTTACAAGCCATAGCAGCGGTACAGATGGGACAGTGGTTTTCAATCAGCAGGAAGGAGCCATCCGGACTTTGCTCAACCTCAGCCATATACCCCTCCTCAGTACGCAGTGCAGCCAGAGCTTCAACACGCTTTTCAAGCGAGCCATTTTCGGGCATTTGCGCTTGATAGGCTTCCATCTTTTGGCGAGTTTGGATTTCTAGCAGGCGCGTGAGTCCCTCTTCGCCGAACACTTCCCTGATCGAGTGAATCAGGTTCAGGCTTAACTCGGCGTAGCGCTCTGGAAAGAAACGATTAGCCTCAGTGGTCAACTGCCACAACTTGGCAGGTCTACCCATAGAGCGTTGCTGTTCAGTATAAGTCACCAAGCGTTCTTTTTGCAGGTCGTAGAGGTGCTGACGCACAGCCATCGCCGTAACCTCTAGGCGTTCTGCCAAAGCCGGGGCATCCATCGACCCTTCCTGCTTGAGCAGGTTGATAATTGCACCTCGGGTGCGAGCAGTAGCTGATTTGTTCTGTGCCTTTGCGTTCATACTGACAAAATAAAGAAAAATTTTTTAAAAGTGCTAAACTAGATTATAAAGAAAAAGCTTTAAAAAGCAAGGGGCACATATGTCTGTAAACCTCGAACATAAGCAGGCAAACCTTGCCGAGATCGAGCATTCCACTCGCGCCTCGGTAATAGCAGGAACTTCCGAAGGCTTGTGGTTGGGAGGCTCCCAGCAGCACATTGAACTCGAAGGCTACCAAGTTACGTCTCTCGCTCCCAGTCCTGATGGGCTGTGGGCAGTGGTTAACCGCGACTCAGTGTGGCACCGCAATCCTGATGGCGAGTGGCATATGGTGGCTTCAAGCAGTGATCTACAACTGAAGTGCATCCTGCCGCTGGAGGAAACAGTTCTGGTCGGAACGTCTGAGGCTCATTTGGTGCGTGTTGCAGACGGAAGCATTGAGTACATCGACGGCTTCGAGAGGGCGGAAGGACGCAACAACTGGTACACGCCGTGGGGTGGTCCTCCAGATGTTCGCTCCCTAGCAGTGGGTCACTCAGGTGAACTCTACGCGAACGTGCATGTGGGGGGAATCTTGCGCTCGGATGACCAGGGAGGGTCATGGCAGCAAACTATCGACATCGACTCCGATGTCCACCAAGTGCGAACTATTCCCGGGCGTCCTGGCTTCGTGCTGGCAGCTACGGCTGAGGGACTGGCTACTAGCACAGATGGAGGGAATTCCTGGCGCTTCGACCGTGCCCACCTGCATGGTAGCTATGCGCGTGCCGTGGCAGTTTCTAGAGAGACGGTTTTGATAACCGCTTCGCTTGGTCCCCATGCTGGCAAAGCGGCAGTCTATCGACACCCACTCGATCAGCCGGGATCATTCCAGAAGTGCGAACGCGGGCTGCCTGAGTGGTTCTCGGACAATATCAACACAGGATGCCTCGCCACCTCAAACAATTGGGCTGCTTTCGGAACGAGCGAGGGTGAGATTTTCGTGTCGGATGATACCGGTTTGACGTGGAAGCAGCTCGCCTCGGATTTGGCTCCCATCCGTTGCTTGAGCATTGTGTAGTGCACCGATCGCGTTCTGCGATTTATTTTGGCAACGCGTATGGAAGCCTAGACAGATAATAGTGAAAAGATTGGGGTTTCTTTGGTTATGCCTGCTGTCACTTTTGGCTGCTTGCAGTTTTTCTTCTCCCAATAATCCAGCGTCGCAGCAAGTCACCCTCACAGTATCGGCTGCTGCCAGTATGCAAGATGCAATCAAAGCAGCCGGACAATTTTACCAACAGGAACACCAAAACACTGATGTTAGTTACAACTTTGCTAGTTCTGGTACTTTGCAGCAGCAGATAGAACAGGGAGCGCCAGTCGATGTCTTTGTTTCGGCGGATCAACAACAGATGAACGCTTTACAAACCCAAAGTCTTTTACTAGGAGGAACTCGCAAAGCTCTCCTGAAAAATCAAGTTGTATTAATTGCACCTAAAAATACAAATGCTGCTGATATCTCTAATTTTGAGGACTTAACTAATAGCAAAGTAGAGCGATTCTCCATTGGAAATCCACAATTTGTACCCGCCGGACGATATGGCAAGGAAGTCTTAAATTCTCTCCATCTTTATCAAGAACTTAAACCGAAGACAGTCTTCGCCCAGGATGTCCGCCAAGTCCTCTCTTACGTGGAGACAGGGAACGTTGATGCAGGCATTGTCTATGCCACAGATGCCAGCATCTCTAACCAAGTTATAGTGGTAGCTACTGCACCGCAAGACTCCCATTCTCCAATTATCTATCCAGTCGCAGTCATTAAAGATAGTAAAATGCCTGAAGCTGCTAGGGAGTTCGTTCAGTTTCTCTCTAGTGACAAAGCTAGCGCCATATTCGAGAAATACGACTTTATTCCGGCAACACAGTAATCTAATACCAATTTTCTATAGTCGCGATGCTCGATCTTTGGCTGGGGGGAAAGCGCCTACAGCGCGGGGAAATGTTTAAGGCGAAGGGAGAGTTCCTTTACCCAAAACCGCTGCCTTTTTTTCTGTCATCGTTTTTGAAAAATGGTATAAGCCTCAAGGCATTATGGAATTCGATTTCTCTCCCTTGTGGATTTCGGTGAAAACTGCTCTTTTAGCTACAATTTTCGCCTTTTTTTTGGGAATTGCGGCGGCTTACTGGATGTTTTGGCATCAAGGAAAAGGGAGAGGGCTAATTGATAGTATTTTAACCCTTCCTCTCGTTCTTCCGCCCACAGTGGTTGGTTTTGTGCTACTGCTGCTACTGGGCAGAAATAGCCCAATTGGGCAGCTTTTGAAGCAACTGGGAATCAATCTGATTTTCACTTGGTCTGCAACGGTAATCGCGGCGACAGTGGTTGCCTTTCCCTTGATGTATAAAACAGCGCTGGGGTCACTAGAACAAGTCGATCCCGATCTTTCTCGTGTCGCTCGCACATTAGGGGCAACTGAGAGGAGGATATTTTGGCAAGTTCTATTACCCTTAGCCTACCCAGGTGTCGTGGCAGGCACGATTCTGGCGTTTGCAAGAGCCTTGGGTGAATTCGGGGCGACATTAATGCTGGCGGGCAGCGTTCCCGGTAAAACGCAAACCATCCCTATTGCGATCTTTGTTGCGGCTCAAGCAGGCGAGATGGGACAGGCTCTAGGCTGGGTGCTGATTATGATAGCGATCGCTCTAGCTGTCATTACATCCCTGAATTGTTGGTCTACATCCCAATATTATTCTAAGAAGGGGAACACAGCGGTCGCACGCCTGTTTGATTGCTTAATTCTAGGGCAACCTCTGGCTAGGGAGACCCGGGGACCCGGTGACGCGGTGACGCGGGGATGCGGAAGAATTTCGGTAGACCTGCAAAAAAACCTTTCTGGGTTTACGCTGGAGACATCCTTCACTGCAGCAAGTGCGCCTCTGGGAATTCTGGGAGCTTCCGGTTCTGGCAAGAGTATGACCTTGCGCTGCATTGCTGGGTTGGAAACGCCCACTCAAGGTCGCATTATTTTAAATGAGCGAGTCCTATTCGATTCGCAACTAGGCATTAACCTGCCCAGTTACCAGCGTCGGATTGGCTTTGTCTTTCAAAACTACGCACTTTTTCCTCATCTAAGCGTGGCTCAAAACATTGCCTTTGGTTTACAAAGATTGTCTAAAGCAGAACGTGCCCAGCGAGTTGCAAGCTATATGGATCTAATGCAGTTGCAGGGACTAGAAGCCCGCTATCCTCACCAACTTTCCGGTGGTCAACAGCAGCGGGTTGCCTTAGCAAGAGCTTTAGCGATAGAACCAGAAGCATTACTCTTAGATGAACCCCTATCAGCACTGGATACTTATCTACGTAGTCAGATTGAAAAGCTACTTGCTGAAGTTCTTTCTTCCTATCAAGGTGTCACGCTCTTTATTACCCACAAATTAGAAGAAGCTTATCGAGTTTGCAATAATCTCCTGGTTCTTTCAGAGGGAAAAATTATTGCCCATGGACCCAAGGCAGATATTTTTGAGCGACCTCCCACCTATAAAGTAGCTCAACTCACAGAGTGTAAAAACTTTTCCCGTATTCGAGTGGTTGCGCCCCAGTTAGTCGAAGCTCTAGATTGGGGCTGCACTATCTGGGTAATGGAACCTGTCTCGGAACGACTAACGTACATAGGCATTCGCGCCCATCATTTTAGTTTTCCCCAGGAACCAAATCTAGAGAATACTTTCCCGTGCTGGCTGGCACAGACTAGTGAGACCCAGGATCGCATAACTATTTATCTCAAGCTTGATCAGCCTCCTAGTACGCCTCAAGATTATCATCTGCAAGCAGAACTTTTTAAGGAGAAGTGGAACACACTCAAAGAACGTCCCCAACCCTGGAAAATTCAGTTAGCGCCACAGCGACTTTTTTTAATGGCGGGCGGGAAGTAATTTCAGTCTGGTTAAATAACCATAGTTACGACAAACGCGGAGAGTCTCGGAAGGCGAAAGGCGAAAGTATTATCGCTTACATCATTATTTTCCCCTTTTGCCTCTTGCCCTTTGCCTTCTTTTGACGCAGAGAGTTTTTTATTCATCAAACGGATTTAATACAAGTTCGGGGGCAGCTTGCAAGAGTTTCTGGGTGTAAGCGTGCTGAGGGTGATTAAAAATCTCGTTAGTACTGCCACACTCGACAATTTGTCCCGCATTCATCACAGCAATGCGATTACATAAAAACCTCGCCACTGATAAGTCGTGAGTAATAAACAAATAGGTAAGATTAAATTCTTCTTTGAGAACCCGCATCAGTGCCAGCACCCGCGCCTGCACACTAGCATCCAGCATACTGACAGGTTCATCACAAATGAGCAACTGCGGTTGCGTGATTAAAGCTCGTGCGATTGCCACTCGTTGCTGCTGTCCGCCGGACAAGTCTGCTGGGTAACGCTGATAGTAGTCAGCCACAGGAGTTAAGCCTACTCTCTCCAGCATCTTTTCTACCTGGACTTTTGCCTGAGCAGGGCTGGCAAGTTCGTGAATCAATAGCGGCTCAGTAATACTCGTCCCCACCTTCATCAAGGGATTGAGACACGCCAAGGGATCTTGAAACACCATCTGCATTTGACGACGAAACTGCCGCACGGCTGAGGTGGAAAGCTGAGTCAAATCCTGCTCAAGGAACTCTACACTTCCGGAAGTGGGACGCACAAGCTGCAAAATCGCCCGCGAGAGGGTACTTTTCCCGCAACCCGATTCCCCCACCAGCCCAAAAATTTCTCCAGGATACAGCGCAAAACTCACCCCATCGACTGCTTTAATTGCAGATGCTTCCCCAGAAAAAAGCTGCTGCAAGAAATTATGCTCCAGGGTGTAGTGCTGCTTGAGGTTTGTAACTCTGAGTAAGGGAGTGAGGAGTGAGGAGTCCCTTAGGGACTGACGCGGAGAGTTTTTGTGTTCCGCAGTCTTCACCGCTTCCCCGTGTCCCCGTGTCCCCGCGTCTTTTTCCCCTTTGTCCCCTTGCAGATGCAAAGCGGCTTCGAGAAGCGATCGCGTATATTCGTGTTGAGGATTACCTAAAACTGTTCCCGCTGCTCCCATTTCAACCATTTTGCCCTGGTACATTACGGCAAGGCGATCACAATATTTCCCCACCATTGCCAAATCGTGGGAAATAAGCAACAGGGCTAAACCCCGCTGCTGGCACAAGCGGGTGAGTTCCTGGAGAATCTCGGAGGCGACTGTCACATCCAGGCTTGTTGTCGGTTCATCCGCGACAATCAGTTTGGGATCGAGCAACAAAGCCAGAGCAATCGCTACCCGTTGTCGCATCCCCCCACTAAACTCATGGGGATACTGTAACCAGCGGTTTGCCGGAATTTTTACCGCCTCTAAAGTTTCAATCGCCTTCGCCTTTGCCTGCTTGCGCGATAAGTGGGATTGATGCGCCTGCAATGTCTCAATACAGTGCTCCCCAATTGTCATGAGGGGATCGAGGCGAGTCATGGGATCTTGAAAGACTAACGCCACTGCTTCTCCACGAAACTGGCGTAACTGGGCGGAATTCAAATCCAACACCGACTGCCCTTGAAACCAAACGCCTCCCTCAATTATTGCTGTCGGTAATAACCGCATCGAGGCTCGCCCTAAAGTAGACTTGCCACATCCTGATTCCCCCACCAATCCCAGTCTTTCCCCGGAATCGAGGGTGAACGAAACATCATCCACTGCCCAGGTTGGGGACTGTTCACTACTACTGGGTTGGTAGGCAACCCGCAAATTTTCCACGCGAAACAGTGCTTCCCTCATGTTTGCTCCAGTAACGCTTTGACGTAACCAATTAACTGTTCGACGCGATCGCATAACCTCGCTTGCCGCTGCTGTGAGGTTGTTGCTTGCCGCGATGCCTGCAAAAACATTACATCCGTCTGCAACAGGCGCAACGAGCGGTGAATTTCCGTTTGCAAAGACTGCCACCGCGCTGCTACCTCTGGATCTAACTCCTCGCTGGTCAACGTCATGACTTGATTCTGGAAGAATTGTTGCACCTTCTGAAAATCTTTTTTTAAATCGGTTCCTTCAAAATTAGGAGCTGTTGCCGACTGTTGCAACTGCTCTAGCAATGTCAAAAGTTTTTGATATCTCTGAAGATGTATTGGAGGTAACATTTTGCACCTCACTTGAGCTAAAATTTCCTTAAATAATGTTGCTAATTAGCCAAACTGTAGCACCGCAGGCGTGCATTTTTCCCCGTACGTTACTACAGCCGTTTTCAGTTACCCTCCGCCTGCTGCTTTCCCCTTACTAAGGGGAAGGTCGATCAGAGCTAAAATCCCATCTTTCCCCCTTTAGCTCCTGCGGGTAGCGCTAATCGAAGCACATTTTGGCTTCCGCTGCGATGGAGTGAGCCAAAAACGAGAGATAAATCACCAATCTTTGACTGGTAACTGCTCAAGTTAAATCTATGGACACACTCACATTAACCTCAACTCAAACCGATTTGGAGCTTCCAGAATGGCTCGCCCAATGCTTGCAGGCTGAACCCGAAGATGAAGATGCTAGCCTCATCGCCCACGCCTTTGAGTTTGCCTACAAGCTTCATGAGGGTCAGTATCGCAAATCGGGAGAACCTTACATTGCTCATCCGGTAGCGGTTGCGGGGTTATTGCGAGACTTGGGTGGCGATGGTGCGATGATAGCAGCGGGCTTTCTGCACGATATCGTCGAGGACACCGAAGTAACTTCCGAGCAAATCGAGGAACAATTCGGGGAGCAGGTACGGCAACTCGTCGAAGGTGTCACCAAACTTTCTAAATTTAATTTTTCTAGCAAAACCGAACGCCAAGCCGAGAACTTCCGCCGCATGTTCCTGGCTATGGCAAGGGATATTCGGGTGATTGTGGTGAAGCTCGCAGATCGCCTGCACAACATGCGCACTCTGGATCACATGCCTGAGGACAAACAGCGGCGCATTGCTCTAGAAACACGAGAAATCTTTGCTCCCTTGGCAAATCGCTTAGGAATTGGGCGCTTTAAGTGGGAATTAGAGGATTTATCATTCAAATACCTCGAACCAGACGCATATAAGGAAATTCAAGCCCTGGTAGCCGAACGGCGAGCTGACCGGGAACGTCGCTTAGAAACTGTCACCCAGGTAATGCAGGAGCGCCTAGAGAATATTGGCGTTAAGGTTTTAGAACTGCGGGGACGTCCCAAACATCTTTATGGGATTTACCAAAAGATGCAGCAGCAGCAGAAAGGATTCCATGAAATTTACGATATTGCTGCCCTGCGAATTATTGTCTCGACTCAAGAGGAGTGCTACCGGGCCTTAGCGGTGGTTCACGATGCGTTTAAACCCATTCCAGGTCGGTTTAAGGATTATATTGGTTTGCCCAAACCTAACCGCTATCAATCCCTTCATAGTACAGTTGTAGGGTTCACTGGACGTCCACTAGAAGTGCAAATTCGGACGATGGAAATGCACTACATCGCCGAGTACGGAATCGCCGCTCACTGGCTTTACAAAGAAAGTGGGGGATTGAGTAACATCCAGCCCACCGCCGAGGACGAGAAGTTTACCTGGCTGCGGCAACTACTGGAGTGGCAAAACGACCTCAAGGACGCTCAGGAGTATGTAGACAGTCTCAAAGACAATTTATTTGAAGATGATGTCTATGTGTTTACGCCCCAGGGAGATGTGGTAGCACTGGCGCGGGGCTCAACGCCGGTTGATTTTGCTTATCGGATTCACACCGAAGTGGGGAATCACATGAAGGGGGCAAGGGTAAATGAGCGTTGGAGTGCCTTGGATAAGCCCCTAGAGAATGGGGACATCGTGGAAATTATCACCCAGAAAAACGCTCGCCCCAGCTTAGATTGGCTGAACTTCGTGGCAACACCCAGCGCCCGTAACCGGATTCGTCAGTGGTACAAGCGATCACATCGGGAAGAAAATATTGCTCGTGGTCGCAGTATGCTCGAAAAAGAGCTGGGGAAAAATGGCTTTGAAGCGCTGCTGAAATCCCAACCTATGCAGACTGTGGCAGAGCGCTGTAACTATCAAAGTGCAGATGAGGTGCTGGCTGCTGTCGGTTACGGGGAGATGACCCTCAATTCAGTTGTGAATAAACTGCGAGAAGCACTCATTGCCGAGCAACAGGTGGAACAAAGCGAGGGATTAGAAGCAAAGACGCAGGATCGCTCCGAACTCCAGTCTTTCCAAAGCGCTCCTGCCCGCAATCTTCGCCCCGACAACACTAGCACATCTCCCATTGCCGGGGTAGAAGGATTAATGCATTACATGGCCGGTTGTTGTAGTCCAGTTCCTGGGGAAGCCATTATCGGAATAGTGACGCGGACTCGCGGGATTTCCATTCATAAGCAGGGATGTCCGAATGTGGAAAATCTCCCAGGTGAGCGTTTGGTTCCGGTAAGCTGGAATGCCAGCAACGGTAACGGACGTTCTCCCACCTACCCAGTTGACCTTCAAATCGAAGTAATTGACCGAGTCGGCGTCTTTAAAGATATCTTAGCCCGCTTGAGTGACCAAAAGATTAATGTTCGCAATGCGGGCGTGAAAACCAGCACTGGCAAACCTGCCCTAATTAATTTATCCATTGAGGTGCGCGATCGCCAACAACTTGAACACAGCCTCAACCAAATTAAAAATATGAGCGATATTCTCAATGTCTGCCGCGTCTCTCAGGCTGGTGAACAATAGTTCCTTCCAGGAGTGGGGAAAAAGCAGGGGAGCAGGGGAGGAAGAAGACGCGGGGACACGGGGACGCGCGGATGCGGGGAGCTGCGGGAAAGAAGTGAGAGCGTGAGGGCGTGAGAGAGTGGGAAATAGGAAGAAATTTTTCGAGCAAACAAGCCCACTTTCCCCCTCACTCCTCACTTGCCTCCTCCGCACCTCTTCCAGTCACCTTGAGCTAGAAGCGATCGCCAGAACTAGTTGAAATCACTGTTGTCTTTAGGCTGAGTTGCAGCTACAAACTAGGCATCAAATTTTTTCCTAGAGCCAGCGAGACCAAAACAGGTCATGAAGAATCGAATTCTAGTGGTCGAGGATGACAGGGATACCCGCGAGCTGCTGCGCGAAGTGATGGAAAGTGAAGGATATGAAGTCGCCGAAGCAAGCAATGGTCAAGCGTGCCTAGAAGCATACCAGCGCCAGCTACCAGATGTCGTCCTGTTAGATGCTATGATGCCGGTAATGGACGGGTTTACCTGCTGCAAACAGCTACAAACGCTTTTTAGACAGGCGAGTGGGGAAGATATCCACGAACAGGGGCAAGAGACACTACAAGCTGAAGCGAACGGCATTTTGACTTCCCTGAAGCGCGCTCCTGTGTTGATGACGACTGCTTTGGATGACCCAGCCTCGGTAGAGCGAGCTTTTGCTGCGGGAGCCACGGACTACATCACCAAGCCCATTCACTGGGAAGTGCTGAGGCAGCGGGTGCAGCATCTGATTGAGCAATCCCAGCTCTACAGACAATTGGAGGCAGCATATCGAGAGTTAAACCGCCTTGCGAGCCTCGACAATCTAACTAAACTAGCAAATCGGCGTCGATTTGATGAATTTCTGGAACGGGAGTGGCGAAGGATGGCAAGGGAAAAGGGGCAATTGTCTCTGGTTCTTTGCGATATCGATGATTTTAAGCTCTACAACGACACGTATGGGCATCTCACCGGAGACTTTTGTTTGTACCGGGTTGCTGCTGCAATTGAGCGCGAGGCAAAACGTCCAGGGGATTTAGTTGCTCGTTACGGGGGCGAGGAATTCGCTGCAATTTTACCAAATACTGACCGTAGTGGCGCACTGGTGGTGGCTCAAAAAATGCAAGAAAGTGTCAAAGCTTTGCAAATTCCCCATAAAACCTCGACAGCGAGCGAGTACGTTACTCTCAGTGTAGGTACTGCCTGCCTATTTCCGATTCCCGAACAAGACTCGCCTGCTCCACTCTTTAAAGCAGCCGACCAAGCATTGTATCAGGCAAAAGCGGCTGGACGCGATCGCATGATCGCCTACTCGGGCTAAGACGCTACCTCACGCACCGACAACTTACTATTCAGACGAGCAGGGGAAGCAAGGGCAGAAACTAGCGTGCGTGAGATAGTTACTAACTGTTATGATGAAACCAAGGAGTCCAGGCAACTCTACGGATTGAGGGGACGCGCTGCTTCATCCCCAATCGAACGACCTAGCACAGACTTACAGCTAGATTAATGAGACCTTGGCGATTCTGGCGGCAGACCATCATTCTACATAGCCGACAAAATCCTCCCTGCCTAGTGGAAGCACTTATGTTGCTGCTTGCCATTGGCTTACTGGCGAGTTGGGCTAGCACCGAGCAACAGCCATACCTAATCTTAGGTTTGAGCTACATAATTGGCTCCTCTAGCTCAACTTTGGTGCGCGAAGCCCACACTCGCTCGCGCCAACCCCGCTTCACCCAGATTGCGGCAGCCCTATTGTTAATCGCAAGCATTTATAGTTTAGTGTCACCCTTGTTTTGACACAAGTGAGAGCGTGAGAGAGTTGGAACTAGGAAGAATTTTTTCGAGCAAACAAGCCCATTTACCTCCTCACTCCCTCACGCCTCACGCCTCACCTCTTTTACTCCTCGCTCCTCACTCACATTGCCTTTAACCTGCAACCTGTAACCTGCAACCTGCAATTTGCAACTTTCATCCCTCACTTCTTTTGACTAAATTTCTGCTAAGGCGCGTTCAATCAGTGATTGTGCTAATGTCTGAGTGCCAGTGTGTTCGTAGTAGTTGGTGGAGAGGTCAATAAAGGCAGCAAGATAGTCCAACTTGCTATCGGAAAACTCGATGAACTGTTGGAGATTGTTAGAAACTTTGTCTGGCGTTAAATTGCGAGATGAAACGAACTCTCCCATCCACCCTTTGACAGAATCAAAGCTACTGCCAATAAAGTCGAGTTGACTCGAGGTGCTATCGCCGGGAATCAGATTGCTAATCTGTTTGTAGGTGGAGTTGTGCTCTAAATCTTTGGGATTAGTGCTCTCCAACAGCGATTGCGCTCGCTGGATAAAATCGGGACCAAGAGGAATCAAACCATCGAAGCAGACAAGGGCAGCCATCCGCATTTTGGAGACACCACTGTATTCCTCGTAAAGGGAATTAGTGAAATCGCTAATGCTGTCGCCGGGAAGCCCGTTAATCTGGCAATATCCTACCAATTCCACTACTAATTTTAGAGACAGATCTATGGTTTGTGCTTGGTCGGCTTTGGGAGTAACGCGGTTTAAAAAACCCAGTAAGGATATTTTCTCACCCACTTTATTTGCCAAGGCAGCACTAGCTAAGGCTTGGTCACTGCGATCAACAGTTTGATAGAGCCACATCGCCCGTTGGTAGCCTTGGGACTTGTCATTATACAGCCAAACAGCGCGATCACCGATTTGCTGAATCATGTCTTGGTCAGTTTCGCCTGTCACCTGGCGAATCGTGTTTTCAAAGCCCACGATATTTTCCCACTGCCCAGGCACCACAAAGTCTAGCGATTGCAACGCGCGAACCGTCAGATTATCCGTGGGCAGCTCATCAACTAATTTAAAAATTGGTTTACTCACAATCTTCTCCTGAAACTACTGCAATTTTGAAAGACCATCTAAATCAAATTTCTCTAACCAGGCAATGCGATCAAGATCGCTGAAGGAAGAATCACGCGAGAGCACCTTAACTTGAAAGCGATCGCTCACCAACACCCCAGTTCCAGTTTTTCCCTGCCCCACAGCAGGATAACCAGCTACTTTCTCGGTACTTTTGCGATATTTCTGGGCAGCGCTTGGGTTAATGGTAATATCAGCAATCGACATCCTCGCCAAATCCTGATCTTGCTGTTTCAACTTCGCCTCGGCAAACCCCTTTTTCTCTTGGGTATAAACTAGCTGCTCTCCTTTGCCCGCCGCAGGAAAGAACTTATTCAAGCTACTCCCTGCCACAGCCTCCTTAGCAACTGCCTCAGCTCCCCTCTGAGTGCTTTCTTGTTGTGCCCCCTCGAACCGAGAAGGAGCTTCACGCGCACAGGAAGAGACTAGCAGCAACCCAACTAGAACTAAAGAAGCGAGTAATTTTCGCCAACGAGACATCATGCCACTCTCCTGAGCATTAGGTTTATTTCTTTAATTGTGACTCACAGCGAGCGCAAGGATTCATCATTACCAACTTTTATGAGTCGGGAAGAGGGTTGAAGGTTAAGGGGAAGTGAGGCGTGAAAGCGTGAGTGGGTGAGAAAAATCTCCAGGATCTCCAGGGGCAAGGGATAAAAAGCAGAGGTGCTCCAGGAGCAGGAGAGGAAGAAGACGCGGGGACACGGGAACGCGCGGACGCGGGGAGCTGCGGGAAAGAAGTAAGAGCGTGAGAGCGTGAAAGCGTGAGTGCGTGAGAGTGTTGGAAATAGAAATAAATTTTTCTATCAAACCAGCCCATCTACCTCCTCACTCTCTCACCCCTCACTTTCCGCTCTCGGCTAGGCGTGCGTCATCCCCTCTCCGCATCAGTCCCGAAAGCGTCGCAGCGAGACCGAGATCTCAAGGGTGCGAGAAAGGGACTCTCCGCACCCACGCACCTCTGCACAGAAACCTCCTCACTCCCTCGCTCCTCACTCCTCGCCTGATTGCTTCGGTCGCCAAGTATTAAGATAGGATGAAAGCAGAGGTGTAATATTGGTGATTGCCACCCTACCTGTTGTTATGAAGCGTTTTTTACCGCGATGCGGGATCGGGTCATAGCCTGGTTGAGTAATAATGTTCCTGCTGATCGCCTGCAACACATTCTGGGCGTCGAAAAGATGTCGCGCGATCTAGCTCGATGCCATCAGCTTGAGGAGCAAAAAGCACAATCAGCAGGTCTAATGCACGATTTGGCAAAATATTTTCAGCCCACTCGGCTGCTGCAAATGGCAAAAGCAGACGGAATAGAAATTGACCCAGTCTGTGAAGCCCATCCTCATCTATTGCATGCCGATGTCAGCGCCATTGTTGCCAGAGACGAATTTGGCGTGGAAGATCCCGAAATTCTGGAAGCGATTCGCAACCATACCCTAGGGCATCCTGAAATGGATGGGCTCAGTTGCATTGTATTTGTGGCTGATGCACTAGAACCCAATCGGGGCGACACTCCCGAACTAGAATCAATGCGTCAAGTGAGTCGGGAAAACCTTGATCGAGGCGTTCGGCAAACCTGCGACTATTCTTTGCAAGTTTTGCTCAAAAAAGGTCGTCCTATCCATCCCCGTACCGTTTTAACCAGGAACTGGGCACTGGGTAAGGCAAGAAAAATTAAAAATTGAAAATGCAAAATTAGGGATGCCAATTTTAAATTCAATCAGAGCGAAGCGAGGTGACAAATGAAGACACGATTAACAAGTTGGACTCAATTGCCCCTTGTGGGGAGCGAAACTGCTAATTAAACAAGAGGAATTGAATAATTTCATGAGAGATCGAGATCAGCTCAACCAATCTAGCACAATTGCTACTAATCCTGAAGCACAGGGAGAAAGCCAGCGTTTGGCGTGGACGATCGCGCAAGCAGCATCCGAACTTCAAGCAGAAGATATCGTCTTACTGCAAGTGACAGAGGTTTCCTATCTGGCAGACTACTTTATCCTAGCGACAGGGAACTCCAAAACGCAGGTGCGAGCGATCTCGGATGCGATTCAAGCAAAAGTAGCTTCCCAGACGCAACAGCATCCCGTACGCATGGAAGGGCAAGCAGAGAGAAACTGGATTCTCCAGGATTATGGGGATGCGATCGCGCATATTTTGCTGCCTGAGGAGCGCGAGTTTTATAATATAGAAGCGTTTTGGGGACACGCGGAACGCATCGACTTCCAGAGTACCTAAGCCAGCGAGAGACAAAAGCAATGAGGGAATCTCCTGCTTCAGTTTGCCCAGTTCCCACCGAACAGCAACCTCTCAATGAGTACGAGCAATTAAAAAAATCCTGGCTATTTCGCTGGGCAACGATAGAAGGGCTGAAATACCTCAGAAAGCTCGTTTGGTTTTGGGTATGGGGGTGGATAGTTGCTGGACCCATTGCTGCTCGGAGTTTTGAACCAGCCAAAGAACCAGTGCTGTTTGCGCTGTGTGGCTCGGCTGGAGCAGGAGTTTTTGTAGTATTGCTAGTGTTAAGACTCTATTTAGGTTGGTCCTATGTGCGCGATCGCCTCACCAGAGAAAAGATCTCTTATGAAGAGTCGGGCTGGTATGATGGGCAAATCTGGCAAAAGCCTCCAGAAGTGTTGAGGCGCGATCGTTTAGTGGTTTCCTATCAAATTCAGCCCATTCTGGCACGTCTGAGAAGAACCTTTGCTATCTTAGCTTTGCTGGTTAGCACTGGCACTCTTATCTGGCTGGTGTTTGTCAATCACTGACAAAAAGCACGCCTAGTGCCCCAGCAGCAGATAAACAATAATGAGATATTCTTAACGCATGGCAAGAGGAAAACGAACGCAAGCCCCGGAACTGGAAGTGCATTTGCTGCGCCAGGGCCTTGTCGAATCCACGCATTGGGCTCAGGTATCGGTTTGCGATGAGCGGGGGCACGTACTATCAGTAGCAGGGAGTTCTGATGCGGGTGCATTTATCCGCTCCGCCCTTAAGCCTTTTCAAGCCCTAGCAGTTGCCACCAGTGCTACTCTAGAGCATTATCACTTAACTGACAAAGACCTAGCAATTATCTGTAGTTCTCATCAAGGTAACGTCGAACAAGCACGACAGGTTTTTAATATCCTTTGGCGTGCCGATATTGACCCAGCAGAACTACAGTGCCCCATCCCACCAGGAAAACGAAGCCCACTGCAGCACAATTGCTCTGGCAAACACGCTGGGATGCTAGCTCTCTGCCAGCACTACGGTTGGTCTCTCAACACCTACTTAAGGTACACTAGCTCCGTGCAGAAGTTAATTTTGAGTAAAGTTTCAGAATTGCTACAGATGCCAGCAGAGGAATTGGTTGGCGTTCGCGATGATTGTGGTGCCCCCACTTACTCCATGCAGTTGGCACAAATGGCGACGCTGTTTGCCAAGTTAGCCTCGGGAAACAATTTGAATCTCGAACGCATTGTCCGAGCGATGACTCACTACCCTACTATGGTGGCAGGGGAGGAAAGGTTTGATACTGAACTCATGCGCTTAACTGCTGGAGAACTGGTTAGTAAATCTGGAGCAGAAGGCGTTCAATGCGTAGGTCGCATTGGCGAGGGCATGGGATTGGCAATTAAGGTGAGTGATGGTGCTAAAAGGGCTAAGTATGCCGTTGCAATTGAGATTTTGAAGCAAATGGGCTGGATTACTCCCACTGTCTCCGAAACGCTCTCGGAACGGTTTATGAGTCTGAGCGAACACAAGCGCTTAGAGGTGACGGGGGAACTCACCCTACTATGAAGGCTTGCCCAGAAATTGCCAGAAAAGTTGTAAATTAGGTCACTTAATTGCTATAGTAATGAATGCGATGCGGGATAGAGCAGTCTGGTAGCTCGTCGGGCTCATAACCCGAAGGTCGGTGGTTCAAATCCGCCTCCCGCTACTGAAGTAAATAAAAGTAAATAAAAGCAGACTCCGCAGGCGATAATTGCCGCGGAGCTTCTTTTTATAGCCATTTTTAGTGGGGTACACCAATTTGACCAGATGATAAACTGTCCCATAACTGCTCGATACTCCTTGAACAACTCTCAGCCAACAGTCGATCTCTTTATAGCTAGCAAATCCTTCTGGTTCTTGCAGTTATCGTTGGATTTTAGAGGCGGTTTCAACGGATAACTTTTTCGGTCTTCCTATCGTTTGTCTATTTTTGAGTAAATTTTCTATTCCTCCCTCTCTATATTGAGCAAGCCATCGGTGAATATTGGCCTCACCTTTTCCTAATATACCGGCTGTTTCTCTCACCGTTTCGACCTGCTTTGAGTTGAATAGGTAGAGCATTAAAATTTTAAAGATACCAGGAAAGGCTTAAAAGAGGCGATAGAATATGGGATCAGTTTTCAATGGGAGGGAACACTCCTCAAGGCAGTTTCCCGATTATACCAGGTGATTACGCCACGCCTCACCATCAGCAATGCTAGAAAGATTTTGTCAACAGCGATCGCGCACGCAGCAATTCCACACCTGCCCTCTGCCTCCTGAAGCTGGCGCGGTTACCCCACGCCCAATGCAAATCCAGATGCGATTGCCTCACCATCAGCGACTCGGTTCCTATTCTACAGTCACCGACTTTGCTAAGTTTCTGGGCTGGTCAACATCCAATCCTCGCCGCGCTGCAATGTAATAAGCCAATAGTTGCAATGGAACCACTGCTAATAAAGGAGAGAGTAATTCGTACACGGCTGGCACAGGCAGTAAGTCATCAAACGTCGCTCCCGCCTCGGGATCATTAACTGGAGTTACGCCAATTAGGCGGGAATCGCGGGCTTGAGCTTCCTGGGCATTGGAAAGGACTTTCTCGTAGACAATTCCGGGCATGGCAACCGCCACGACTGGTACTTTGGCATCTAGTAGGGCGATCGGACCGTGCTTCAATTCCCCTGCTGGATAACCCTCAGCGTGAATGTAGCTGATTTCTTTGAGCTTTAGTGCCCCTTCTAGGGCAACAGGAAAGTTGATGCCGCGTCCAACAAAGATAAAGTCTTGGGTTTCGGTAAAATCTTGGGCGAGTTCTTCAATATAGCTTTGTTGACCTTCTAGAATGAGTTCGACTTGCGCGGGGAGCTGACGCAAGCTATCGAGAATTTCTGAGATTTGCGCTGGCGGCAGTGTTTGACGGCGAGCAGCCAAATCTAGCGCTAGACAGTAAAATCCTAAAAGCTGGGCAGTAAAGGTTTTGGTTGCTGCTACACCAATTTCAATTCCGGCGTGAGTGTCAATGAGGTAATCCACCATCTGAGCCAGGGAACTTTCTACTCGATTAGTGATGCCGAGCAGTTGCGGCTGAAACTGGGATGCTAGCCCAGTGCGACGCCGTTTTTCCGTTTCCAGGGCGGCGAGGGTGTCGGCAGTTTCCCCAGATTGGGTAACTCCAATGGTGAGGGTGTTGGCAGTAATCGGTGCGGGAGCGTAACGAAACTCCGAGGCATATTGTACTATGGTGGAAATTCCTGCAAGCTGCTCTAGCAAGTGTTTCCCGACGAGACTGGCATGCCAACTCGTGCCACAGGAAAGAATTTGAACTTGTTCGATGTTCTCATACAGAGCAGGCGATAAATTGAGATTGATAGGGCTGGAGCTTGGAGCTTCTTGCGAGTGCCAATCTTCGTTGAGATATGCCTCTAAACAGGTACGCACCACCCCTGGTTGCTCGTAGATTTCTTTGAGCATGAAGTGGCGGAACCCCTGCTTTTCCACGAGTACCGGATTCCAGTCGAGGGTGCGGGGGGCTTTCCGGAGGCGATCACCTTCTTGGTTGCATACTTCTACTCCTAGGGGAGTCATCCGTGCTAGTTCCCCGTTCTCCAGCTTCAGCACGGTACGGGTAGAAGGCACTAGGGCAGGCGTATCCGAGGCACAGAAAAATTCTCCTTGCCCTAAACCAATCACTAGCGGTGCTTGCTCTCGTGCCACAATTAGCTCATCGGGATAGTCAGCACAAATCACAGCGATCGCAAATGCCCCTTTAAGCTGCTTTACCGCTTGTCGGATTGCTTCTAGTAAGGGAGAAGGGAACAGAGAGGTTTCTTCGCAAACGGATAAGCATTCCGCAATTAAATGAGGAATTACTTCTGTATCAGTATCGGAGACGAACTTATGTCCTTTGCTTTGGAGTTCCTCGCGCAACTGACGATAGTTTTCGATAATGCCGTTTTGCACCACTGCCACTCGCCCTGCCAGATCCATGTGAGGATGGGCGTTGTGTTCCTCTGGCTTCCCGTGAGTTGCCCAGCGGGTGTGTCCAATTCCCATCTGTGCGGGATTTTGTTCTTGTTCTACTCTGTCGCGCAGGTTGTGGAGTTTTCCCTTGGCTCGGACGCAGTGAACTTTACCCTCTGAAACTGTCGCCACGCCAGCGGAGTCATAACCTCGATACTCTAGCCTCTCTAACCCTGCCATCAAAACCTCTGTTGCGGCTTGGGTACCGATGTAGCCAACAATTCCACACATGTAACCACCCACTCCTAATGTTCGTATCAATACTGTTTGCTTCAAAGTAATGAGTAAGCTGTTCCAACGTCAAGAATAAACTTCGCAGTAGTTGCTGGGTAAGGACAAAGGGTAAAGGAAATATTGCCCCTTTTGCCCCTTCCCCTTTAACCAAAACCGCTAGGAGCGAAGCGACGTTTTTAGTAAAAAGTATCATTATTTAACAAAAAAAGAGAGGGCAAACGCCTCTCTCTATGTGCGAATTTCTTGGTTTTAATTGCAAGCCTTGGGCGACAATTTCTGCTAGTAGGTAAGCCCCATACTGCGAGTGGTTTCTGCTCCCAAATAAACTCGGACGCTTAAGAAATCAGTAGGACAAGCAGTTTCGCACCGCTTGCAACCGATGCAGTCTTCGGTGCGGGGAGAAGAGGCAATCTGACCAGCTTTGCAGCCATCCCAGGGCACCATCTCCAGCACGTCTAAGGGGCAAGCCCGGACGCATTGGGTACAGCCAATGCAGTTATCGTATATTTTGACACTATGAGACATTTGGTATCGGCTCCTTATTTGGTGAAATTGATAACCAGGGAAACACTTAACCAAGTGTTAGTCTACCGCAAGGCTCTGATGCGCTACCCAAAGAAGCATACAAAACTATAAAATCTGTAACATCTCCTCGGCAAGCAGCACTTGGTATTCAAATGGTTGTGATCCAGGAAATCATATGGTTCACTTCCCGCGCGTTGGGGTTGTTACCTAAACGAGTAATACCAACAACAGAGGACTGGGAACCCGCCTGTAAAATTGCGGTTTTCCCTACTGCTTCTGGAGTCAAGCTTTGGCATTATAAAAGTGTACTAAGTAAATTTTGATGAATCGATAAAGCAAGCAGAGGAAGTTCAAAATGACATTAATTCGTTGGCAACCGTCTCAAGAAATGGAAACAATACGTCGTCAAATGGATCAACTATTTGATGGGCTAGCAAATGCGAACCGCGACGAAAGAAAAATCGGTTGGAAGCCTGCGGTGGAACTAGAAGATACTGAAAATAGTCTCCTCCTGAGAGCAGAGTTGCCTGGTGTGGAAGGCAAAGACCTCGATGTGCGCGTCAGCCGTCAGGCAGTAGCAATTAAGGGCGAGCATCTCGACAATAATCAGGGCGAACAGAAAGGCTCTCGCCGCACTGAGTTCCGTTACGGTAGGTTTGAGCGCGTGTTGAACTTACCTGTTGCTATCCACAATGACCAGCTGCAAGCAGAGTTCCAGAATGGAATCCTAACCCTAACCATGCCCAAGGTCAAGACTGCCCAAAATCGCGTGGTTAAGGTGAATGTAGCTGAACCTGATACTAAGCTGGAAGGAAGCGAAACTGAGGATGTCTGGGAGTCGGACAAATCGGAACCTGCCACGGTGTAGGATAAGTTGCGGTTTTAAAAGCGAGCTGGCGGCTCGCCCCTTCTAGACATAAATTTGCTCTTTTTTAGTTAAACACATAGCTATTCCTTTCTCGTAGTAAGCGACTTCATTAATAAATACAGGATTAAGTGGCTTTTCTTGTTCGTAGTAAATTGTGTTTCCATCGAGGGTTAAAAATAAGGGATCGCCTGGCTGAAGCTCTTCGTAGTCTCTGCCTTGAAGCTGGGGATGAATCATGCCATTGAGTTCTCCCGCTGCGGTTTTGGGGTAGTCAAGATACTTGCAATGTTGATAAACCGTTAGGGGCATTTTTTCATCGGGAATTTGTCCTTGATTATATTTATCTAGATAATCTAGAACTGCCTGCGTTAGCTTTTCGGTTTTTTGAAATATATCTGCTTTGAGCGTTCCTGGGGCAATGGGACCAATTTCGATCGCAAAGCCTTTCTCGGATATGGAGTTGATAAAGTTTTGCTCTTTGCCTGGATCGATCCAACTGTAAACTTTTAAGGAGGGGTCAATAGAACTCAGATAGGCGGCTAATTTTAAGTTAAAGGGGTCATTGCGGACAAATATAAAACTTAGCCCCATGTTAGCCGTGGTGGTGTGCAAATCTAGGATAAAATCAAATTTAGGATTGCCTTTGGGGCCTAGCATTTGATTAATTTCTTTGGCTCTGTTTGGTTCATATCCATTTAGGCTAGGATTTTGAAGGTCTTTGCTCGCAAAGCAGCGATTTAAATCTTGGTCAACATATCGCTTCACGGCTTGCAAAGCTTTTGGGTTAGCCAGCAAAGTTAGGGTTTCAAAACTGTCTCTTTTGACAATTTCGGGGAACTTGTCAAATTTTTTAGCGAGGTATGCCCCAGTAAATTCGTTTCCGTGGGTTCCTCCTACTATGGCAACTCGGTTAATTTTTTTCATTTTTTGGTGTTAATATCTGCTACAAATAATCTTAGAAGCGATCGCCTCTGTGCGTCACTCGGACGCAAATTTAGATCTAGTGCAAGTTTTTAGGAATTTCTGTAACTGTGAATGCTTCGCTGCCAGGGCGATCGCGCTACCATCGGTTAGTGTAGTTCCAAACACAACACCGCATATGGAGCCAGGCTCTCCCTCAACTGAAGTTATTCTCTCCCATCCGCGCCAGTCCCTGGGCACAGTTCCACTCGATGCAAAATACCAACCAGGCAGTCATTTCGATTTAAAAGGTCAAACCTACGCTGTTTTAGAACGCCACCACCATTATCAATACAAAGTTGGTGGCTATTATTTGCATAAGGTTTCTCTCTACGTGCAGTCCATTCAAATCCCGACAGAAAGAAGCTATGTTGAGGGACGCTGGGTGATTGGTGATGCGAGCTGTCGTTTCAATGCAAATTCTGAAATCATACGCTGTGCAGTGAATCCGGAAGGGCCTTGCCAGGGCTGCCGCTTCTACGAACCCGCAGACAACTAACCCTTCTCTAGCACCTCTCCCACCCGGCTGCACTTCCCTTCAATTTACATAATCGCGTTTTTGAATCAGCGGCGCATAACTGGTTTGCGATCACTACCTCCAGGATAGCTCACTTCTGTTCTGTAGCGAGTGCGATCACCTCTTGCGGGTGAAATTAGTGAGTGATGACCACAGAACATCAGTCCTAAGGAATAGTCCTGCGTAAATAATTGTGATTTTACCATACTAGATATGATAAAAACTGTAATTATTTTTACAGTTCACTAATGAAACGCATAATTTTCGGGAGTTTATCGGTTCTGCTAATGTCTGGGGCGCTAGCGCCTGCTGCCATGGCACAGGCAACAGCACAAAATTCTGTAGCGATAAGAACCCCGCTCATCAACGAATCCAACCGTACCGATGAGCAGGAGATAGACAGTACTGGTGAGCGAAAGCTAGAGAATATTGGTGACAGAGAGCTAGAGAATAACAACGAAACCACAGACGCGAAATCTCGTGTCTGTACTTTTTTTGATTTAGTAACCCCCGTTCTCTAACACTTCTCCCACAGACAGGCGCATCCCATTGACAAAATCCCCACCCGATTGAGGACGCTTGCCACTCGGCTGCACTTCTGTTAGCAGCAAAAGCCCCTCGCCAGTTTGCACAATTGGTCCCATCTTCTTAATAATGCTGACAACTTCTCCGGGATGCCCAGCCGCCGCAGATAAATCGCTCCATTTCTGTGCTAGGGACTGGAGTTCTGGGGGAAGTTCAGAGGAATAAGCCTCTGCTAGGGGAACAGTGGCAAGAACTTTTAAGGTTTGGGAGCGTAGTGATGCCACGCAGTTTGGGAAAAATCCTCTTACCTGATTATGGATCGCGATCGCAGAACGTGACCAATCAATCGCATAATCCGATTTTTGAATCGGCGGTGCATAACTCGCTTGCGAGGCATCTTGGGGAGTAGGCTGAATTTTTCCTTCTTTTAGCTTCAGCAAGGTTTCGAGCAGCAAATCCCCTCCCAAATCTGCCCACCTCTGAGCCAAGGTATCGGCATTTTCCAACAGCCCCACAGAAGTACGGATTTTCAGCAGCATATCTCCAGTATCCATTCCCGCATCCATCAACATTGTCGTGATGCCTGTTTCTGCCTCGCCGTAATAGAGACACCACTGAATCGGTGCCGCGCCGCGATAGTTGGGCAAAAGCGAACCGTGAACGTTGATACAGCCAAGCTTGGGGACATCGAGAATTTCTTGAGAGAGAATCTGCCCATAGGCAACTACCACAAAGGCATCTGCCTGAGCCTGCTTGAGCTGGGTAATAGTTTCGGCATCTTTTTTCACTCGCTTGGGCTGCCAGACAGGTAATTGATGCGCTGAGGCAACTTTTTTGACAGGTGAGGGCGTTAGTTGCTTGCCGCGTCCTTTCGGCTTATCAGGTTGGGTGACAGCGGCGATAACTTCCATTTCTGGATGCTCTAGCAAGCGTTCCAAACTGGGCACGGCAAACTGCGGCGTACCAAAAAAGATGATTTTCATATTTGCCTTTTATTTGCAAGAAAATTTCCCTCAATTCCCGTATCACAAGGGCGTTGCAGGTTGCAGTTTAAAGGTTTCTTCCTCTGCTCCCCCTGCTCCCCTCCCTGAGCATCATCCTTCCACAAAGGCTAGCGGTTGAGATAGCGGGATGCCATTTGCATCGCGTCTTTGAAGTCAGTCTCGCCATCACCATTGACATCTAAAAAGCCACTAAGCACGGAGTGGGAACCTTGGGGATTCTGAGTGTTGCTGCCACTTCCGAGGAATTTCAGCACCAAAGGAACTAGCTTCGGCAACATTGATGGAACTGTCTCAGCACTTAACCCTGTCCTTTTTTCCACCTCTTGCGAAATCTGCTGGATTTGGGAATCACTAAAGAGCGACTGAACGGCTTGATCGCTAGAACCCGTGCCGCTATATTGATTGATTGCTTCCTGTGCTTGCTGTTCCCCGCTACTTTCTCGCTTTTGTTGGAGAGAAGAGCGAACATATTTGCCGACAATCGAAGCAGCAGATTGTACGGTACTCGAATCGGTATTATGGTTGCTACTTAACTGCTGTACGGCATCGAGTATAGTCCCTAGCTGACTAGAACTTGCTTGCTGGTTGGGATTATCAATGGCTCCGCGAATTTGGTCGAATAGGCTCATTTTTTTTACTCCATTTTTACGATTTCTAAGCTTGGGCAGTAGTGTAGGCTAGTGTTAGCCTCTCGCATAAAAAGCGTTTAATGCTTACTCTAGAAGAAAATCTCACATAATTTTTAAACCTGCTTCTAGCTAATGATAGAGAATGACTTCTCTGTTACAAGGCAATAGGAAAGCTTGAAATGCTGAAATTCTTAGTAATTACGCAACTAAAAAGAACAGAGAAAGGCTGCTGATATATACGCCCAAGTGTACGTAAGGGAGAAATTCTGATTGAGTCCAAGCTGGAATTATAACCCCTAGCCTGAAATATGGGCGGCTATTTTAGCTCCACTCCGTCTAATCATTTATCCTAAAAGTCTCTCCCCATCAGCCCATAACGATAAGTAAGAGACAATCTCATGCCCTCACCGCGCCTTTTGATTTACCTTCTTGCTCTCAGTCTCATTTTGGGACTGATTATCTGGCTGATTTCTGCTTTTTCGCAACTCTACCTAACAGCACCTCCTCTGTTGGTCAATCTGCTGCTGTTTTTAGCGATCACCCTATTCGGATTACTAATCGCTGCTTCAGTTTACTACTATTTCAATCGGTCATCCCGTCGGCGAAGAGGGCATTCTCGCAAAAGGAGGCGGCGGCGTAATCAGGTGAGTGCCCCAGAGTCCAAAACTGAGGCAGCGGGGGCTACCCTCAAGGCATTACGGCAACAAGTCAGCCAGATTCAAGATGAAGTGGCACAGCAAGCACTGCTAGAACGTTCCCAAGAGATTGAAGCGAGTTTTTCCCGTAGAGAACTACGAGTGGTAGTGTTTGGCACGGGTTCTGCGGGAAAGACTTCCCTAGTCAATGCACTGCTAGGGGGAATGGGTGGTGAAGTGAGTGCCCCCATGGGAACGACGCAGGTTGGGGAGACTTACAGCCTGGAGTTAGAAGGATTAGAGCGGCAAATTCTGATTACGGATACGCCGGGGATTCTGGAAGCAGGAGTTACTGGAACGCAGCGAGAACAGTCAGCGCGGCAATTGGCAACAGAAGCAGACTTGTTGCTATTTGTTATTGATAATGACCTGCGGCAATCGGAATACGAACCACTGCAAAGGTTAGCAGAGATTGGGAAGCGATCGCTACTAGTTTTCAACAAAACGGATCTCTATAATGATCGAGATAAGGAAATAATTTTAGCGAAATTGCGCGATCACCTCCAAGCCTATATTGCCTCTGAAGATGTTGTCTCCACTGCCGCCAATCCTCAGCCTGCCACCGTCGAAACTGGCGAAGTGATCCAGCCAGACATTGATGTTATACCTTTAATCAAGCGCCTTGCGGAGATTCTACGAGACGAAGGTGAAAACCTCATTGCTGATAATATTTTACTCCAGTCCCAACGCCTAGGCGAAGAAGCCCGCAACCTGATTGACGGGCAGCGGCAACGACAGGCAGAGAAAGTAATCCAGCGCTATCAGTGGGCAAGTGCTGGAGTAATTGCGGCAACGCCTATTCCCGTTGTGGATATGTTGGGAAGCACGGCGGTGAATGCCCAAATGATCATTGAAATTGGCAAAGTCTATGGCTGCGAATTGGATTGGTCCCAGGCACGGGAGTTGGCGTCATCTCTGGGAAGAACGCTAGTCGGTTTGGGAGTGGTTAAGGGAGCAATCGAAATTTTCTCCGCAGCACTGGAATTCGCCGTTGCCACCTATGTCGTCGGTAAAGCAATTGAAGGGGTGACAGCCGCTTACTTAACCTGGATTGCCGGAAAGAGTTTTATGGAATACTTCCGCCGAGATCAAGATTGGGGAGACGGCGGGATGAGTGAAGTAGTGCAGCGACAGTTTCAGTTAAACCGCAGAGATGAATTTATCAAGGCTTTCGTGCAAGAAGCGATTGAACGGGTTGTCAAACCGTTGACAGAGAACTCTCAAGAAGAAGATGAAGAAGACGAACCAACCAACTCACGTCACCAACAAGACTGGGAAGACAAGGAAACCGATTCGCATCGCCAACAAGATTGGTGGTAAAACTTCTGTGTCAAATGAAATTTGCCATTATTTAGCCCCCCAAATTGGGGGGTTGGAAGACAGGTGCGTAAGTCGCGTCTCTACAGTCGAATTGTGACTGTTTTGGTTTCAGTGTAATTTTCCAGGCAAGGCTCGCCTAGTTCACGACCTATGCCGGATTGCTTGAACCCGCCAAATGGTGCAGCCGTGTCAAAGGCGTGATAGCAATTCACCCAAACAGTACCGGCGCGGACATTATTGGAGATTGCGTGCACCTTGGTAACATCCTTTGTCCACACACCCGCCGCCAGTCCATACATCGTAGTGTTCGCCAGTTGAATCGCCTCGTCGATGTCTCTGAACTTAATAATGCTCATTACCGGACCGAAGATTTCCTCTTGGGCAATCTTCATGTTGTTGTCCACATCAGCAAACACAGTGGGCTCAATGAAAAATCCGCGATCGCCAACTCGATTGCCGCCACACAGCATCCTTGCTCCCTCACTTTGTCCAGCCTCGATGTAACTCATCACCTTGTCGAACTGGGCTTGGTCTACCTGCGCTCCTTGCTTGGTGGTGGGGTCAAAGGGATTGCCGACAGTGCGCTGCCGCGCTTTTTCAACGCTCTTGGCGACAAACTCGTCATAGCATTTTTCTTCCACAAACACCCGCGAACCGGCGTTGCAGCACTCACCTTGGTTGAAGAATAAGCCCAAGTGGGCACCTTCAACCGCTGCATCCATATCGGCGTCAGCAAAGACGATGTTGGGACTCTTGCCGCCCAATTCTAGGGTGACGCGCTTGAGGTTGCTCTTGGCTGCTGCCTCCATCACCAAGCGCCCTACCTCTGTTGAGCCCGTAAAGGCGACTTTATCGATCTCCATGTGATTGGCGATCGCTGCCCCAGCCGTTGGTCCGTAACCCGATAGAATGTTGACCACGCCAGCAGGGAAACCAGCTTCCAGAATCAGTTCGCCCACTCGCAGCGCTGATAGGGGCGTCTGCTCAGCCGTTTTGAGAACCACCGTGTTGCCAGCAGCTAGTGCTGGTGCCAACTTCCACGACTGCATGAGTAGGGGGAAGTTCCAAGGAATAATCTGACCAACCACACCCACTGGCTCACGCCGCGTATAGCAGAAGTAAGAACCGTCAACTGGAATCGTCTTGCCTTGGATCTTGTCCGCCCAGCCTGCGTAGTAGCGGTAGCACGCAATTACAAACGGCAGGTCTAGGTTCTGCGATTCCGTCAGCGGTTTGCCGTTGTCGAGGCTTTCTAGCCGCGCCAGTTCTTCCTGATTCTCCTCGATTAAGTCGGCTAGCTTGTAGAGCAACTTGCCGCGACTGCGAGCAGACATGTTTCGCCATTCCCCGCTATAGAAGGCAGCTTTTGCCGCTTCCACTGCTTGATCCACATCTGGGGCGTCTCCCTCAGCAACATCGCAAATCGTCTCACCTGTGGCGGGGTTAATAGTCTCGAACCGACTACCGCTGCTGCTGTTCACCCACTCATTGTTAATTAACAACTGAGTCGAACCGATTTTAAGCTCCTGTTCTGGCACTGTAGCTGTTACCATCAGTCCCCCTTAAATCTCTTAAATCTTTTTGCTGCAACAAGCAATGACTGCGTTCCTTGATTTCCTTGATAAAATTATTTTATTGCTACTATTATATTATTTTTTAAGAGAAAATCCCAATTCGTTTAAGAAAGTTATCTATTTTCAACAATATTTAATTGTTTCATTTTATACTGAAACCGCTAAACACACCCTTTCAGGTGCTTTTACCTTCAGTGCCTTGCAAGCAAGACGCGATCACCCGGAGGCTTGACGCGACCGACATCTCTTGCGGGGCGAATTCATTTCGCAAGGGGCTGTGTGCCAAAGTGAATTCGGCACCTTGAAAACCCCGCCCCCTGTCCTTCTGCGCGCGTATCGCTTTCCAATTAGAATTGTTAGTTGAGAGGAAATAGAGGCGAAAAACTCCAGCTTCATACACTAATCAAAAACAGGCGCGATATGCCGGAGGCATGACGCCCTCCGGGCGTATCGCACTAGGCTTTTGAAAGTAGGAAACTCCGAACTGGGCAAAAGTCCCATTTTATCACTTCAACTGGGAGGCATATTCAAGACTATGGCTTCATACAAAGACCGAGAAGCGTTTATTCCTTATCGCCGCGCAGATATTATCGAGCTTTGCATTGAAGACGGACATTTGCCTGACTCTGATGCTCAAAAATTTCGGGATTTCTGCTCCATTCTTGTAGCCTACTACCATTTTAAATTCCATTCTTACCAGGAGCGATTGAAGGATAATTATGCCCCCTTTAGTCCCGATGCTGCTACTAAATCGAGAGTTGAACCAACTCCAGACCAGTTGGAAAAGATGGAAACCCAACTAATTGATGACTTTAATACTATTCTAGAGCGAGCTAATTATATTCCCATTTCCAAAAATAGCTTAAAAAAAGCCTTTGAAGAGCGGTCATTAATTTCAGTCAACACAGAAGTTGATTTGAATAACTTTGACGAGCTAGCTTGCTACTACCGGGGTAACGTTTATAGGACTACTCAGGTTCAAAAACTATTTCGGAAAGTCGAAATGAAAATTAACACCTTTGAGCGGGTAGTATTGCTGATTAAATTTAAAAATAAAAATTATTTTACCGAACAAGGCGATGACTTAGAAGCGCTCGATTTCCAGCCCGGAAAAACTTATCTTTACTTTTACAAAAATATTCCGAAATTTGACCTAGAACTTCTCTTTCCTAACATCAAAATTAAGATGACCTGGAAAGATCGTCTCATGTTGATTGTTCCAGGAATTGGGGCAGCGGTTCCAGTTATCCTGAAAATCCTTCCCAAACTACTTATCATCGTCGGTGCAATTTTATTTTTTACCCTTGGTCCATCTTTTATTGAGAACCTCAACGTCAACGAAGAGGATGTGCGTAATATTATGCCTGTTTTAGTGGCGGTTTTATCCTTGCTGATTGCCTTAGGCGGATTTGCTTATAAGCAATACAGTAAATATAAAAGTAAGCATATAAAATTCCGCAAAAAGGTTACTGATACCTTATTTTTTAAGAATATGGCGAATAACGCTAGTGTTTTCCAGTCTTTAATTGATGCGGCTGAAGAGGCAGAATGTAAAGAAATGATTTTAGTTTATTATCACCTCTTAACGAGTAAAAAAGCACTGACACCTCAGCAGCTAGATAGCCAAATTGAAACCTGGATGGATCAGAAGTTTGATACAAAAATAGATTTTGATATCAATGGTCCGATTCGTAATCTCGGAGACATACAGGGCAAGCTAGTCGAGAATAAGAAAGACTCAGCCAGCAAGTCCGAAATTTCTTTGCTAAAAAAAGATTCCCAAGGGAATTGCCACGTCTTGCCCTTGGAAAAGGCAAAATCATTGCTTGATTACGTTTGGGACAACATTTTTGATTACACCTAAGTAGGGGCAACAAAGGTGGTATGGCTAGGTCGCCCGTACTCGGAGTGTAGCGTCAACCAATTTTGGATTAACGATTGACGATTTGGGAGTTAAAAAATTCCAATCTAAAATCAAGGGGCTGTGCTCCGAACCAAGTTCGGAGCCTTGTAAGCCCCGTCAAAATCCAAAATTATCGGTCATGACTGGGCAGCCGCCTCGCGCGCAGCAGCAGCTTGGTCAGGGTGAATTCCCAACCTAGTAAGATTGAGACGACTTTTGCTGTCGATCTCGCGCACTTTGACCACCACTTCATCGCCCACAGCTACTTCATCCTCAACTTTGCCTACGCGGTAATCGGCAAGCTGAGAGATGTGAATCATCCCTTCTTTTCCGGGCAGCACTTCCACGAAGGCTCCAATCGGGATAATGCGGGTAACACGACCCACGCAGACATCTCCTTCACTAAGCTTGCGGGTCATGCCTTTGACAATGTTCATGGCTTTGAGGGCACTTTCCGCCTCCACGGCAGAAACGGTTACAGTACCGTGATCGTCAATGTCCACCTTTGCCCCAGTTTGGTCCGTAATCCCTTTGATGGTCTTACCTCCTGGTCCAATAATCAAGCCAATCATCTCGGGATCAATCTGGAGAGTCAGCAGGCGAGGTGCGTAAGGCGAGAGTTCCTGACGGGGTTTGTCAATCGCCTCCATCATTTTTTCCAGGATATGTAGCCGTGCCGGTTTAGCCTGCCGAATGGCTTGGGCAACAACTTCTACAGACAAACCCGTGATTTTCATGTCCATCTGCAAAGCTGTAATCCCGGTATCTGTCCCGGCAACTTTGAAGTCCATATCTCCGAGGAAGTCTTCAAAACCTTGGATATCGGTCAGAATGCGGATTTCCTCTCCTTCTTTAATCAAGCCCATTGCCGCACCACTGACAGGCTTGGCGATGGGAACGCCAGCATCCATCAAAGCTAGGGTGGAGCCACAAACAGAACCCATAGAGGTGGAGCCATTGGAAGAGAGGATTTCCGAGACTACCCGCAGCACATAGGGAAAGTCTTCTTGCGAAGGTAACATGGGCACTATCGCCCGTTCTGCTAGTGCCCCGTGACCAATTTCGCGCCTTCCTGGTGCGCGTAGGGGTTTAGTCTCTCCCACTGAATAGGGAGGGAAGTTATAGTGGTGTAGATAGCGCTTTTTATCGCTGGGATTTAGATCATCCGCGAGGTCTTGCGCTTCTTCCGGGGTTCCCAGCGTGACCACAGACAACACCTGAGTTAGTCCTCGGCTAAATAGACCACTGCCGTGTACCCGCTGGGGAAGGGAGCCGACTTGACAAGATACAGGTCGCACTTCGTCAAGTTTGCGACCATCAACCCGCACGCCCTCGTTGATAATCTGAGAGCGCATGAGCTGTTTGGTGAGGTCTTTGAAGGCATTGCCGACTGCCTTGCTGTCTTCTGTAGTAGCGACTTTGAGCGGGTCATCCTCTGGCAACTCTGCGATCGCATTTTCCACTGCCGTCTCTCGCACCTCATCTAGGGCAGCATCGCGAGCCTTTTTATCTAAGTCATACTGTAAGAGAACCTTTTTGATGGGTTCGGTGGCGCGATCGCGAACAAATTCCTCTAAGCTTGGGTTCGCAGCCGGTCCCTCCTCCCAAACTAGTTCTATGCCGAGATCAGACATCAGATCTCGCTGCCCTTGAATCAAATCCTGCACCGCTTCGTAGCCGAACTCAATCGCCTCGATGACATCCTGTTCTGGCAGTTGATTGGCTCCCGCTTCCACCATGACAACACCCTCGGGAGTGCCAGCCACGACTAAATCCAGGTTTCCTTGCTCAATCTCTTTGTAGGTGGGGTTAATGACGAAATCGTCTCCGACTAAACCTACCCGCACGGCTGCCATTGGTCCCTGGAACGGAATCTGAGCCATAGCCACAGCCATAGAAGCACCTGTAACCGCCAACACATCTGGCGGAACTTCTTCGTCCAGCGACAGGGTAGTTGCTACAATCTGAATATCATCTCGCAACCATTGGGGAAGTAAGGGACGCAGAGGACGGTCAATGAGACGACTCGTGAGCGTTACCTTTTCTGGGGGGCGACCTTCACGTCGCAGAAATCCCCCAGGGATGCGACCTGCTGCGTATAATCTTTCTTCGTAGTCCACTAACAGGGGAAGAAAATCAATTCCTTCTCGACCACTACTGCGCGTTGCAGTTACTAAAACAGCCGTTTCTCCAGACTGAATTAGAACCGAACCCCCTGCTTGTGGTGCAAGCATGCCAACCTTCAGTCTAATATCCCGTCCGTCAAAGGATATTGACTTTTCAAACTCTTGCATGAGCGCGCTTTTTCCTTCTTCATCACTTTTCTTTCTCTGTGGCAATCCTAGCACTTATGTATCATTGCTAGCTGGGCAGAGGTTTCTATGTAGGTGGGCGGAGTGAGGAGTGAGGGGTGAGGAGTAAAACATCAATCAATAAATAATAGAAAATTTGTTTGGTGTTTCCAACTCTTGTCACGCACTCACGCCTCACTTCTTCGTAGTCAGCAGTTGAGACAATTCAAAACTCAAACACTCTCACGTGCTCACGCCCTCACTTCTTCCCCTCCCCTGCTAGTGTCGTTGCGATGATGAGGTGAAATCGAATATGGCGAGTTTACACGGTAGTTGGATTCTAGAGTCTATTGGAAGTTATCTCTTTATTTGGGGAGAAACTTGGCGTACTATCTCGCCTGCGGAATCTAGTCAAGAATCTCAAACGATTTCTTCTCATCCTTTTGGGATGAGACAGCAAGAACTACTCTCCTTTCTAGAGTCCCAGAATCTCTCCCTAGAAAACTTTATACCTGCTGAGGAGACAACTCAGAAGTGGCAAGCACAGGTAGTTACCTTGCCCACTCAAGTTTCGCAAAACGGCGAACCACTTTTCCCGATGTTGTCTGCAAAAATGCCTGCCGAAACAACAGAGGATAGCTCACTCGCTTTACATCCGTGGAAAGTAGAGGGATTTCGTCTCCACCCCATCGAGGCAGCAAATTTTTTACAGGCATTACCCTTGTCTTCGGTGCAAGCCCACGACATAGATGTGGGAGGAGAATTACGCTTTTGGTCACAAGTCTATCGCTGGAGTCTGGATTTACTAGCGCGGTGTAAATTTTTACCAGGACTTGCCCAGCATGAAAAAGTCACTAGTTACTGGCAACCCTTACTCGATAGTGCCAATGATCAAACTCGCTTTCGGCAGTTTGTCAAGCTCATGCCTGATGCTTGTCGTGCTTATTTTGCTTCCTTCCAAGCAGAGGGGCAGAAAAAAGCAGAGGAGCACAGGAGCAGGGGAGAAAGAGGACGCGGGGACGCGGGGACGCGGGGACGCGGAGACACGAACAGCAGAGGGGAAATAGGACACGGTGACGCGGGGAGAAGTGCGGAACACAACACTCTCATCCCCTCTCCGCACGGACATCTCACGGGTTCGAGGGAACCTCGAACCCCGTGTCCTTGTCTGCGCGTCAGTCCCGAAGGGACTTCTCTCCCCGAACCTCAGGAACTTTTACTCGATTTCCTGAGTACCATCCTAGATGCCCAGTTACGCACTTGGGTAGAAACGAGTCTCCCGCCTGTCAAAGAATCAGCCGTCAAACAATGGTTACAGGCGCTCTCGCAAGAAAAGGCGAGTTTCGAGGCAGAACCCACTACCGTGAAACGCCTAGAAACAGCACTCCAGACCTGGACTTTACCAGTCCAAGACTCTATGGGCACGGAGTTAATCCACAAGTGGGCGAAAAATCAGTTTCGCACCTGCTTTTCTCTACAGCCGCCTTCCTCTGGTGAGACAGATTGGACGTTGCAATACGGCTTGCAGGCAATTGACGAGGAAACATTGTTTGTGGATGCCGAAACCATCTGGCAGCATCCAGTTGAGCAAATGGTAGAGCGAGGTTACACCATTGAGCAGCCCCAAGAAACGCTACTCAAGGGATTAGGAACAGCAGCTCGCCTGTATTCTCCCATTGCAGCGAGTCTGGAGGAAGCACGCCCTCATGAGTGCCATTTAGATCCCATACTCGCATACGAATTTATCAAAGGGAGTGCTTGGCAGTTACTTGATAGTGGGTTAGGCGTAGTCATGCCGCCCGGTTTGGCTCCGGGAGCTACAGAGAAGCGCCTAGGAATTAAAATTAATGCTGAAGCGCCTCAAAAAACTACCCAGCGCTTGGGGTTACAAAGTTTACTCAATTTTAAGTGGGAACTGGCAATTGGAGAGCAAAATCTCTCCAAAGAAGAATTTGAACGCCTCTTGGCGCAACAGTCCCCCTTAGTGGAGGTGAATGGGGAGTGGGTGGCACTGCAACCTAGTGATGTCCGAGCAGCACAGGCAGTTTTGGAGTCTTCGGATGAGCAGATGAGCTTATCTGTTGAAGATGCAGTGCGCTTGAGTCAAGGAGATACCAAGACGATTGAAAAACTTCCCGTGGTTGATTTTGAAGCTTCTGGGGCACTGCGAGGGTTAATTACCAATCTGACGGGTAACAAATCCCTAGAAGCGATTCAGCCGCCAAAAAGTTTTCAAGGGCAACTGCGTCCTTACCAAGCACGCGGCGTAAGCTGGCTGGCATTTCTGGAAGGTTGGGGACTGGGTGCTTGTCTCGCAGACGACATGGGATTAGGTAAAACGATTGAGTTAATTGCCTTTCTGTTGCATCTCAAAGAACGAGGAGAGATGGAAGCACCAACGTTACTCGTATGTCCCACCTCAGTGCTGGGAAACTGGCAACGGGAAGTGCAGCGATTTGCTCCCACTCTCTCGACGCTTGTTCATCATGGGGAGAAGCGCAGTAAAGGGAAGGCGTTTACTAAACAGGTGAAAGAGCAAGATTTAGTGATTACCAGTTATGCGCTGGCGCAACGGGATGCGAAGACGCTTCAAGGGGTGAGTTGGCAAGGAGTGGTGCTGGATGAGGCACAGAATATTAAGAATCCCCAAGCCAAGCAATCTCAAGCAGTGCGTCAGTTAGAGTCAGGATTTCGCATTGCTTTGACGGGAACGCCAGTTGAGAATCGCTTATCCGAGATGTGGTCGATTTGGGATTTTCTCAATCCTGGGTATTTGGGAACGCAACAGTTTTTTCAGCGTCGCTTTGCTATGCCAATTGAGAAATATGGGGACAGAGATTCGTTGCAAACGTTGCGATCGCTTGTGCAACCCTTCATCCTCCGACGAGTAAAAACAGACAAAGAAATCATCCAAGATTTGCCGGACAAGCAGGAGATGAATGTTTATTGTGGGCTTAGTAGCGAACAGGCATCACTCTATCAAAAGCTAGTCGATGAATCTCTCAACGAGATTGAGGAAACCGAAGGCATCCAACGGCGAGGAAAAGTTCTCACGCTGCTGATGAAACTGAAGCAACTTTGCAATCATCCAGCGCATTATTTGAAAGAAAAACGCCTCGAAGGTGGTGATCGCTCCGGCAAATTACTACGCTTAAGTGAGATGTTAGAAGAGATCGCAGCAGAAGGTGAGCGCGCCCTCATTTTCACCCAATTTTCTGAGTGGGGTAAACTCCTCAAACCCTACCTAGAGCAACGACTAGGCGGCGAAGTTCCCTTTCTCTACGGTGCAACTCGCAAGAAGCAGCGCGAAGAAATGGTGGATCGCTTCCAAAATGACCCCGAAGGTCCTCGTGCGTTCATTCTCTCTCTCAAAGCGGGTGGCACAGGTTTAAACTTGACTAGGGCAAACCACGTCTTCCACGTTGATCGCTGGTGGAATCCTGCCGTGGAAAATCAAGCCACGGATCGCACCTTCCGCATTGGTCAAAAGCGCAATGTGCAAGTACATAAGTTTGTCAGCACTGGAACCTTAGAAGAGCGCATCAACGACTTGATCGAAAGCAAGAAAGGACTAGCCGAACAAACCGTAGATTCTGGCGAAGAGTGGCTCACTGAACTAGATACTAACCAACTACGCAGTTTAGTGCTATTTGATCGCAAAGCAGTTATGGATGAGGAATGAAAGGAGGGAGAGATGGGGGAAAGAAAAATTAGAGTCCTCCTTGTCCCCTTGTCCCCTTGTCCCCTTGTCCTCTTTCTCCCCTCTGCTTCGTTATCTGAGGAAGATGCCCTCTTAAACCTGTCATCAGTTGCAAAGCATAGGTTTTAATGGGACGCACCCGCCGCAGCATCCATAAACCAGAACGGCGAACCATGACAGCCGGCAACCAATGATTGGAGAACATCCGATCTAGAAGATCTGTGAAGCCTAAAATAGTGAGATTTTCCCGCTTGCGCCAGCGTTCGTAGGTTTGCAGAGAGCGGAGATTGCCGAGATCTTGACCTCGCTTGTGGGTAGTTTGCAGCACTTGGGCAAGGGCAGCAGCGTCGCGAATGCCGAGGTTTAACCCTTGTCCTCCTACAGGATGACAGCAGTGAGCTGCATCGCCAATAAGCGCTAGTCGAGACTGAACATAGCGATCGCTTTGCATGAGTTGCACCGGAAACAAGACGCGATCGCTCACTAACTCCAAACGCCCTAGCAAGCCACCTGTATAGGATTCTAATTTTTCGATAAACTGTTTCTCATCCAATTCTTTCAACGCTTTTGCCTCAGCATGGGGCGCAGTCCAGACGACTTGGCAGCGGTTTCCTGGTAGGGGAAGAATGCCCATGGGACCACTAGACCAAAAACGCTCAAATGCCGTATCGTTGGGCGATTTTTCGTGTTTGATCGTGGTGGCAACGCAGGATTGCCAGTATTGCCAGCCCCAAGTGCGAATTCCAGCCCCAGTGCGAATCCGCGATCGCGCCCCGTCTGCCCCCACTAATAGTTGCGATCGCAGTTGATGTTTTTCTCCTTCTACCTTCAGTTCAATCTCTACCCCAGAATCCTGGTAGTCCACTCCCATCACTTCAGCCGGAGACAGCCAGCTTACGTGGGGACATTCTTGTTCGATAAATTCGTATAGCGCACTCAGTAGCGTCCGATGTTCGGCGACATAACCAAGGACTTCTGTGCCCAAATCTGCCGTCTCGAAACGCACCACTCCTGCATGATCAGCATCAGAAAGACGAATATGGCGAAATTGGGCAATTTGAGGTAATATCCTCTCCCAGACACCGATTCCCTCAAAAACGCGACTCGAAAGCAAAGAAATCGCGTAGGATTGCTCCTTGGCGATCACTTTTGAGCGCGGTTGAGCTTCAATCAGTGCCACACTCAACCCAGAGTCTTTGATAGCACAAGCTAGAGTTACCCCAGTCACGCCACCACCAACAATAGCAACGTCATAGTCCAAGCCGATTTGGGAAGTTGAGGGAGTGGGGGTGGGCTTCTCCAGCGTCATTTGTTTGAGAAATATTAACTATCTTTAATTTTGACGTGGATTGTTAGGGCCATCAAGTTAAGTAGTAATAGTTAGAGCGAACCGCGCGCCTCGCAAAGAACGCCAAAAAAAGAGAGTCCTTACTGACCAAACTCAGTTCGTGCTTGCTCTACAAGGCTAACTGTCACCCAATCTGATTCTGTAGTCTGAGCTAACTCCTCAATCCGCTTGCGGGCTTGAGAGCGAACAAAAAAGGGAATCTTGTTGAGCATTGCCTTGGCTTCGGGTGTCCATTGCAAGGTCTCTGTAAAGTTAGAGTGACTCATCATTCTTTCCTCTATGAAACTCGTTATTTATATTAATGCAATTTTTTAGCAAAAACGAGGAGCAGTTAACAAGCTTCATAAATTAGCAGGGGAGTGGAAGGGCAGAGAAGATGTCGGACACCTTCTATATACGAGGTCGATTCGCAATTTCATCATGCAAGGCTTGAGCTTTGTCTAAAAACTTCACATTCTTGGTGTATTCATACAGAACCTCATTTTCAGTGTCTACAAGGCTTTCTAGTTCCCGCTGAGTTAGCGACTCATAATACACTTCCGTTTGTTGTCTATGATCATCAAGAATCTTGAACAACTCGTAGACCATTCCCACGCCACCGGCAACTAACAAAGCAGGAGAGATTGCTGTTAGTGCTGTAGCAACAGGCGGAAAAGCGACTGCAACTGTGGTGACTGCAAAGGCAGTTGTAGCACAAACTCCCATGCCAATTGCACTCTCTTTGAATATTTCTAGAGTTGCTTTCTGAGGCGATATTTCTCCTCTAGCACCCCGCAGCGTATTCCTAAGCGTAGAGAATGGAACAGTTGTAACTATACCAATTACTGCTCCTTTGGGTACAGCTCCCAAGCCAGTTTGCAGGGCACCAGTGAAGTTATCAAAATGCACTTTAGTACCCAGTCGCATTTGCTCTTGCCTGGTCATCAGTTGGTTGCCACGGGCACGATTAGTGGCTTTGCTTTCCCATTTGATGTTATGGGAATGGCTTGAACCGCCTTTGCTGTAAGGTATAACGTGGCTAGCATCCTTATCTACCAGATAGTCCTTAACCTTGGCAGCAGCAGAGTGACCATCAACACCTGCTCGTTGAGACGGCGATATCTTATCAAGCATCTGCTCAGTCTGAGCCTGAGTTCGTTCCCCACCCTGCGTATTCCACCCCTCCGCAAGTGCCCTAGCTTTTCTGATGTGTATTGTGAAATATAGCTTAGTCGAGCGTGATAAACTTTTGTGCTAGCGGCTGTGTTAAGAGCAGAGTTACGCTCAGATTTGTTTGACATGGTTGCAAGATTATAAGTATAAAAAATAACTAAACAATTGGGTATTTTTAATTAGGCAATATACACAAATTAAACGGCAAACACCTTATTATAAAAAGATTCACTGAAGTAAATCCAGAAAACAGCAACCCCTTTCGTAGTATTTTATTTAACATTTAATTACAGCTCCATTTAAATACTGTCAGCCGCTATTGCTGTAACCGACTAATTTGTAACCGGATAGAGTCTCTCACCCGTGCTAGCGTCAAAGACAAAGAGCTGCTCGAGGTCGAGTTGGATGTTGATGAAATCGCCCACCTGAGATCGCCAATTTGCAGGAGCATAGAAACTGAGCGTTTGCTGCGAGTCTGGCAAACTTGCTCTAATGAGCGTCTCTCGTCCCAGAGGCTCTACTAAATCGACCAAGACTTGCAGTTGCTCGGAATTATCCAGTTGTTCTGCTGTTTGGACTTGAATATGTTCAGGGCGAATGCCTAAATCAAAGCCTTGTCCATGACGAGGTTGCAACACCTGGTGCAAGGTAGCGCCGACAGCCAGTGATTGATTCTTCACCTTAAAACCGCCGTCTAGGTATGTTGCTGGGAAGAGATTCATGGCTGGACTACCCAGAAACGTTGCCACCATCCGGTTGGCAGGCTGGGCATAAATTGCTTGAGGATCACCAATTTGCTGGATTCTACCCTGATCGAGGACAACAATTTGGTCAGCTAAGGTCATTGCCTCCACTTGGTCATGGGTAACATAGATGGTAGTAATCCCTAGCTGTCCGTGGAGTCGCTTCAGTTCTGCCCTGGTTTCGTTGCGGAGTTGGGCATCGAGATTGGAGAGGGGTTCATCAAGTAAAAATACTTGCGGTTCGCGTGCGATCGCTCTTCCCAGTGCCACTCGCTGCTGCTGCCCTCCTGAGAGTTGCTTGGGCTTGCGATCCAGTAGATGGGAAAGATTGAGCGATCGCGCCACCCCCTCCACTCGTTTGGCAATGGTTCCTTTGTCAGCAACTTTACGCATACGCAACCCAAAAGCGAGATTCTCCGCCACACTCATATGGGGATAAAGGGCGTAATTCTGGAACACCATCGCTACATCCCTAGCCCTTGCGGGAACCTGATTCACGAGGCTGTCTCCGATGTAGAGTTTGCCCTCACTGACTGCTTCTAATCCTGCAATTGTTCGTAGGATGGTAGATTTGCCACAACCGGAGGGTCCCACTAACACCCAAAATTGCCCATCTGGCACTTTAAAGCTAATGTCTTCAATCTTACTCACATGATCGAATCGGCGTGCGATCGCTTCTAAGTGAACCTTTGCCATCTGCTAACTAATTTCTAGATAGGATCGGTTTGCTCTCCGGTGAAAAGCTCAATGCAATGGCGCTACTTACTCTCCTCTACTGGATCGGCTTGTCCCTATTAGGACTTTCCTTACTGATATTGTTCATTCTGTATATTCGAGGAATCTTTCGCGATCGCATCGAATACCAAATAAACAACATTCCTAGTCCCGAAGAACCGCGCTTTCCCTACGCCCTAGCAAGCCTATCAAATTCTCTCACAAGCTTTGGTATTGTAACAGACATTTGGAGCGAGCCTGACAAGATTCAAAAAGCTCGACTAGAAGCGATTCAAAGCGCTCAACGCTCCATCCACTTTGAAACGTTTCTTATCACCCCAGGACGACGTGCCAATGATTTTGCTGCTGCTGTTGCCGAGCGAGCTGCTGCCGGGGTTAGGGTGCAGCTCCTCGTTGATAGCTACGGGGCAAGCGATATGCCGAAAAAATACTGGCGGCGTCTGCGGGCGGCTGGTGTTGAGATTATCACATTCAACCCGTTCAGCTGGAAAAGTCCCAGCAGTTATGCGGGGCGCACTCACCGCAAACTTTTGCTCATCGATGGTCAATTTGTACTCATGGGAGGCGCGGGCATTTCGGACTACTGGGACGGCGTACCGAGTTTTGGAGATACTCAACCCTGGTTTGATGTGGAATTTCGTCTGGAGGGAGCAGTTGTCGCTACCCTAGAAGGCATCTTTATGCAGCACTGGACTGCTTTTCATGGGCTGGCTGATTTAAGAAGAGAAATCTTCGACCCCCAGCCTTCAAACAAGCCGCTCATCCTCGTGACGCCTGGGCATGACCCCACCTACCGCTCTTCCTCAATGAGGGCACTTTTCCAAACCAGCATTCTTGCCGCCAGAAAGCGAGTTTGGCTTTCTAGCCCCTATTTTATCCCTGACCCTGGTTCGCGTCGGCTCCTGATTGCCACCAAAAAAAGAGGAGTGGATGTGCGTATCATCACCGATGGAATCTGCACGGATAAGAAGTTCGTTCACTACGCTTCTTACGAACTCTACGGCGAACTACTAGCGGCAGGCATCGAGATTCTGGAACACCAACCCAGTATGGTTCACGCCAAACTTTTGCTCATCGATGACTGCTGGGCAAGAACGGGCAGTGCTAATTTCGATCCGCGCAGCTTTTTCCACAATGATGAACTGGACTTCTCCACGAGCGAGCCGAGATTTGTGCAGCACATCGAGCAGATTTTTGAGCAAGCCTTCCAGCGATGCCAGCCTGTGAGCTTGAGCGAGTGGCGCACTCGTTCCCGGAGGCAACGGTTAGTCGGGGGGTTGGTTCGGTTTATTCAGTGGCAACTTTAGAAGAATAAGGCAGATGGCAGAAGGCAGAGGGCAGATATTACCCCAAACATATTGTCGTAAGTATGTTTTGCTATTATTAAAAAAATGTAACAAATAGACCAAAAATTACCAGTATTCTGGTGAAGGTACCGCAAATAGATGAGGAACAGCAAAACGTGACATCACAGCTCCAATCGACAAGGAAAGAATCTCGGATTGCCGCATTTTTCCGCGAGTCAGCAGGCAAGTGGCACTCCCAGCGACGCTACTACACGCTCCCGGATGGCGGAACTAAGGAAATAACCAGTCTACTGTCCGTCCGCTTTTTAGAGCCTGGATGGGAAGAACTACGAGAATTGGAAAAGTTACATGGATTGAGTGTTTCCTTGTGCTGCGGAGCCTATGTAAGCTGGAAAAGTACGGATTCGGTGACTGGACGCAAGCAATCGGAGAATTCCACCATATTCGGGGCATGGGGAAATACGCTCTATCGCGATCACGGTTTTGCAATTTCCCAGCCTATTACCGCCCAGTTTTACTTACCTACACCGAAAACCTTACGCCTACGCACTGAATACAATAGCTCCGTGTTTGAGGAAGAAATCAAGCTCATTGGCGATCGCTACCGCACCCGGCAAACCATCATCTCCCGTGCTGGCGAGCAGCAAATGATTGGTCAGTATTTGGAAAAGCGCATTGATTAGTAACTACTTTGTTAGCAAAAAGTAAGTAAAAAGTGTGCAAGCAAAAAAAGCGATCGCTCCTCACTAGCGATCGCGCTTAAATTTCAGCTAGAGACTGCTTTTAAACGTCTTGTTCACTCAGTTCGCGGTTCATGTAGTCAAACGGGGAATCGATCAAAGCGGTATTTTCTACTCCAGCTTCTTTGACCATTTCTTTAACAATGCCCTTCATAATCTCGATTCCTCGAATTGTGGGGGCAATAGGCACGCCCAAAGAGTTGTAAGTTTCCCGCAATCCTTGCAACACCCGTTCGTCCAACACATTCGTATCGCCAGCAACAAGCGCATAACTGGCGTAGCGTAGATAGTAGTCCATATCCCGCAGACAAGCGGAATAGCGACGAGTGGTGTAGGCATTGCCCCCAGGACGAATCAGTTCTGGCTCTTCATCAAAAAGCGTCGAACCTGCCTGTTTGACAATCGCTGCCGCATTGGCATTAATCACCTCCGTTGCCTTAATTCGTGCCGTGCCCGATTCAAAGTAGGACTGTAGGCGCTCAATCGCATCGCGATCAAAGTAACGACCTGTAATATCGTAGTTTCTAATTAAGTTAGTGACTGCATCCCGCATGTTTTCTGCTCTCTCAACAAAATTTGTTTCTATGGGCTTACAAAAAGTAGTATCGCTCTATCTATTATCAATGATCCCACACCAGGAGTGCGATTAACTCACTCATTACTGCAAGCCCATACTTCCTCGCTGGGTAGATATCTTACGCACGTTAATTTCTTCCCCTGCTTCCCCTGCTCCCCCTGCTCCCCCTGATTCCCCTGCCCTCTGCTCCTCACTAACCAGCTCAGACAGTAACCTGCAACCATTTCTGTAACAAACAATACAAAAAATTTCCCCAATCTCTCCCTAGGATGAGGCGAGATGTTATAAAGCTTAAACTCTTAAGGAGCCATCCATGCCCGAAACGCCGCAACAAGTCTTGAGGATGATTCAAGACGAAGACATTAAAATTATTGACCTGAAATTTATCGACCTGCCGGGGATTTGGCAGCACTTTAGTATCTATTATGACCAATTAGAAGAGGATTCCTTTACCGAGGGCATTCCCTTTGACGGCTCCAGCATTCGGGGTTGGAAGGATATCAACGAATCAGACATGACCATGGTGCCCGATCCCAAAACCGCTTGGATCGACCCATTTCTGAAAGAAAAAACCCTCAGCATGATCTGTAGTATTAAAGAGCCGCGCACGGGGGAATTTTACGAGCGCGACCCTCGCACGATTGGTCAGAGGGCAGTGGAGTTTCTGAACTCCACTGGGATAGGCGACATTGCCTTCTTCGGTCCAGAGCCAGAGTTTTTTATCCTAGACGACGTTCGCTTCGACCAAAGCGAGAGCCAAGGTTTCTACTACATAGACAGCATTGAAGGTCGCTGGAACTCCGGTCGGGAAGAACCAGGGGGCAATCTGGGATATAAGCCCCGCTACAAGGAGGGTTATTTCCCCGTCTCGCCCACCGACACCCTGCAAGACTTGCGGACTGAAATGTTGCTGACAATGGCAGAGTGTGGCGTGCCGGTTGAGAAGCACCACCACGAAGTCGCTAGCGGGGGTCAAGGCGAACTCGGTTTCCGCTTTGCGCCGCTCACCCAAGCTGCTGACCACTTGATGACCTACAAATACATCATCAAAAACGTTGCCAAGAAATATGGCAAAACTGCCACTTTCATGCCCAAGCCTGTGTTTAACGATAATGGTTCTGGGATGCACGTCCACCAATCCATCTGGCGGGAAGGGCAACCCCTATTTTGGGGCGAAAATGGCTATGCCAACCTGAGTAAAACGGCGCTGAATTACATCGGCGGTATTCTTAGACACGCCCCGGCACTGCTAGCCTTTACCAACCCCACTACAAACTCTTACAAGCGCTTGGTGCCTGGATTTGAAGCACCTGTCAACCTCGCTTACTCCCAAGGCAACCGCTCTGCCTCCATTCGCATTCCCATAACGGGCGAAAATCCCAAGGCGAAGCGTTTAGAGTTCCGTTGCCCGGACGCGACTTGTAATCCCTATCTTGCCTTCGCTGCCATGCTCTGCGCCGGGATTGATGGGATTAAGAATGAGATTGACCCAGGCGACTCTTTGGATGTGGATATCTACGACCTCAGCCCAGAAGAATTAAGTAAAATTCCCTCCACTCCTGCTTCTTTAGAAGCCGCTCTGGAACATTTGGAGCAGGATCAAGACTTCCTGACTACCTCGGGCGTTTTCACCGAGGATTTCATTAGCAACTGGATTGAATTTAAGCTCGACAACGAAGTCAATCCCTTGCGCTTGCGTCCCCATCCCTACGAGTTCTCCCTCTACTTTGATGCTTAAACGCTCACAGGCTTAAGGAATTAATCTAACCACATCACGCCGCCACAGCCATCTGTGGCGATTTTTTGTCTTCCACTGGAGGCGCTTTCTCAAGCTAGAATGGTTTAGGTATATTTACAAAAAGCCATAAAAATTCATTCTTAGGTTAGTTACGTTAAGTTCTCAGCCACAAAGATTCTAGAGCCATGCAATCCACTTCTAGCATTGACCAATTTCCTACTCCGCTTGACTCTCTCAATAAGGTTGCTTACCAAGCTTTTCAGCAAAGCAAAAGCTACTTTGGTGTTGCTCATAAGACAATTAGCACTAGATTGACAGAGCTTTTTGCACGCACATCTGAGCGGCAAACTCAGTCTCTTTCTCCAGAAGGTTTACAAAAGCTCCAGCAAAGGCTCAATCAAGTCCTAGAACTCGATTGGCAAGATGCTCAACGGGGTGTTTATCCCCAAAGCTTGCTGTTCGATAACCCTTGGCAAGATTTCTTTCGCTACTATCCAATCGTGTGGCTGGACATGCCTTCGATGTGGGAAAGAGACCGGGAAAAGCGATATCAGGATTTTTCCCCTGAAATTGATACGGAAGGTTATCCGAGCTACTATCTCCAGAACTTCCATCATCAAACCAATGGCTACTTGAGTGACTTGTCTGCGAATCTGTACGACTTGCAGGTGGAACTTCTCTTTGGTGGGACAGCCGATGTGATGCGGCGGCGCATTCTGGCTCCCCTGAAGCAGGGGTTAAGCGCTTTTGATTCCACTCCAGCAAAACAAATTCGAGTTTTGGATGCCGCTTGCGGAACGGGTCGCAGCCTGAGATTAATTCGTGCTGCCTTGCCGAAAGCGTCCCTATTTGGGACAGACCTCTCCCCTGCTTACCTGCGTAAGGCGAATCAACTCCTCTCAGAAAATGCGGGAGAGTTGCCCCAGCTTATCCAGGCAAACGCTGAGAAGCTACCTTTTCTCGATAACTTTTTCCATGCCCTCAGTTGCGTATTCACCTTCCACGAGTTACCCGCAGCAGCTCGTCAACAGGTGATTGAAGAAGCCTTCCGAGTGACAAAGCCAGCAGGAGTATTTGTGATTTGCGACTCCATTCAGGCAAATGATTCTCCCGAGTTGATGCCGATGATGGAGAACTTCCCTATCACATTTCACGAGCCTTATTACAAACACTACATTAGTGACGATTTGGTGGCGCGTCTGGAGAAAGCGGGTTTCGAGAACATCAGCACAGAAAACCACTTTGTGAGTAAATACTGGGTGGCTCACAAGCCTGCTTAATTGAAGAAAGCAGGGGAACAGAGGGGCTCCAGGAGCAGGGAAAAAGTGAGTGCGTGAGAGACTTTAACATAGAAATCAAATTTTCTCTTCATTGGGGTTGATTTTGGTTCCTAACTCCTCCCCCCTCACCTCTTTGACTCCTCACCCCTCACTCCTCACTAATGAGTGGCAATAATGGCTGCTACGAGAGATACTGGGTTTTGAAAATATCTAGAAATAATGACGGAAAACTACTATGACTACTCCAGAGCAAAATCCAGTCACTGTTGATGCGGAAAACTTACCAGCCGAAGAAGACACTTCCAATGAGTTGATTGAACAAGAAACCAAGACGAGCCATTTAGAGCAGATTGAAACTGTAATTTCTAGTTTGGAACAAGACAATACAGCGATGGTGAGACACACGGATGAGGCTCACCTCTGGAAGTTCCAATACGGCAGCGTTGAAGTATTTGTACAGCTAACCGGAGAGAGTGACAATGACACGCTTACAGTTTGGTCTCCTGTGCTGAGTTTGCCTGCCACTGAGGAAGCGAACTTAATGTGTAAGCTGCTAGAGATGAACTGGAGCGAGACATTTGAAAGCTGTTTTGGTATTTTCAATAATCAGATTGTGGTACTCTCGAATCGCACAGTAGCGGAGCTATCTCCTGGGGAAATATCGCGCGCCATTACACTGGTGGCAACCATTGCTGACGACAACGATGAGGCACTACAGGCAGAGTTTGGTGCAGCATAGAGGCATTAGGTTTTGAGTAGAGTTTGGCGTTTGATTCCTTTAATGGAGGCGAAAGGCGCGACTCAAATGGCGCTCGATTACTGGCTCTGGCAGCAGCATTGTCAAGGCAAGCATCCTCCAACTATACGCTTTTACACTTGGTCTCCGGTTGCGATTTCCCTGGGCTATCATCAACGTCGGTGGCCAAGTTTTTGGAATGAGTTGGCGGCGGCGGGAGTCGTTGATTTGGTGCGACGTCCTACTGGGGGACGCGCAGTGCTGCATCAGGGAGATTTAACTTACATGGTGGTTGTCTCGGGGATGAGCGGCAAGCGTTTGGAGATGTATGAAAAGATTTGCGAGTTTTTGATTGAGGGTTGGCGATCGCTCGGGGTCAAATTACATTATGGTAGAGCTGGACGAGGATACTTTCACAATCCTAATTGTTTTAGTACAGCGACAGGGGCGGATTTAGTCACTGCCGAAGGTGAGAAGCTGATTGGTAGCGCCCAGATGCGACGAGGGGACACAGTTTTACAGCATGGTTCCATGCGTTTGTCAAGCAATACGGAGTTGTTTGCGCGAGTGTTTGGCGAACCTGCACCGCCGCCTGTGGATTTTCCCGTTAAGCAGGTGGAAGAGGCGCTGATAGGGGCGGCTTGTCTTTGTTTTGGGATAGAGTTAGTTACTCAGCCATTATCTGAGGCGGAATGGCAGGAGATCCGGTTGCTTTCAAATAGGAGTGAAGTGACAAGGCAATGTAATAACGAACCGCAGAGGCGCAGAGGACGCAGAGAGGAAAATGCGGGGATAGTAAAAGATGCGTAGGTTCTGCTAAGTTGAAAAATTACCTTTAACTTACTCCTTAATTTCTTTTCCCTAGCTAACCTGGTAAGTAGTCAGAATCTAGAGTTTGCTCTGGGGGAAAGGGCGACCGCTCGGGAAAAATATCAACTGCTAATCCAGTTTCATCAGAAGCTTGTGCTTTAGCTTCAACATAGCACTCTTCAAACATTTCACTGAAGTAAGGCTTAAGGCTGGGACTATCTTTTAATTGCTTACGCAACCTCCGACGGTGTTCTCTAATTGAAAATTTCCAACTCCCAGAACGCATCTCTGGCTGATATTTATATGTGAGCAGATACTTCAGCACTACTACTAAATTACTCTCAAATGCTTGTTTCTGACTCCTGCCCATGTCTTCAATTTCTTCAACTAGATGGGAAGTATCTAGTTCACTCAAGTTTCCATTACGCAGGAGTTGAGCTGTTTTTTGTAGCCAAATATAGTAGTCCTGCTCGTATAAGATTGATCTCATAATTATTTAGATATTGATTATTGATTATTTTGAGCAATTATTGTAACAAACTAGGCATCGAGAAAATATCTTTACAAGTTTATATGAATTGATTTGCGGATTTTTTCCATTCATCATTCAATAGCCGTTTTTGCGATCGCCTCTAGTTGCACACTCTCAGGATAGCTACCCTCGGTTTTGATGCGCTTGATTTCGTCTTCGGAAACAGATAGCACTTGTTTAGAAGCGATCGCTTTAACAATATCGCCGCGATCAATTACCCCTGCCACTGCATCAGCAGGGGACAGAACGGTAATGCGATCCTCGCTGCTCTCCTCCAGTGTGTTAATTGCCTCTGCCAAGGACGCATTCTCTTGTACTGTGGGGATTTCGCTCAGCGGATGCACGATTTGATGTAGAGTTTGATTTTCCCACTCGCTGCGCTCAACTGAGTGCAAATCTTCGATTCTAACTAGACCTCGATAACGCCCGTCAGAAGCGGCATAGTAAGGGTTTGGGGTGTGTGTGTCGGAAAGAATGTACTCTTCGGCAAACTCGCGTAGGCTCATGTTCGCATCCACAATACGCAACTCACGAGTCATGGCATCTGCTGCACTCAGTTGCAAAAGCGCGGCTTGCAGGTTTGTTACTCGTCCGTAAGCGCTGGCATTACGCAACACAAACCAGCCAATTAAGGCTATCCAAACAGCACTAAATTGACCCGTGAGTAGCACGCCGGTTAGCCCCAGTGTGATCGCCAGCCAGCCTAAAACTTGACCCATTCGGGAAGCCCAGCGCCCTCCCACAAAGCGATCGCCATTTAGTTTCCAGATAGCAGCTTTCAATACCTGTCCGCCATCAAGAGGCAATCCCGGAATTAAATTAAATAGCCCTAAAACGAGATTAGTCCTGGCAAGATTGAGCGCCAAAGTCTGCGTAGCGCTAGACTCAGAAAACAGAGGTGTCACGACTGTGAACAAACCAAATAGGGCGATACTAACCACTGGACCAGCGATCGCCACTTGAAACGCTTTCCCCGGCGTGTTCGATTCCCTACCAATCGCAGCGACACCACCAAATAGAAACAGGGTAATTGAGTTGACGGGAATGCCTTGTGCTTTTGCCACTAAACTGTGACCTAGCTCGTGTAGCAAAACCGAGCCAAACAGCAATAGCGCCATCACAAACCCAGCAATCCAGCCGAAAAATAGGCTACTCCCTTGAAAAGCTCCGCTAGCATTGAAATTACCCGCATTGAAAATCGTAACCAACGCTAAGATTAAAAACCAGGAAGAATTTATATATAAAGGGATTCCAAATAAAGAACCAAATCGCCAATTTGCTTGCATAGTAAGGGTTACAGGTTACAGGTTATAGGTTGCAGGTTATGACTAACCTACCCTACGGGAACGGCTACGCCGAACAACGTTCAACATTCAACTTTCAACTTCATCGCCAGCAGCACGATCCAACAGCCACCACAGTTCCCCGCTTGGCTGGATTAATCGAGCTGGGTAGCTCATCTCATCTCCTTTCGGTGCAAAGATTTGCTTGACGGCGGTTTGTTTGCCAGCACCGGCAACTAAAAAGAGGACGCAGCGGGAATGGTTAATTAAGGGAGCAGTAAACGTGAGGCGAGGATTACCATCCTTGTTGCCTACACTCACCAGGCGATCGCGCACTTTCAGCACCTCTGTGTGGGGAAATAGAGAGGCGGTATGTCCATCATCCCCAATTCCAAGTAAAATAATGTCGAAAACGGGAAACTCCCCAGCAGAAACTTGGAAAAAATTTTGCAACTGGGCTTCGTACTTCTCGGCATCTGCTGCAGGATCGCCCGCTTCAGTGGGCATGGGATGGATGTTTTCTTCTGGGAAATTTACCTGGTCAAGCCAAGCCTGACGAGCCATTTTCTGATTACTGTCAGGATGATCGGGGGGGACATAGCGTTCGTCGCCCCAAAATACGTGGATTTTCTCCCAAGGCAAGGACTGAGAAGCGATCGCCTCGTACAAAGGCTTCGGGGTTCCACCTCCGGCTATGGTGATGGTAGACTGGCCTCGCTCGCTTATAGCAGTCTGCATTTTTTCAAGAACCACAGTAAGTGATCGCTCAGTTAGCTCTTTCTGAGTGGGTAAGACCTCAACAATTTTTGCCATCTATTTCACAGCAGGACGCGCCTTCTCTTCTCTTTCTAATTTTATTATGGGGGTTTGCATTTCCGCTCACACGGAAACTACAGAGCGTTAGACAACCAGCGAAAACCAAGTGGCAATCATCTCGATGTTAGAATATGAGCGGAATTTAGTTGATATTTATGAGAAGTTAGGTCTGCCCAAACTTAGGCTAGGAGGCGCTCTCCGTCCGATAAGCAGACTTCTGCATTTATGCCAAAACTTGCAACATTTCTTTACGAGCCTGACAAAATAAAGATGGAAGGAATAAGTACGCAAAGCTGCTTCTTGAGTTCCCGTATAGTGGAAATGCTAGTAACTACTTCCCATTCACTCCTTGATGAGTTGAAGCAGCAGAATAACTTTCCTATCTAATTGTCAAGAGAGGGCACTCTGTGATCCAACGCTATAAACAAGGCTTAAAGAACGATCTAATTGCAGGTCTTCTAGTCGTCATTCCACTAGCCACTACCATTTGGCTGACCTTTACCATCGCAAGCTGGGTAATCAACTTTCTCACCCAGATTCCACAGCAAATCAACCCCTTTGAGGGACTGCACCCTATCCTGACAGGTCTAATCAATCTATTAGTCGGGTTAGCTGTACCGCTAACTTTTATTTTGCTGATTGGCTTGATGGCTCGCAATATCGCAGGGAAGTGGCTATTAGATTTTGGAGAGCGGATTTTGCAAGCGATCCCCCTAGCTGGCTCGGTTTATAAAACCCTCAAGCAATTATTAGAAACAATCTTACAAGATTCTAAGAGCAAGTTTCGCCGAGTAGTAATGGTGGAATATCCCCGCCAAGGATTGTGGACGCTTGCCTTTGTCACCGGAAGAGTGAACAGTGAATTTCAATCTCACTTCCCTAACCCCATGCTTAGTCTTTTCATTCCCACAACACCTAACCCCACCACAGGGTGGTACGCTATGGTGCCCGAAAATGAAGTCATTAACCTCTCTATCTCCATAGAAGAAGCTTTCAAGGTGCTAATTTCTGCTGGCATTGTCCACCCCACCCCTTCGGTGCCCATTTCGCTTGAGAAGTCTCAAAAGAACAAAGGTAAGGACTCCCGCGAAACTTCTCCCGAAAACCAATCGCAAGCATTCCCCATCGAGGAAGAAAGCTAATTAGTATAATTCGTAATTCGTAATTCTCACCTCTTGCCCATGCCAACTCGCCAACAACCCCGCCACATCGCTCGTGAGTTGGCTCTTTTAAGTCAGGGTCAACTCAGCAGAAATCCTGATAAACTCGCCAAACATGAGTTGCACGATGTAGTTTTAGCTGCGGTTCGTGCCCTTACCGGGGAAATTGAAGACGCTCTAGAATTTGCTGCCGAAGAAATTAAGCGTGGCAACGAGCGCATCTTTAGCAGCGAAACGCAAGCCACCAGCGTCCAGAGCGCCAGAGCGATGGTGAGCGAAGCCATCGAGATGACCCAAACAGCGATTAATCGCGTCGGCGCTGCGGTGGAGCTGCCAGAAATCATTCAACTGGCTAATCAGCAAGAAGTGCGTGACTATACTATAGAAATCTTAAGCACACTTGGAAACAAGCGCCCAGCGATCGATCAACAAATCGCAGACGCACTAGTCGAATGGCAGTTAAACCGCCTCAGTCAGATTGACCGCGCCCTACTGCGAATTGCTGTGACAGAGATGTCGTTTCTTAATGTTCCAGATAGAGTTGCCATCAATGAAGCTGTGGAACTAGCAAAACGTTACTCTGATGATGAGGGACACCGATTTATTAATGGAGTGCTGCGACGGGTGAGTGACCAGACAGTAGGGGGGGCAAGGGGACAGGGGGACAAGGGAGCAGAGGGGCAGGGGGCTGAGGAGAGTAACTAACGCATAGGAAACTATTTCCCCTCCGCGCCTGGAGCACCTCCGCACTTTTCACCCCTCATCCCCTATCTCCCTGTCTCCCCTCTTCCCCAACTCCTGGGAGCGAAGCGACTTCCACCCTCTACTTTCGTGAAATTCCGCCAAGCAAGTAGGTGCAACTGTGTTTAATTGGTTCCGCCGCCGTAAGCGCACCCAACAAGACGAACAACAACAGCAACCCACCGAATCTACTCAGCAATCGGAGCAACCGACACCGAGTGAGTCAGCAGGGAGTGAAGACTATCTGAGTTGGGCAAAGGCTGCCTATCAAAATATTCAGGATTCTAAGCAGTCGCAGCAAGAACCAGCTTCTTCTTCTCAAGAGGTTGAAGAAACGGCAAACGAATTCGGAATGCAGAATTCGGAATTGGGAACTAATTCTGAACTCCCAACTCCGAACTCCGAATTTACAGAGGCAGAACCAGCCACCGAAGGGGAGGAAGTTAGAGAACAATCCCCACGCCCTGCCTGGATGCGTAAGTCGGACGGGTTGGAACGCCTCAAGGAAACGGCGATGGAAACGCCTACTCAGGAGGAAGAATCAACCCAGCCCACTCCAGCAACAGAACCAGCCACCGAAGAGGAGTCAGAAGAGGAAGGCACTTTTGATGAGGAGTTTCTGTGGTCAGCACAAGTGCTGGCAGCACAAGGGCGACAGCCAGAAGACGTTTCCGAGGAAGAATTTAGCTGGCTGAAGCGACTGCGCCGAGGGCTAGGTAAAACCCGTCGCGGTTTAGTGAATCAGCTCAAAGCCGTTGTGGGTCAGGGACCGCTTCATCAAGATGCGGTGGACGAAATCGAGGCACTGCTGCTGCAAGCGGATGTGGGCGTAGAGGCAACAGATTACATCATCCAAACCTTGCAAGAGAGAGTACGGGAGGAATCCCTACCGCCTGAGGAAGCGATTGCTTACTTGAAACAAGTTCTCCGAGATTTACTCGACCAACCCCTACAGGATCAGTCCCGCGTGGTCTTTGCCCCGGAAAAAGATACCCTCAACATTTGGCTGATCGCGGGTGTGAATGGCTCTGGCAAAACCACCACCATTGGCAAACTTGCTCATTTGGCACAGAATTCTGGCTATAGCTGCATCATTGCCGCTGCCGATACTTTCCGTGCTGCTGCTGTGGAACAAATGAAAGCATGGGGAGAGCGCAGTGGCGTTTCCGTGATTGCCAATCCCGGCAAAAATACTGACCCAGCCGCCGTTGTCTATGATGCGATCGCAGCCGCGCAATCGCGCCAGAGCAATTTACTCCTAGTCGATACGGCAGGACGCTTGCAAAACAAGAAAAATCTCATGGAGGAGTTGAGCAAGATTCGTCGCATCGTCGATAAGAAAGCCCCAGGCGCTAAAATCGAGTCTCTTTTGGTTCTGGATGCCACCCTGGGGCAAAATGGGCTGCGTCAAGCAGAAGGGTTCTCAGAGGCAGTCAAACTCAGTGGCGTGGTTTTAACTAAGCTCGACAGTAGCGCCAAAGGCGGCGTTGCCCTGGCGATCGCTCAACAGCTCAATCTACCCATTCGTTTCATTGGTGCGGGAGAAGGGATTGAAGATTTACGTCCCTTTTCCAGCTACGAGTTTGTAGAAGCCTTACTCAGTGGATAGAAAGAAAGGACTCGGGGAACTGTGGGACAAGGGAGCAGGGGAGCTCCAGGAGCTCCAGGAGCAACACGAATTCTGAATTCTGCGATGCCGGGACTCCGTCCTGCGCGTCAGTTCTGAATTTCTTTCCTCCGCACCTGGAGCACCTCTGCACAGAACATCTCCTCACTCCTCACTTACCTTCTCCCCGTCAGCCTTAGCTACCCTAGATCAGATTAGAGGAGTGAAAGAGTCGGTTAAATGCAAATGTGATAGTGGTCACTAAATTGACCACTAATCACTCACCCTGGGCAGATTGGCAAGTAACCTAATCGACGTTACCATTTATCAACTCTGTGTTAGGGAATTAATTGTTATTTATGAAACTGCCTGGGGTGATCGAGATCGTTGTAATCAGTATCAAAACTAAGCAAAAATCAGCAACTGTAGCTGATTTCCTTGATGCTGCTCTTGTAAACCCAGTGATTAGTGATTTCAGTAATGTTAACTAATCATAGTGCTTTTTCATACATTAAGCTCTAACTCACTTCTATTAAACGTCTGATGCTATGACTGCTGTGCCTCTTCCAAGCCAGCCCCCCCAAGATGATCACGGTGCTACGACAAAAGTACCCGTCTCCACACTTAAAGAGTTAGTGGCGAACTTGCACCGAGAACAGTACAAAATTCAAAACTTGCTCACTTCACTTGGGTTTGCACTGCGTAGCTTCAATAACTTGAATCAGTTTTTGGAGCTAATTCCCTTAATGGCAGCACGGGTAGCTGACGCCGAGGGTAGTGCCCTGATGCTGTTCCAGCAAGATGGTCAGGTACGCCTAGAACAGTTGCATTGCCAGGGCGAGCAGACCTGCCAAGATGTTCGCCAGGGGTTGCTTCGCGCTACCGCTCAACTCATGACTCCCTTAGCCAGTGACCAGTCACTTGCCTCTAGCAAAGCACTTGGGGCGAATGGTTCCCTAAAAAACGGGAATCGGTTAGAAACAACAAAAGTATCCTTTAACGACGAGCATCTCAAGCAGTTCCTCTGCTCAGATGTTCAACTATTTGGGAGTCCGATTTTGGTTAAAGGGAGCGAGAGAGGGCGTCTTTATGTCTTTAGCCGCGACTCCGAGTACGAATGGAGTTCCACCCGACAAAAGTTAGTTCAGTTGGTAGCCGACCAAGCTGCCGTGGCAATAGCTAATAATGATCTAACTAGCGAACTTCGCCAAAAAGAACGCCTGGATCGGGAGTTAGAAATTGCTTCCGATATTCAGCACCATTTGTTCCCCCACCAATGCCCTCAAATTGAAGGCGTGGAACTGGCAGCCAACTGTAAAACAGCCAATCGAGTCGGGGGAGATTATTACGATTTCATTCCCGCTAATTATAACCAGCAGCAAAACCGAGAGGGTAACAGTCAAGAATCGGCAAGCTCTGTCCCTTGGAGCATCGTGATTGGCGATGTCATGGGTAAGGGGGTTCCGGCAGGCTTAATTATGACCATGACTCGGGGCATGTTGCGGGCAGAGGTTCCCAACCGTCACTCACCAGCGCAGATTCTAGAACATCTCAACCGGGTGATGTACGACGATTTGGATAACTCTAACCGATTTGTCACCCTATTTTATTCTGAGTACGACCCTCACACGCAGATTCTTTCTTACAGCAACGCAGCTCACAATCCTCCCTTGTTGTGGAAAGCAGACTGTAACGAGATTCAACGCTTGGATAGCTGGGGAATGTTGATTGGGTTAGAAACGGATTCTCAGTACGAAAATGCCCAAGTGCAGCTTGCCCCAGGCGACACAATTATTTATTACACGGATGGGTTCACAGATGCAGTGAATCAAAACGGCGCGCGCTTTGATGAGGAAAACCTCAGCCAAGCTTTCCAGTGGGCTTGTCAGCACTACCGGGATTCCCAAGCGATTCTCGATTACTTGTTTGACCAGGTGCAGCAGTTTATTGGTTCTGGTAACAGTAATGGCGATGACATGACGCTGGTGGTCATGCAGGTAGAATCTTCTCAGTAAACTGTAGGTTCAAATGCCGTGAGTGAACAAAAAAGTTGGAGTGATCGCTTTGAATCTGCCCTGCATCCTGTGATCGCTCGCTTCAATGCTAGTATTGAGTTTGACATTGAGCTACTCCCCTATGACCTCACCGGATCGATTGCTCATGCCCAGATGCTCGCTCATACCGGCATCATCTCTGAAGCCGAGGCGCAGCAGTTAGTAGCAGGGTTAGAGCAGATTCGCTCCGAACACCAGCAAGGCCAGTTTAACCCTGGTATCGAGGCAGAGGATATTCACTTTGCAGTGGAGCGAAGGCTCACCGAAATTGTCGGTGATGTTGGGAAAAAATTACACACCGGGCGATCGCGCAATGACCAAGTGGGCACAGATCTTCGCCTCTATCTACGTGACCAAATTGACCAAATCCGCAGCCAAGTGCGCGAATTCCAACAAGTTCTCCTTGATTTAGCCGAAACAAACATCGAAACCCTGATTCCCGGCTACACCCACTTGCAAAGGGCACAGCCCTTGAGTTTAGCTCATCATCTGCTGGCATACTTCCAGATGGCACAGCGAGATTGGGAACGGCTGGGGGAAGTGCGAGAGCGAACCAATATCTCGCCACTGGGAAGTGGGGCGCTAGCGGGAACCACCTTCCCGATTGACCGACACGACACCGCTTCGCAGTTAGGGTTTGAGCAAGTGTATGCCAATAGTTTAGATGGAGTGAGTGATCGCGACTTTGCGATCGAATTTCTCCATGCTGCCAGCCTAACTCTAGTTCACCTGAGCCGCTTGAATGAGGAAATCATTCTTTGGGCATCTCAGGAATTTAGCTTTATCGCCCTCAAAGATAGCTGCGCCACCGGGTCAAGTATTATGCCCCAGAAGAAAAACCCCGATGTTCCCGAATTAGTACGGGGTAAATCTGGTCGCGTTTTTGGGCACTTGCAAGGGATGCTGGTGTTAATGAAGGGATTACCCCTCGCCTATAACAAAGACTTGCAAGAAGATAAAGAACCCCTCTTTGATAGCGTCAAAACCACCCAAGCGTGCCTAGAAGCAATGACGATTCTGCTGCGCGAGGGGCTGGAATTTCGTGGGGAACGCCTTGCAGAAGCAGTTGCGGAGGACTTCTCCAATGCTACGGATGTCGCCGACTATCTTGCTGCGCGAGGCGTACCATTCCGCCAAGCTTATAACCTAGTTGGAAAGGTGGTAAAAAAAAGCCTTGCTGCGGGTAAACTCCTAAAAGATTTAACTTTAGAAGAATGGAAGGAGCTACACCCAGCATTTGAGGCAGATATTTACGAGGCAATTGCTCCCAACCAAGTCGTTGCTGCCCGCAATAGCTATGGCGGCACTGGCTTCGAGCAAGTCCGTCAAGCACTGGAACAGGCACGCGCACAAATCCGTTAGGAGGGGGTAACCCACGAGGTTGCCCATCAATAAATCTATGGATCGCACATGGCAGTTTCTCACCACCGTTCTGGGAATTATTTTCCGCCATCCCGTTACTGGCGCGACGATTATCCCCATCTTGCCTGATGGTCGCATTGTTTTGATTCGCGGTCGGGAAACAGGTCAGTGGAGTTTACCCGGCGGTATCGTGAATTGGGGCGAAGATCTTCCCACCGCAGCGCGTCGGGAGTTAGCAGAAGAGACGGGATTAGAACTACTAAAAATTCGCCGTTTAGTAGGCGTTTACTCAACACCAGAGCGCGATCCCAGAGTGCATTCAATTAGTGTTGCCATAGAAGCCGACGTCGAAGGAATCATGCAGGCTCAGGATACAATAGAAGTCTCGGAAGTTCAGGCTTTTGTCTCCCATGCCCTACCTTTAGGCAACCTCCGCCACGATCACGAACGACAGTTGCAAGATTATTTCAATGGGTTGACAACTGTTGCTTGATTAAAGAAGTCATTAGTCATTAGTGCTAACGCGCTGACTACGTGCTAATGACTGTCACCCCGACCTTCCTTGCTTTTGGTGATACTATTTTGCTAAATACCTGCAATACTTAAGCTGGAGAAGAGAGAGGTGCGTCCTGTCAGAGATGTGATCACTGTTGGAGACAATTCTGGTTCAATGATTGTTCTAACTTGCAGGCGCAGTTCTTCTAGAGAATCAAAGAGTTCCCAACTCAGAAACTCCTTCATCTAGTGCCAGACTCTTTCGATAGGATGGAGTTCTGGAGTATCAGGGGATTGAAAAAGTAAGATCATCTTGTCTGGTACGATTAACTGTTTAGCGGTGTGAGCTGAGGTACGGTGGAGCTGAATGAAATTCAGCTCCTGGGAAGATTGTTGGGAAACCAAACCTAAGAGGTGATTTATAAAGAAAAAATAAAGACACTCAAGCAGAAAGGAGTCGTTATGCTAGCCGAGGACTGTATCAATCCCCAACTGATGAGCAGAAAAGCCTACCAAAGTGACCGAAGCAATGAGCAGTGGAAGCTCATTGAACCGCTCATCCCTCCGGCTAAACCTGGTGGTCATCCCCGCAGCGTAGACCTGGGTGAGGTAGTCCATGCTATCTTTGAGGTGTTGCGAACTGGATGTGGGTGGGAGATTGCCCCATGACCTACCCCCTGACTCACTACTGGTACTTCTATTGTCGCCGTTGGCAGAAAAAGGGAGTTTGGCAAGACATGAATAATGCTTTGCGCCAAAAAGTTCCTCAACAAGAAGGTAGAGAGCCTGAAGCTAGTGCAGGAA